>JACZYU010000007.1 GCA_022570935.1 Planctomycetota bacterium | reverse complement strand
ATTTCTTAATCATTCTTTTTGAAGACGAATCCAACGTTAAAACTACTTCCATTTGAAGAGAATGGTGTCATCAACCAGGAGCTTTGACTGTTGCATGTTACACCTGAAGCAATCTTGATTTCTCGTGTATCTTTACTGTTATCTGTAGCAGAACGTATTGTAAGACTCTCACCTGCTATGACTATAGGGATAGAGAGATGCATTGCCCCGAATTTTCCAAGAATCTTGTTCTTTAATGTTCCGGCAATCATGTTCGTTACCTCACCCATGGCATCCTTTGTGTCCTGATCTATTTCGGTAGCTTCAATACCCAGCATGCTGGACGTAATTTTAAGTGCTATTTCCTTGCAACAAAAGATGGCAAGTATGCCGGAATGTTCTCCTGTGAAGCTGACAAGAGATATTACGTCAGTCGATATCATATCCTCCTTTTGATAGAATGAGCCGTCAGACGTGATTTCCATTGGTATCATTGTTGAGAAGACTTCATTGGTACTACTCACAATTTCTTCTGCTACATCAGAGTAAGTTGTGGTTGTCATTTTATTCTCCTAAATAATATAGTTGTTTAGCCGGATTATTTTATTAAAAGATAGCTTCCGAGTGTGTCGCGCAGCTGGTCTGCCGTAAATGGCTTTGTAAGATAGCCGTCTGCACCACTTTGCTTTGCCTCGCTTATTTTGGCTTCAGAACCCTCGGTGGTTACCATTACGACAGGTATCCTGTTCGGAAGGTTTAAGGATCTCAATGCCTTGACAAATTCTATACCTGACATGTTCGGCATATTCCAATCAAGCAATATTAAATCTAAATTACCATTATCATTTACCTTTTCTAATGCCTGTTTGCCGTCTCCCGCTTCAACGAATTCATCAACAATAAGCCCCGTTTCCTTTATGTTTCTCTGGATTATCTTTCTCATTACGGCAGAATCATCAACTAATAAAACTTTCGACATTTTAGATCACCATTCCTTTCTTACAAGATATAAAGATTACTATTATTTAAGATTTTGAGATTTATATAATAAATAGTGAATTTTTTATATTATCGGTACAAGTTGCATAAAGATTAGTCACAATATTTTTCATTAGCATTCGGCCTAACCCGAACGAGTCGGAAAAGAAGTAGTTTACCGCATCCGTCCCCGCCAGAATGCTTGTCGGACTGGCGAACGGCATGGCCGAGCGGGAAGACGCCAAGGGCGCAAAGTTTCAAACCCGGCAATGCAATCTTTTCAACCTTAAACCTTAGGCACTTTCCTTGCCTACCCCTGTCCGTCCGGCAGGCGGGGGCAGGCAGGAGTTCACATAAGACACTTCAAAACTTGGTTGCGGCTACGCCGTGTTATGTTTATGTGCTGCTATGGTCGCTCTGTATTGCAAAATAGTTGCCATTCCATCTAATAAGAATGAATTGTCTTTTTTTGACTCTCCTCATGCAGGCTCTTGGTTTCAGGCGATACATATAAAACAAGGATTTAGTAGAGATTTTCATTATTATTTTTTCCTATAGTTATGAGAACGACTGGACTTTGAAACTATTGTTCAGGAGGAAATAATTTCCGTTACCGTTGGTATTTTGAGCAGAATGTAGATTATTTAAACGTTTATTAGACGAAGCAAAGTTTGAAGTGTCTTAAAGGAAACAGACGCGGTTTGAACCATTTAAGCCGTTTAAACCACGCTGCGCGAGGTAAACAGTTTAAACCGTTATTTTCTCCTGACTTCCTGCCCGAACTGATTGGCAGGCGGGTAGGCACTTTTAACTTATTGCGGCATAATTATTGCTTGAAGAATAAAAATGGATTTTTGCTAAAGAGTACTGCAGGTCTGACGATAATATATATGGAAAAGGACTGTTTGCAGGAGGTTGAGAATGAAACGATTTGAGTATGATGATTATTATGATGACATTTATCCATCAAGTTTAAAGAGGAGATCATCAATGTTTAGAAGTGTTCCTTTAAACTTTTACTGGTGTGTGGAGTGCCTGTGGCACAAACTATTAAGTTATTATTGTAATACTAAAAGGCTATGGAATGCGCGGTTTTAGCACATAGATTGGAGGTTTAAAAATGTCTGTAGATAAAGCATTTGGAATTACTAATAATCAAGCTGGGAAGGTTTTTGGTAATCAAAATCTTGCAAAACAAGGGGATATTAAAAAAGCTGCATCCGGTATTTCCAGGGAAGTGCAAGTATCAAAAGAAGGAGACAAAGTTGAGATTTCCACTGAAGCCAGAGAGTTACAAAAAACACTGTCAATCTTAAAGGCGGAAATTAAGAAGATGCCTGATGTCAGGGAGGAAAAGATAAAGGATGTTAAGGCCCGCATAGAAGCTGGTATTTACGACCGTGATGCGGTCACTAAGGAAATCGCCAGGTCAATTAAGAACTCAGGCCTGCTGTAGCGGTTGATTTACATTTTATATTCTATGAATTCATTTGTGTAAGGAAATATGGATATAATAGAGGGTGGGTCAGCAGTAGCGGTTAGCAGGCAAAAGAAGAGGAAGTATCTGGGGATTCATTTTGCATGTTGCAATATATATGGACGTATCTATAACTACTCAGGGAAGCAATATGAAGGAAAATGTCCCAGATGCCTTCGCAGTCTGACTGTAAGGGTCGGTAGAGGCGGTGTGAGTAACCGGTTCTTTACTGCATCTTGATTTAAACTGTTTAAACAGTTCAAACCGGTTATGTCTTGCTACTCTATGCCTTTCTTAGTTTACGCCCACTCCGTTCATAAAGCTGCTGTATTGTTGATCTGTTCCTACGATATGTTTGTTAAGCCAGTCACTCAGAAAGTCTGATACTTCATGGGTAAGAGTCACTTTTCCCAGTTTGTAATCTTCTATTAAAGATCCAACTTTACCCAGCATTGCTTGATGTTTGCCTCTATGTGCTTCGTAATCAGGGTATTTGTGTTTTACCATTTCCGTCTTTTCTGCAGCAAAATGAAAATTGGCATAACTGGCGAGATTATCTAAAATTCTTTCCAGTACCTCCTTGCCCTTACCGTCAGCCATGGCATTGTATAATTCATGCAAAGCAGTCTAAGGCTGGCGGTCTAGGTTAAAATATACTCTCAATACTCTATTATAAGAATAGGCACAAAATATGCGTATATATTCCGAATAAAAGTAATTTATAAGGAGCAAAAATGATTATTCCATACAGAATAGCGGCATTATTAAGAAAGGCGATTAGTATTAAAATGGCGTTAATTGTTTTCATATTTGTAGCTTTTGCTAACCAAGATTGTGATGCAAAAAGGAGTTACAAGATTGTTGTCATGCCGTTCAAGGATTATGCCCAGATGAACATGGAAGAAATGGTCCCGGATGCATTAAGAAGTATGTTTACACAAACAGGGTATTTTGAGCCGGTAGACAGGGAAATTATTTATGAGAAGGTTACCACGGTGATACCGGGTGATCAGATAAAAATCGACAATATAACGAAGACCGATGGCGTCTGGACAGCCGATCAGGTGGATTTGTTCTCACGGTTGGATACGAAAATAGTCAAGAAATTTGGCAGGCAGTTGAAGGCAGACTATGTTCTGAAAGGTAACATATCTTTAATAGGAAGCAGTTTGAGAATAGATGCAGAAATAGTAGGTGTTAAGGAGAAAGAAACATTAGGTTTTGTTACCGTAGAGGGTAATCCTGAAGAATTGTCATCCGGTATCCTGAAGGAGTTAGCTGTTAAAATAACAAGCTTTTGTCGAAATCTAAATGCATATGATGATTCACTAAGTATTATAGGGCTATACAATCAGGGCCAATACACCTTTGATGTGTCTGAAAAGAAGCTTAGAGAAATACTTTCGATCACCGGTGATGCAGTTGGCATACGAGCCTCATTGATGGTACTTTACCTATCCAGAACCAGCAAAGAGGAGAATTCCTTATTAGAAGATAAGATTCTGGGTGAAGGTGTGATGGTCTTAAGGCACTTAGACCAAAATTTCGACGAGAAAGTTCTTGAGATATTTTTGACTTCCGGTTTTGATCCATTCGATGAAATGGCAAAGATTTATTCTAAAAGAGGCGATAACGGCAAAGCTATTGAAATATATAAAAGAACAATAAGTGTGTATCCCATGAATATCGCCGGTCGTTATAAAGAGTTGGGATTATTATACTTAAATAGTGGAGCAGAAGATGAAGCGATACAGGCCTTTGAGAAATCACTCGATACACATAAAGGCAACTACGAGGTAAATCTTATTTTGGTTTCTATGTTTGAGAAGAGAAACCAACCGGATAAAGTCAGAAAACATCTTGAAGAATGCGTTAGATATGCACGTAATATAGAGGAAATTAAGGCGGCAAAGGGAAAACTTGATAGCCTTAATCCCTAATCCGAACAAATTGAAAAAGGGATTAAGATTTTAGAAATAAGACCATATGTGAAATATTGGATAAAACAAAAATATTGTATATTTATTCCACACTATGTATAAAATATAGGCATTAATTTGCGGTAATTGGAAGTTACCAAATTAGGAAAGAAAATTTATTTTAGAATAGAGGGTTAAATGAGAGAAGCAAAATCGGTTAAAAATGCGGAAAGCCAGAATAGCGTAAAGCCAGTAATCTTAGTTGTGGATGACGAGGAAACAATCAGGTTTTGTTTAAAAGAGGCATTGGAGTTTGAAGGGCATAAAGTATACACGGAGGAGGATGGGGAAAAGTCTTTAAGCTTAGTAAAGAAGGTGATTCCTGACCTGGTTATATTGGACTTAAAGATGCCCGGAATGAATGGCCTGGATTTATTAAGAGAAATAAAATTGCATGATCCGAACATACTCGTAATTCTCTTAACAGGTCATGGCTCTGTAGACACTGCAGTAAACGCAATGAAAGCCGGGGCATTTGATTATCTTGAGAAACCATTTAAGATGGAACACATCAAGGTTGTGGTTGAGAAGGCATTGAGTACTCAATCCCTGATGAGAGAAGTATTAAGGTTAAGGGAAAAAGCAGATGTTACAGGTAATGCTAATATTATTGCCGTTAGTAAAGAAATGAAAAAGATTTTTGAACATGTAAAGATAATTGCACAGAGTCCTTCAAGTACGGTACTTATACAGGGAGATAGTGGGACAGGCAAGGAGTTGATTGCCAACTATATTCATGAGATGAGTGCGAGGAATAAGTACAGGTTTATGGCGATTAATTGTGCCGCCCTGACAGAGAACCTGCTTGAAGCTGAGTTGTTTGGTTATGAAAAGGGTTCTTTCACAGGAGCTTCTGCTACAGGAAAAGCCGGTTTATTCGAAGCCACCCAGAGAGGCACCATGTTTCTTGATGAGATTGGAGAGATGAGTTTGGCATTACAGGCGAAACTGCTGAGAGTGCTTGAGGAAAGAAAATTTAAGAGGGTAGGGGGGGTGGATGATATAAATGTAGACGTAAGGATAGTTGCTTCAACAAATCGGAATTTGGAAGAGGAAGTAAAGAAGGGGAATTTCAGAAAAGATCTTTATTATCGCCTGAAAGTCTTACCGGTATATTTGTGTGCGTTGAAGGAAAGGAAGGATGACATCATCCCGCTTGCAAAACACTATATACTTAAATTTAATAAAGAATTCAACAAGGAGGTCAATGGCCTGACGCCAGAAATAAAAACGGTTCTGAAAAACTATGAATGGCCTGGAAATGTGAGAGAACTGAGAAACGTTATTGAAAGAGCTGTTCTTCTTTCAAATAATTCTACCCTTTCTGCCGAGCACCTGCTACTGGGGTCTGAGACAGAAATAAAAGACATTGGACAGGATGAAGAGGTAGATCAGTCTATTTCAACTATTGAGAAACAACATATAACAGAAATCCTTAAGGAGACTTCATGGCGAATGACCAAGGCATCGAAGATACTGGGTATAAACCGCACCACTTTATACAACAAGATAAAGCTTTATAGTATTAAACAGTAATAAGTTTGAAGTGCCTAAAGTGTGAAGTGAACTAAAGTGACTAAAGTTGGAGAAAAATGAATATACTTATTTGAATGTATAGTCTTACAATGTTGCCATATGTCATTCCCGCTCAACAGATTGCGGGAATGACAAGGTATGGTTATGTTGTTTGGTTTTGTCGCGATAGCGACCTAACTTCTAATTTATGCCAATTCATGCAATTCGTGTCTAATTAACAAGGGAGATTATATAAAGTGATTAATATCGAAAAAGATACTGATTCATGTCAGAAAAAACTCGGACAGGTTTTAGTTAAAGATGGTAAGGTTAAGAAATCAGATATTCAAAATGCATTAAGTTTACAAAAAGACAATCCTGAGCACCAACTCCTGGGTGTAATCCTTATCAAGATGAATTTAATTACGAAGGAAGAGTTATCTTCTGCATTGAACAAGCAAATTGAATCTTCAGGGAGTGGGGAGAAATCGAGTGTTGATTTAAATGATGATGAAGGAATAAAGATGATAGCAGACAAGTATAGGGAAACTGAATATTTTAATGATCTGAACGAATTGATGGGTATTGTTACTCATAAAGTACGAAACCCTCTGGCGGGTATTTCTGCTGCTGTAGAAGTGCTCAAGGAAAGAGTGGAGAAAGATGATTCAAATGAAAGAATCTTCGGGATGATTTTTAAAGAGATTGATCGTCTGAACAATATAGTGAAGGAATTTTATGAAACATTTTCTAGTAAATAGTAAATTCATGGAGTGAGCTAGAGTATCTGAAGTAAACTAAATTAAGGAAATTATTGTGTAGGAGTATTCATTATTTTAATAGATTAGCGAATGGTTGTTGCAGGGCTAATGCTGATTAGAGAAGAAGTGATAAGATGAATAACAGGATTTTGTTGGTAGATGATGAAGAGACAATTAGATATGTCTTAAAGGAGGCTTTGGTCAGTGAAGGTTATAAGGTAGACGTGGCCCGGGATGCCTTTCAGGCCTTGGAGCGTTTCAAGACGGCATCATATGACTTGATTATAACTGATATTAAGATGCGGGGTATGGACGGTATCCAATTGATACGTGAGATAAAGAAGAGTGATTCTAATTTAAAAATAGTCATTATCACGGCATATGGTTCTCTAGAAACGGTCAAAGAAGCAGCGAAACTGGGTGTAGTTGAGATGATCAGCAAGCCTTTCAAGATACGGGAAATAAAAGACGTCCTAGTAAGAATGCTCAATGATTCTAGTATCTCAAATGACACTGATAAAGAAAGCGCCTGCCCGCTACAGAGCAATGACAGCGAACAATCATCAAAAACTGATAACCTTTTGAAACCGGGTGGCATGTCTTATTACTTTGATGGTCCGGCATGTCAACCTAAAAGCACAGTTGTCTTTGACTCTTTTGCGATTAGTAAAAACAGGTCTATGTTGATATTCGGGAATATTAATGATCAAAATGAACATCGCAGGGAATGGTGGGAAAACCGGCAGATAGGAATAATGATTAAGACATTATTTAGATCAAAAACAGGAAATACACCAAAAAGAGTGATAGATAATATAAGTAAGTTTTTGTACAAAAATATTTTCCCTCATGTCAAAGTGTCGATGTTATGTGTGCTTATTGATAAGAAAAAGAGAGTTATTAAATATGTAAATAGCGGGAATAACCTGGTATGTTCGATGATTACACCAGACGGAGAGACAGAAATACTGGAGACCAATCCTTACCTGTTAGGCATTTCACCGAGAATTGACTTAACTGAAGGCACAATGCCATATTCTTATCAAAACAGGTTGATGTTATCAAGAAGTAATTCAATGTCAAGAATTATGGAAGAAGGGGCCTTGATAAAGCAGAAAATTGAGAAGGCCTTGCAGAATATGCAGAGTTTACAAAAAAAACAGTCTAAAGAGGTTGACTTACATGCTTCATTTGTAAACGACAAGGACGTTAGTCTTGATGATGAAACAGTGTTATTAATAAGCCTTGATAGAAATGATACAGAACACTTACCGGACAGTAAAAAGCGTAGAATAAAAAAATGATTGCAACGTCTGTGTTAATGTCGAGTTCTTAATGTTAATTGTTGTTGTTTACAGAAAATAGAATATGATAAAAAAGATAAAACAAAAACTGAATACACTAATCGGCAACGCCAGTGGATATAAGGGGGTCATAATTGTAAACCTGGTTATCATTTTGTTGGTTGTGGGACTGATGTATTTACAGCGTAATTGGATCGCCAATGAGAAGAAAGAGCTTAAATCCATGATAGCAAAGCAGAGTATAAGCAAGAAAACTTTAAAGACCAATACTCTGAAAGTTCCAGAGAAAACTATGACCACTCCCGCTATAACCCCACCCAGGGAAAAGGAGAATACTGGTGTTATTTCTAATAATTACTCGTCTGGTGGAAGAATAACTCAAGAAAACATTAAGAATGTTATAAAGGAAGCTGATATGTATTTTGATTATGATCAGCACAGGAAGGCCATATCTATATATGAAAAGCTGATAGACTCAAAGATTGCTATTGATGAGAGTGACAGGGTCTATAGCCGTTTAGCAGATAGTTATTACAAATTGGGAAAATATGGAAAGGCATCAGGAATATATAGAAAAGTGTCTAATAATTATTTGAACAGTCCTTATAGATTGAAGGCTCAACTGGGCTTGGGAGAGTGTTTGATTTTGAATGGTGATTACGGGGAAGCCAGAAGAGTCTTATACTCAATAACAGGCTTAGAGGCAAAATATACAGAAGATAACGATAAACATATAGTGATAAGAGCGTATTATAAAATTGCCGGTAGTTACGTTGCGCAGGCAGAACAATACCGGAAGGAAGAAGAAGCGCGGCAAAAAGCAGTCGCAGTTCGCTATAAGACGAATCATTGATAAATATGAATACTGAAAATCTGAAATCTGAAATCCCTGGCCCAGACCGCAGGGCGGATCGCACCAGGGCAGGCCGAAATCCCTGGCCCAGACCGCAGGGCGGATCGCACCAGGGCAGGCCGAAATTTAAAAATACGGTTTTTGTGAATTTGTTAACGATGTTCCTGCTATTGGTTGGTACAACGGGATACGTTGGGGCAGATGTACGAAATGGCGCAGGTACCGGATTATTGAATATGCCGGTTGATGAATATAAGAAAATGGTAAATGATGAGAAAACGGTATTAGAGGGTTTAAAGAAGCTGTTGGAATTAAAGCAGCGTCAAGCCTTGCAGGAGGAGGATACGGTTATAGAATTAGTTGTCGAAAGGGAGGATTTGTTCATAAATAGGAGAGAAGGTAATTACGGTACTGTCTTATATTCAATAAAGGCTGATTTAGTATCTATGGAGGATATACTGCAAACGTTAGCTTCTGTAAGCAGGAAGAAGATTATTATAGATGAGGATATTGATAAAGAGGAAATAGCCTCGGTTCTTTCTATTTATCTGAAAGATGCTCCTTTGGTTGACATTATAGATGTTATTCTTGGTGCAAAAGGGCTTGAACCTATTATAAGTGAGAGCTTAATATTTGTGACGTTGCCTGCAAAGCTAAATGTGGTGACATCATATGGTTATTATCAGGACAAGGCAATACAGGCATACCAAAAGGCTATGATCAAATATCCGGAATATGAGGGGATAGCACAAGCATACTACGAACTGGGAAACTTTTACCTTGCTTCGAATTTTCCATCAATAGCGTTACAGGAATACAGAACCGTAACGGTGAATTATTCAGATCATCCACTGGCAAAAAAATCTAAGTTTAATGAAGGAAAGTGTTATGTAAAACTGGATGATTTAGAAAAGGCGAGAGCAAGTTATTTAGATTACGCGCTGCGATATCCCAATGAATCTAATGTGGATGACACGTATCTTATTATTGGTGATTTATGGAGAAAACAAGGTAACTATGAAAAGGCTATTGAAAGTTATAATTATGTGATCAAAGAATACCATGACCGTGATGCAGTCATATTTGCTCATATGCGGTTGGGAAAGGTCTACCTTGATGCAGGGGATTATTCTCTGGCGTTACAGACATTCCTGGACATGAAGGATAATTTTCAGTCCGGGAGTGATGTACCGGCATACCAGCCAGGAGATACTCTTCTTACATCTAACCGTTTAATCTTGCCTGATGAGGTACGTTATGAATTAGAGTATCAGATAGGTAACTGCTACTATTTACTTGGTGAATACAATGAAGCCATAAGTACACTAAATAATTTCGTTTTTTATGAGAAGAGCAATGATGTACTGGAAAAAGCTTACTACAAACTGGCAGATTGTTTTTTTAAGACAGGGGATTTTCTGACAGCATTTCAATTATACAAAGGTGCATTAGCAGAGTATCCCGACAGCAGCTTATCGTCACAGGGTTTTCTGTATAGTGGAAAATCACTACGTCTGATGAAGATGTTAGATAGTGCTGTAGAAATACTCAATCAAGGTTTAAGTAAACATCCCGATAGTATATATGCTGAAAGTATAAAGTTTGAGATTGGATTATGTCATCTTGATGATGAGAATAACAAAAGGGCTCTTGATGTCTTTAAAAGAATTGCTGAAAGAAAGAAGGATAAGGATCTGGCCGTTAAAGCTAACATTTTTGCAGGTGTTTGTTTAGCACGAGACAAACAGTTTGAAAAGGCAATAAAAAGCTACCGGGAGGTTCTTGATGGAGAAGTGACAGAGAAGCAAAGGAATTGGGTTTCCGGATTAATTGGTGATTCCTACAGCGAACTTGGTTTACATACTGAGGCAGTCAAGGCGTATCAGCAGGATATTTAAGAAACAAAGTAGTAATGAGGTTCCCTTTACAGTGGAGCATACTTTAAGTATGACAATCACAGGCAAGATGTCCATCTAGAAGGACCGCCCAAGCGGATCTGCCTCCCGACTGAGTCGGATCTGTGGGTAGGTCTCCCCAGGCGACTGGGCATGACCTCCAGAGGCGGGTCTGTAGGTGTTTCAGGGTCGTCCCTCCCGCCGGAGCAGTCCACCACAGGGGTTCGTCCTCCCGCCAGGGGCGGATTGAAGCAGCCCACAGGGTCGTCCTCAGGCGACAGGCGACTGATTTGGGTATGACCTGTTGCCACTATTCTTGCAAAAGAGAGTAGCATGCCTTGCCTGCCTGCCCGTCAGTCCGACGACAACACCGTCATTTCATCATTCCAGGGGAATGGTATTGTTTTAAAAATATACAAAAGGTACAAGAAACAAACAGAAAATCCACGCAGTATCTAGAATCAGTATTTACAATCCTGATTATTCTCTCGAATTATCTTTAAATTTCCAACCGATATTTACACCATCTTCGTTCCGGCTACAATAAGGCATTACCTGGAAATACCTTAAGGCATGTTGATACTAGAGCTATGCTTGAATTTTTTATGTCTTGAATGTTTGGCCAGTCGTGGCATTTCATTTGCGCTATTTCCAAAAACGTATAAGAAAATAAGGGAGGTAGATTACTTGGTAGTTAATTATAAACAAATATTGACATTAGCACTCTTCGGCATGGTTAATTTGTCTGTTTTGGGTACCGTTGTAAGCGAGGAGAAGAATGCGGTTAACGGTGGTGTTGAGATAAGTGGATTAAAGCCTGGTGACGAAGCCATAGAAAGATCAGAGGTTATGTTAACCGATAATCAACCTGACAGCGAAATAAAGGATTTGGATGAAATGGTAGTCACGCTTGAGGTATTAAAAAGAGAGAAAGCGGTGTTGGACAAATTAAAATCAAACCTTCAAGGTGCTGAGAAGTTAGCAGAAGATAAAAGTGAATATGAGAAAGAAGGCAAGAGGGAAGACGATAAAAAGAATGAGAGTGAAATGGTATTAACAAATTATGAAAAAATAGAAAATAATGAAAAACCTGTAGACGATCAAAATATCCTTACATCTTCTGAAGAAGAGAAGGGGGCAGAGGATACAATTACTCTTAAGAACGAAGATAAAAAAGTACACGAAATAGTTCATCGCTTTGAAATTGCAGAAAACTTGTATAAATTGGGTGAATATAAAATGGCATTAGAAATTTATGAATTGATTGATAAAAACAAGATCGAGAATGAAAGAAAAATATGGATATTATATCAAATAGCAAATTGCTACAGGAAGCAGGAATTATATGACGACGCAGTAATGGTGTACAAAGATCTACGGGATGGATATGAGGGTACTTATTGGTCTAAACAGGCACAATGGTATATTCAGGACATCGAGTGGCGTACCAAGGTAGAAGAGAAAATGGTAAAGGTTATAAGAAAATGAGAAACTCAAGTTCATACAAAGAGAAAATAAAGCAATTTAATAATGTCAAAGAGTTGTTAACTGTATTTGACAGTTTTAATAATTATGCACAGAAGCTTGAAGGTTCATATAAGCAGTTACAAGATAGAGTCAAAGAGATTGATCGGGAAATGGCTTATACAAATGAATGTCTTAACAATAAGGTGCAGGAGCTGGACAATCTAACTCGATTTCTAAATAGTATACTGGGAAGTATGCATAGTAGTGTGGTTGCTGTGGATACTGATGGCAGGATTGTTACATTTAACAAAGTTGCTGAAGAAACGTTAAATGTTGTTGCCATGGATGTGTTAGGGAAAGACATTAGAAGCGCCCTGGGTCATATAGGTGGTTTTGTTGACCTGCTGTTAGAGTCAATGTCAAAAAGAGAAAACATTGATAATGTAAAAAGAATGATTGAAATAGATGATGGAAAAACCAGGCGCATTGAGAGCAGTATATCTGTACTGAAGGATGAAAGTGGTACAATCACAGGTGTAGTTGAGATCTTCCAGGACTTATCAGAAATATGTGAATTAAAAGGACGTTTAAATAGTGCCAACGATCTTGTTTCTGTTGGAACTATGGCGGCAAGTATTGCCCATGAGATAAGGAATCCTTTGAATGGTATTGAAGGATTTGCATGTTTGCTGGAGCGTGAACTTGAAGGTGACAGCCTCAGACTTGTTAAGTATATTATTAAGGGAACGAAGAATATAAATAAGATAGTTACAGATTTATTGTTTCTGGCACGTCCGATCAAACTGAACCTGAGGAAATACGAATTATCGAAGATTATAGATAAGGCGCTTCTCTTTGTATATCAGGAATTGGGCAAGAAAGGTAGTAGGGATATTCAGATCGAGAAAGATTATGGTTGTGATGATTTTGTTTTATGTGATCCTGATCGATTGCAGCAGGCATTCTTAAATATTTTGCTTAATGCTATTCAATCCATGCCTGAAGGTGGTCAGATCAAAATATTTACACGAAAATCAGACACTAATGATATACCAAAAATACAAATTGGTTTTGTTGACACTGGCAATGGTATCAATGACCGTACTATTGAAAGGATTTTTGAGCCGTTTTTTACTACAAAAGATGATGGGACCGGGTTGGGGCTGGCGATAGTGCGCAAAATCATAGAACTTCACGAGGGGCGGATAAACATTGTCAGTGAACACAAAAAGGGAACAACAATTCTGGTGAATTTACCAGCCAGTCAATATGCAACACTAAACGTGCCAAATAAAACAAGTCATTTGAGTCATGTAATGGTCTGAATGGAGGGACGAATTGAGTATCGAAAAAATATTGGTAGTAGATGATGATGATCTCAGCAGAAGCTACTTAAGTGAGGCATTACAAAGAAACGGTTATTCAGTGGATAATGCCTGTGATGGGCATGAAGCCATTAGTATGACTGATAAACAAAATTATGACATGGTATTCCTCGACATGAGGATGCCAAGGATGGGTGGGTTAAAGGTATTGGAGAGAGTAAAGAAAACTTCAAAGGAAACCACAGTTGTTATTATGACGGCATATGGCAGTATTGAATCTGCAGTTGAAGCAATGCAGAAAGGTGCATACGATTATATCATAAAACCATTCTCGCTTGATAATATAGAACTGCTTTTAAAAAGGGTTCAGGAACGTCAGAGCCTGATAGATGAAAATAAATATTGGAGATCAAAAATAGATAATAACGGGGAATATGAGCTTGTAATAGACAAACATTCAAAAATGTTTGAGGTGCTTAATGATGTAAAAAAGATTGCGCAAAGCAAGGCCAGTGTACTGATTCAAGGTGAAAGTGGAACAGGGAAGGAGCTTATTGCACATTCTATTTATTTATACAGCCAGAGGAAGTCAAAGCCGTTTATCAAGGTTAACTGTGCTGCACTTACAGAAAGTTTGTTGGAAAGCGAATTATTTGGACATGAGAGAGGGTCATTCACAGGTGCGGACTCAAAGAGGATAGGCCGTTTTGAACTGGCAGATGGAGGTACTCTACTATTAGATGAAATCAGCGAAATATCTCCAAAGATTCAGGCAAAATTGTTGAGAGTCCTTGAACAGGAAGAATTTGAAAGGGTTGGAGGTTCCAAGACGCTTAAGGTAGATGTAAGGATTATTGCCACCACAAACAGAAATATACTGCAGGAAATTGAAATGAACAACTTCAGGCAGGATTTGTATTTCAGGCTTAACGTAATACCAGTAATTCTGCCGCCTTTAAGAGAGAGAAGAGATGATATACCTGTCTTAGCTGAATATTTTTTAAACAAATTTAAATCCGAGATAGATACTTCATTGAAAAGTATAAGTAAAGAAGCTATGAACATTCTGGTGCAATATGAGTGGCGTGGCAATGTCAGGGAAATGAAGAATCTGATACACAGATGTACGGTTATGATTGACGCAGAAGAGCTGTTGCCGGAGCATTTTGAACATATGTTGAATGTTAATAAGCCCAGAAAGAATGGTGGATTATCTGTCGGGCAGACTATAGAGGATGTGGAAAGGGAACTTATTTACAAAACGCTTGAAAATACTGGTGGTAACAAGACCAGGGCGGCAGAGATACTTGATGTTACTCCCCGCACATTGAGAAATAAATTGAACAGGTATAAGAGTTTACAATCAAATTATGACTTGAATGCTGATCTCGAAATTGATGATGAAAGCAAGATTGAGGAGGAAAGTTTTTCCAGATAGTAGTCAATTCTTTCCCTTCCGGTACAGGTAGCATTTGACGTCTTAGTCTCAACTAGTTTTAAAAACGGCTGTTTTGTGTGAAACAGGCAGAATAAGTGAAAGTTCCTAAAGCTGATAACTATAATTTGGTGTGGTATAAGTTTTGCTCATTTTATTCTGGACGTAGTACATAATGTCTAAATATTATTGGAGGTAATTGAAAATGGACTTCTCAGATAGAGGTATCGTACTGTTATCAAAATTACTGGATTTAACCGCTACGTCGAATAAAGTACTTGCCAATAATATCGCTAACGCGAACACACCCGGATTCAAAAAATATGATGTCTCATTTCAAAAAGAATTGGTAAGGGCCGTTGAAAGCAAAGATATTAACAAAATTAGGAATATACACGAAAAGATAACTTTGTCTAGAGATAAAAGCAGCAGAAAAGACGGCAATAACGTAGATTTGGATAAGGAGCTAGTAACTTTTTATAATATGTCTGACAGGCATAATCTATATCTGGAAATCATATCAAAGAAATTTAAGGGTATGGTTGCTGCGATACAGGGAAAATAGTACTGGCATAAGAAGTTTAGAGTGCCTGAAGTTTTGGAATTCCGATATGGTAAAATAGTCGGGAAGGAGGGTAGGGAATATGTCTATATTTGATAAGCCATTTTCTGTTTTGGACATTAGTGCTTCCGGCCTTGCAGCGGAGAGAACAAGGATGGGCGTTATAGCGAGTAATATAGCAAATGCTCAAGTTACGGAAACATCAGAAGGAGGTCCGTATAAGAGGAAAGAGGTGGAGTTTTACAGTGTCTTGAATAAATCCATGATTGGAAGTAAGTCAAATAACATAATGCTCAGCGGTGTAAAAATAAAGGGGATAATAGAATCCAAACTGCCGCCTAATATGGTTTATATGCCCGGGCATCCACAGGCAAATAAGGAAGGATTTGTAAGTATGCCGAATGTGAGTATTGCAAAGGAGATGGTAGATATGATTGCCGCATCAAGATCTTATGAAGCCAACACATCTGTTATTTCTGCATTTAGAAAGATGGGTGAAAGGGCGCTTAACATTATAAGGAGGTAAAGTGGGATGGACATTATTCCAATTGGTCCGATACAAGACGGTAGTAAGTTTGATCTGAAATTTGACAAGGCTGAAAAACAAAGCGGAGTTAGTTTTAAGGAAACAGTCAGTAATTTTGTTAATGAAGTAAACGACCTGCAGATTAAGGCAGGTGAATCAGTAGAAAACTTTGCAACAGGCAAAGTTGAAAATGTTCACGAAGTGATGATTGCAATGTCTAAAGCAGAAATAAGTTTTAAGTTCATGATGGAGACCCGCAATAAACTTGTTGATGCATATAAAGAAATAATGCGTATGCAAGTGTAAAGCCTTTCGATTTCGGAATTCGGCCCGCCCTGGTGCGATCTCCGCCAAGGCGGACGGGCGCCCTGCGGTCTGGGCCAGGGATTTCGGATTGCGGATTCTTTCAGTAATTCGTAATTCGTATTCCGGCAACATATAAGCCCATTATTTTTCACGAGTGACAAGAGACGGAGAAAATCCATCGTCTCAGCCACGAAGTGGCGATTGTCCTTCGTTTACCGCAATCCGAATTCCGCAATCTGCAATTCGAATTTTACAATCCACCTGGCCGAGTCATCCTGGCATGAGCGACAGCGCCTTGTGCCCCTGCCTGTCGGCAGACAGGGGTAGGCAGGAATCCATCCTCCTCCTCAACTTCGGAATTAGTTTTATTTCTTCTACATCAGCAACCAGAAAACCTGTCAACCCGCAACATTAATTCCACAATTGTTATTATGTGAGGTTTGTCCAATAACACTACGATTGGTTCAAAAATGCTACGCTTATAAGTATATTAAGACTCGTGGAATATTTGGTACCATAACCTGCTAATAAAGATGGGGCTGGAATCACTTATTTTAACATGCCTTAGAGCATTATATGAATTAGACAATCTTTAAATGTGAAATTTTATCTTGTGGTATCTTATTTGCGAATTTATGAAAACAGTTTTTAAATCCAAGGTTAAACCTGAATAAAAATCTTGTTACAAGGAGACATTTAATTGAGCCAGATAACAGCGCAATTTGGGAATATATGGAAAGGGACAAGTTTCGGACAGAGACTTACTTTTATTATAGTGATTCTGGGATTTACAGCCGGTTTGCTTGCAGTCATTTTCTGGGCAAGGACGCCTGAATACGGACTCTTATATAGTGACTTGAGCCAAAAGGAAGCGGCGGAGGTTGTAACGTACCTGAGAGACAATAATATAGTTTACAAAATAAAGGATAATGGTTCTACAGTGTTGGTACCTGCAAACAAAATATATGAGGCAAGAATGGCCCTTGCAGAGAGCAATTTGCCAAGAGGTGAAGTTGGTTTTGAATTATTTGATAAAGTTAAGTTTGGCATGTCAAACCTGGCACAAAAAGTTAATTACAGAAGGGCGCTTCAGGGTGAATTATCAAAAACTATTGCATCATTGGATGGAGTAGCGTGGGCAAAGGTTCAGATTGTGATACCTGAACCCTCTTTATTTATTAAAGAGGAGAAACGGTCTACAGCTTCCGTTGTAATAAAGATGAGAAAGAGAAATGCATTAAGGGCTGAAATGATAGCCGGTATAATACACCTTATCAGTACAAGTGTTGAGGGGTTGAGTATTGAAGATATTACTATTACAGACAGTAGAGGTAATTTATTATCAAGGAGCGGAGAATCTAAGCTGTCCGCAGTAATTACAAGTCAATTTGATTTAAGTAGAAAGATAGAAGAAAATTATGCATCTAAAGCAATGAGTATAGTTGAAAAGATAACTGGTCCAGGTAAGGTGATTGTTAAAGTAAGTGCTGATCTGGAATTCAAGCATGTCGATGAAAAACACATAGAATACGATAATGAAAGAAAGGTACCCATAAGTCAGGTTATTACGACTCAATCAACAGAAATGCCTCAGGGTAATAGTGGTGATGCTTCTGGTAGAATGTCTAAAGAGTCAGAAGAAACTGAAACTACACAATATGCATTGAGCAAAATAGAACGGGTTATATCCGAACACGAGGCAAGGATTAAGAGATTAACAGTTGCCGTTCTCGTCGATGGCCATTATGAAGAAGAGGAGACTGGAGACGGTAAGGTGAATCGTAAATATATTCCCAGGACGGAAGAAGAATTAAAGCAGATAGCTGCCATTGTGAAACAGGCAATAGGACTTGATGAGTCACCACCAAGAAATGATAGGTTTGAAATACAGAGCGTGGAATTCCAGCATCATCTTCCTGTATATGTTGATGAGGAGAGTGTTAAGGCGGCAGACAAAAAAGAATTCATGCTGTCAATTGTCAGGAGTAGCTCTCTAGTGATTGCTGTCCTTGCATTCCTTTTGTTTGCTTCAAGGGCATTAAAGCGTATTTTAGTACAACAACAAGCTGGGGCAAGGGTCAATATTGCTACATATGAAGCACCGCTTGAGCTTGAAGATCAGGTTAGTGAAATAGAATCGGCAAGACAGGGTAAAATAGATGAAAAACGTATCGCGGTAAGGGACAGTATAATTGAGAACACAAAGGAAGATCCGAAAACCACAAGTAATCTTGTCAGGAAATGGTTGAGGGAGAGTGATTAGTGAGCGCGAATCTTACGAATAAGGAAAAGGTTGCAATACTGCTTTTGAATCTAGGTCCGGAGATGGCTGCTGATATCCTTGGAAACTTTGGGGAATCCGAGATTGCGGAGATTAGCGACATTATCGGGAGGATGAGAAATATTAGTAGTGATGTTTCCATGGAAGTGCTTAATGAGTTTAAGGGAGAATATCAGTCCTGGCGTCAAAGTGAAGAAATAATAGATGTAATCAAGGACCACAGGCCAAGCATTATTCCGTTCAGATATTTCAAGCATCTTACAAGTGAAGAGATTTTGTCAATACTTGCTGGAGAGCATAATCAATTAATTGCGCTGATATTGTCCTATCTTGAACCGCAGCAGTCTGCAGATGTAGTGGGTGCATTACCTGAAGAATTAAGGCTGGACGTGTTAAATAAGATGGCTACTTCAGTACCACCGCCTGTTCAGGTAATTAAGCAGATAGATGAACTTTTAGAGACAAAAGTGGTCTCGTTGGGAGACAGGTTAGACACTCCAAACGAAAGAAAATACAGGGCTATAGCAGAAATACTTAATCGAAGCGATTCTGTGACGGAAAAAACAATTATGCAGCGCATAAAGGAGGAAAATCCTGACATTGCACAAGAAATTAAAACACTAATGTTTGTTTTTGAGGACCTTTCGATAGTAGAAGATAAGGCATTGAGGCAGATGATGTCTGAGACCGAGACCATGACTATTGCCTTGAGTTTAAAGACTGCCAGCAAGGAAGTAACTGATAAAATATTTAATAATATGTCAAAACGTATGGGTGACTTGGTCAGAGAGGAACAACAGATATTAGGCCCGAAACCGCTGGCGGAGGTAGAAGCCGCACAGAAAATAATAGTTGATGCTTTAAGTAAGATGGAGGCACAAGGTGAGGCTGTGAGAACAAAGAGTCAAGACTTAGGGCCTCTGGTATGAGTAAGAAAAATATCTATAAATTGCCTGTTATCGCAAAAACATTTGTTCTGGAAACTAAATGCTCATTGTCTGATGAGGAAGAAGAGAAGAAGTTAATAGAGAAGGTTAGTAAAGAATCGTATCAAAAGGGCAGGGATGACGCATTAAAGGAAAATCAGGAAAATGTTAATCTTCTATGTCAAAGTTTGCAGAAGGCAATCGAGGATTTAAAACATGAACGGGATAATATCTGGGATAATTGTGAGAAAGAAATTATCAAACTCATTGTTGCCGTTGCAAAGAAGGCTGTTTATGAAGAAATCTCTCAAAATAGCAGTAAAATAATTGAGAGTGTTGTCAGGGATGCACTTAACAAAGTAAAGGAAAACAAAATATTGAGAGTTCATATAAACCCGGAAGATGCTGAAAAGTTAAAGGCAAAGAAGGCTGACGGACTGACAGCCGAGGGCGAGGAATATGAAATGATCAGTGATGCTGATATCTCAAGAGGCGGTTGCAGGGTTGTTACAGATTGTGGTGGTGTTGATGCGAGAGTGGAAACGCGTTGGGGAGAAATTATATCCGCATTTGGAGAACACAATTTAGAAACGGAAGGCATGGAATGTCAAAAGTAGAAAAAATGTTTGGGAAGTATCATCAGAGACTTTCAAACATAAACACCACAAACTTGATAGGAACAGTTTCAAGGGCTACAAGTATGCTGATAGAATCTTTAGGGCCTGAGGTACATGTTGGAGAATTATGCAGGTTGACTACACAATCTGAAGGTAAACCTATTTTAGCAGAGGTAGTTGGCTTTAAAGATAAAAAAACGTTATTAATGCCAATTGCTGATATGCATGGAATTAGTCCAAAGAGTGAAGTAATTGCAACCGGTAAGCCGTTTAATATTAAACTTGGCATGTCTTTGAAAGGTAGAATACTTGACGGATTAGGCAATCCTATAGATAACAAAGGGCCGGTTGATTATGACGAAATCAGACCCTTACATAATGAGGCGCCGGAACCGCTGAACAGACCTCTAATAACTGATCCTGTTAGTACGGGTATCAGGGCAATTGACAGCCTCATTACATGTGGTAAAGGTCAGAGGATGGGAATTTTTTCAGGTAGTGGAGTTGGAAAGAGTACTCTCCTGGGCAAGATTGCGAGATCTTCTACGGCAGATGTTAATGTCATTGCATTGATAGGAGAGCGTGGAAGAGAGGTTCGTGAATTTGTTGAGAATAACCTGGGAGAAGAAGGTTTAAAGAAATCGGTTGTGGTGGTGGTAACTTCTGATAAGCCTGTTGTAGTGAGGTTGAAGGGGGCATTTGTTGCGACTACAATCGCTGAATATTTAAGAGATCAGGGTTTGAATGTAATGTTATTGGTAGATTCCATTACAAGGCTTGCCAATGCACAGCGTGAGCTGGGGCTTGCCATAGGAGAGCCTCCGACTACCAGGGGGTATCCACCGTCAGTCTTCTCCGTACTGCCAAAGTTATTGGAGAGAACTGGTATAACATCTAAAGGCAGTATTACTGCAATGTATACCGTATTGGTTGAAGGTGATGATCTTAACGAACCGGTTTCAGATACAGTGAGGGGGATTTTGGACGGCCATATTATACTTTCCAGGAAGATGGCTGCCCAGAATCACTATCCGGCAATAGATATCCTTAACAGTGTAAGCAGATGTATGATTGATATTGTTTCGCCCGGACATATACAGGCAGCCCAAAGACTGAGAAGCACTTATGCGGTTTACAAAGAAGCAGAGGATATGATAAATGTTGGCGCTTACGTAGAAGGAAAGAATCCCAAGATTGACTTTGCGATAAGCATGTATGATAAGGTTACAGAGTTTCTCAGACAAGGTGTTGATGAACAGAGTAACCATGAAGAGGATATAGCTAAATTAGAGGATATGATGAAGGATTATGGCGGAAAAGTCCAACAGGACAAGGTTGCTGTGGGGACTTAGGTGAGCAAATTAATTAAAGAGGCGAAACAGGGTGGTTCTCGGATTTCACATGTTAAGAAATTACTTAAGTGTAAGGTGATCTAAAGTGCAGAAATTCCGTTTTAAACTACAACCACTGCTCAATAAAGAGCTTATTTATGAGAATGAATGTATCGGGAGATTGAGGATCTTCCAGGATAAGCTCCTGAAAGAAGAGGATAAATTAAGAGACCTGAAGAATCGAAAGATAATATGCCAAAACGATCTGAGGTCAAAGAAACTACATGATATTGCCTCTGTTGAATTAAGGACGTATGAAGAATATTTCCTGAAACTTGGTAGTGACATTAATTCCGGTAACATCAAGTTGCAGGATATGACAAAGGAATTGAGAATTGTTCAGGAAGAATTGGCAAAGATAGTAAAAAAGAGAAAGGCATTAGAAAAACTCAGGGACAGGTGGGAAGAAGAGTATAAAGATTATCTGGTATTATTATCTAACAAAGAAATGGATGACATTGCCATGACAAAATTTGCTAATAAATTGGTGGCCAAAAATGATTAAAATTAAATTAAATATATTAAATATAAAAAAACATATTCCTTATATTTTATTCTTCATCATTTTCTTCTCTGTATCATCTGTCGCAATGATAGTCTTAAAGAAAGGGGTCGAAGAGAAGCTGAAAAAGTATTATTCCGCTAAGTTGTTAGAGACAAGGGAAAAATATGGTCATAGTGAAGGAAGTGGGAAAGCGATTAATGAGGAAAGAGACAAAGAAGAAAAGAAAGAAGCTGTCAGGATGATAAGGAAATTCTCACCTGATGAGATCAGAAAATACCAGATGGAACTTCGTCAAAGAATAGATTTGTATGAGAAGAAAGTTACACTGCTTAATAAGAAAGAAAAGGAAATAGAAGCCTTTGAAACAGATGTAGAAAGTCGTAAGAGCGAAATAGCATCCATGAGAGAAAAACTGGATGAGGCGTTGATGCTTATAAGTGCTGCGAGAATTGACCTTGATAGTGATCTTGTTGTTTTTAATAAGAGTGAGCGTAAGAACCTGAAACGCCTGGCAGATATTTATGCTTCAATGGAGGCATTAAAGGCGGCAGAGGTCTTGAGCAAACTGAATCTTGTTACAAGCGCAAAGGTTTTATCCGGTATGCCAACTAAAAAATCTGCAAAAATTCTCTCCGAGTTTAATCCTTCCGGTGCAGCTGTAATTAGTGAACAAATGAAAAATCTGCAAATGGTGAATAAGGTTTCAGGTGAATCGCTTAAGGGGAGAAACATAAGGAAGCTTGCGGCAATTTATCAGAAAATGGATACGGAAAAAGCAGTATCAATTTTAAAGAGACTGGATAATGAAACAGCCGTCAGTATCCTCTCGAAAATGGACAAGAAAAAATTGGCCAGGATATTGGAATTGGTGGGAACGGATGAAGCCTCAAGGTTAACGGATGAAATCAGGGAAATTATGAAAAGGGAATCTCAGAAAAAGAATAAAAAGATAGAAGGTGCTTAATTATGGATATTGCAACTCCGGCAGGTTTGTTAATTGGTTTTGTTCTACTGATAATAGCAGTTATCATTGGGGGGGGTGTGTCTGGAATAGCCGCGTTTATTAATGTGCCATCGATGATGATAGTCGTTGGCGGAACATTTTGCGCTACACTTGTCAGATATCCTTTACAAAGAGTTATTGGATTAGTGGGTATAATAATGAAAACCATATTCGTTAAATTATCTTCACCTCAAGCTGAGATGCAGAGGTTGATAGAATATGCCAAGCTTGCCAGAAGAGAAGGGTTGCTGGCGTTGGAGAGTAAGATAGTTGACATTAAAGATGCCTTTCTTGCAAAATCTATACAGTTGCTGGTTGATGGAACTGATGCAGACGGTCTTCGTGCTATACTTGAAAAAGAGATTGAGAATGTGCGAGGCAGGCACTCTATAGGTAAGGGTGTTCTTGAATCAATGGGAACTGTGGCTCCTGCCTTTGGCATGATGGGTACATTAATAGGATTGGTATTGATGCTTCGTGAGCTGGATGATCCCTCAAAGATTGGTGTGGGTATGGCGACGGCGCTTATAACCACATTTTATGGAGTTTTACTGGCAAATTTAATTTTTTTACCAATGAGCGGTAAACTTGATATAAGATCAAAGGAGGAAACTCTACTGAAAGAGCTAATTGTAGAGGGGGTAGTGGCAATACAATCCGGTGACAATCCAAGTATAGTAGAAGAGAAGCTGAAGGGCTTCCTTTCCCCGACTCAAAGGAATGAAAAGAAGATTAATACTATAAAAGAACAAATAAGAAGTGCAGGTAAGTCATAATGGAAGAAGAACCTAAAAAAGATCCTAATGAATGGGCGTTGGCTTATGGTGATATGATTACTCTGCTGATGACATTCTTTGTATTAATAATTGCAATGAGTACAAGCTCAACGGAAGTTCCTGAAGAAAGGAATAACCAAAAAGGAACTGGTGACAATCTTATAGTTGCTGACCTTAAGGGAACCGGGATATTTCAAAAAAAGGTCAAAAGTAAATCCCGAATATTACTTGACGCAGATGATCTTCTTCCTCCCATAAGTGATCTGGACTTAATAAGAGAAGATTTGGTTGTATTTTTGACAGAGAATAAGCTCTTTAATGTGATAGACTTAATGAAAACCAAAGAAGGATTTACGATCAGGATAAGTGCGGACATTCTTTTTGATTCTGGCGAAACAACCCTGAAGGTAGAAAATATATATTTGTTGGACAAGATAGCCGAATTACTAAGTGTCATTCCAAATAATGTAAGAATTGATGGCCATACCGATGACAGGTATACTGACGATAATGATGCCGGTAACAGATTGTCTATTGCCAGAGCTTCCAGAGTTTGCGACTATGTTATTGAGGAAGAGCTGCTCACTACTGCCCGCTTCGGGGTGGCAGGATTTGGCAAATACAGACCTTTGCGTCCGAATAGTAATGAACGTAACCGGGCAAAGAATAGAAGAGTGGAGATCATCATAGAGGAAATACCAAAAGATGTATAACGAATATAAAATAGTTTGATAGATATGCAGGGAGGACTTAATTCAGATGGCAATTGCAACTGCCAGGAAGAAGCGTAAGAAAAGACCAGCAGAGGATGGAATGTTTGTAGATATGGTTGCCTTTGCATCACTTATGACTATACTGCTGGCGTTTTTTATCATGTTATCGAGTTACGCAGGACGGCCTAAAAAAGATGTGGCGGAAGAGGTACTTAGCTCTTTTAAGGAGGCATTGGATAATTATGGTGTAAGTAAGATTGTTTTTGGCAGCACTGATTCTATTTTTAACCTGAATTTCATTCTGGAAAGCTATGGTGGTAAACACAAAAAGAATAAGCCAACGGATAAGAATACATTTGTCAACACAATTGACAAGAATTCAGATGTTGAGTATATCCCAGTCGGGCACCGGGTGGACTTTCCTACAGAAATAAATTTCGTTAATGAAGAGCTTGACATATCACCAGAAAGTAAGCAATATCTCAATAACTTAATAAAAGTGATAAAAAACAGAGACTGTAAAGTTATGGTTGGAGGTTATACAAGTGACGATTTCGTTTCATCTGATAGATATCCAACAAGCTGGCAACTATCGGCAGAATATGCTTCTGCTGTCACAAAGTATTTTAATAATGTCGGTAACATTGATTATAAAAGGTTGACGGCGGTTGGGTATGGGAGATATCAGCCGTTACTGGGAGAGGCGTCATCTTTTAATACCAGGGCAAACAACAGGATAAACATAACAATCGTTTATGATTAAGGAGGTTTACTATTTTTTTTAAGAAGAAGAAAAACAAAAAAGAAGTAAATGAAGATGAAGATAAGGGCGCTGAAGATGCAGTTAGTGCAGTTGACAAAGTTGAAGAGGAAGACCCTGAAGATACCAAAACTGAAAAGAAAAGTACTGCAAAAATTGGCATTGACCTGAAGAATACGATGGTTATGGCTATTGTTGCCTTAATCGCAGTAGGGTGTGCTTTTATGTTTGTTACAAGGATTTATTCCTCTAAGGACGCCTACGAGGCAATAAACGTAGCTGATGTTTCTACTGTCGATGCTACCAGTGCTACCAGTAGTATACCAACAAAAGAGATAGAGGCAAAATCAGAGAAGAAGGAAGAAGCCAAAAAAGCAGAAAGTAAGAGTAAAAAGAAAGAGAGTGATAATGACGTAAAGAGCAATAGTCTTCTGGGTAATATTATAGTACCAATGGACAGTATTGTCGTAAATCTAGGGAGTGTTGATAGCAGGAGATACTTAAGGGTTATTGTCAGCCTGGAGGTGAACAACAGTGAAACCGAAAAGGCGATTAAAGAAAATAAAATAATTTTCAGGGATAAGCTTGTTTCTTATCTTTCAACGAAGGATGCAAAAGCGATAGGAACGCAGGAGAGTCTGATTAAGCTAAGATCAGAAATAAAAGATACTCTGAACAAGCTTTTAGGATCTGATAAGGCAATCAGACAAGTTTATTTTTCTGATTTTATTGTACAGTAATCATGGAAAACACAGAAAACGCAATTCTCAGCAGTGATGAAGTTGAACAATTACTGGACTCATTTCATGAAGGGCAAGAGGCGACAGCGCATGTTGACATAATTGAAGATGATAGCGGCAGGATAAAGTATTATGACTTTAAGAGGCCAAACACAATCTCGAGAGAGAAGAAACGTATGTTATATAAGTTATTTGAGACTAGCGCCCATCAGATTAGCAGGGAAATCTCTAATTCTCTGAGATCTACCGTAAAAGTCAACTTGAATTCCATTGACGAATTAAGTTTTGAAATATTTAAAAGTACTTGCCCTGAACTAATGTTCCTTAGCACAGTCAAGTTGACGCCGTTAAAGGGTTACGGATGCGTTGCGATGGATATGGGTTTGTGTCTGTCTGTTATAGAGAAGGCATTTGGAGGCGCAGGTAAAACACAGCATGAAATAAGAAAGCTGACAGAAACAGAGGTTACAATTCTTGGCAATATTGTGACAATCATAATAGATAGACTAGGTGATTCGTGGAAACCACATGCTACGATGAACTGGAGTGTCTCTGATACAACAATGGAACCCAGGTATCTTAATATTGCTTCTGATACCGAGGTTGTGCTGTTACTCTCCTTTACTTTTAATCTGGAATACAGCTTTGGTGAACTGAAAATCTGCATTCCGGTTTCTAGTCTGGATGAAACATTAGAGAAATTTTTTAATATTGATAAGGCGAGAGGTTCAGTTAAAGAAGATAATGAGTGTGCCGAGATGCTTAGAAAGTTAGTAGGCAACGTGAAACTTATTGTAGCGGGTGTTTTAGATGAAACCAATATTGCTGTGCGTGATGTGATAAATCTTAAAGAGGGCGATGTATTAAAACTGGACAGTAAAATTACAAATCATCTAAAAGTTTCTGTAGAGGGAAGAAACAAATTCATCGGGAAGCTGGGGTTATTCGGTAAAAAGAAAGCTATTCAAATTACTTCATTTATAGACGATGAGTTGGATTAGAATACCATAAGGACTGACGATCCGGAAGGTTTAAATCCGAAAGGAGTTAAGGTCATGCCAGTCGCCTGTCGCCTGAGGACGACCCTGTGGGCTGCTTCAAGATCCGCCTATGGCGTGACAGATCTGCCTTCGGCACGACTTTAGCCTTTTAAAATATCTAATAATGGACGTCGAATAATTAACAAAGTATTTAATAAAATATAATTTACGAAGGGGGATTATATGGAAGACAAGGCAACTGAAGATCAAAATGTATCTACTCAAGATACAGATAAAGAAGAGACCATAAAATCTGTAGAGTTCTCTCCTCTGGAACCAGTAAAAACAAGTGCTGGAGCTGGAAATGAGAATAATATGGAAATGTTGATGGATGTTAGTATTCCAGTACTTGTAGAACTTGGAAAGACAGAGATGATAATGCGCGATGTTTTAGCATTAACTCCAGGTGCAATTATCGAGTTAGACAGCTTAGCTGGAGAACCGGTTAGAATAGCAATCCGCGGTAAAATCATTGCTTATGGAGAGGTAGTAGTTGTTGACGAGAATTTTGGTGTAAAGATAACGAAGATTGCAAGCACTAAGGATAGAATTAAGAATATGGGCTGAGTTAATCAATTTCTGATTGCGGATTTCTGATTGCAGAATGAAAGAGGTGAACCTATATAATTTCTGTATTCTGGTTTTCTTTCCGTAATCAGAAATCCGAAATTGATTACTTGTTCCCTGCATTACCACTCCATACAAACCTTCACAATAAACTTTCATGCCCAGCATAGTTCCGTGAACTTGAACAACATCAATGCATTGCAAAAATCCGCAATCTGCAATCCAAATTCTGCAATCTGATAATTTATCTGTCGAAGAAAACTACGGTTAGTTTAAAAAGACTACGCAGGGAACTGCCACAGTATCCCACAAATAACATTTCAAATTGGATGGCTTGCTCTATTAACCCAGGTAGAGTGTAAGCTGTGATGTGTCAATATGATATGAAGACGTACTGTGTCTCAAATATAAACAAATACAATGGTATATCATTTGCGATTGAGTTCAGTTGAATAAAATATACTTTCGTTATCATAATCCTGAAGAAAATAAATTCTAATATGCTGAAAACTGTTTCAAAAACCACGTGTCTTAGATCTATCTTGATATTTGCTCTTGTCATTATGTGTTTTGTGATGACATCTGAAGTACTGCAAAGAGATGTTTATGCAGGTGCTGAAGAAACCGGGATATTGAATGGTGATTTAGTTATGGGTTCGACTTTTGTTGGATATAAAGAATATACAAGAGTTATCAGTACACTGCTCATAGTAATTGCACTTATAGTTGCAACATTTTATGTACTGAGAAAGAAGTATGGTATAAGGGCAAACATTGGGAGAAATAGAAAATTGATTCAGGTAGTTGATCACACGCCAATGGGTGCAAAGAAATCAATTACTCTGGTTAAAGTACCCGGAAAGCACTTATTGCTTGGTTTGACAAACGATAGAATTGAATTGATCACTGAGGTTGCAGACGAGGATATTGCTGATGGTAGTGAGCCGGTTAACAAAAAGGAATTTCTTAATTTAGTTAAGAAGTCAATTGCAGAACGGAAGCAAAGATGAAATATTTATCTGGAATAACAATACTACTGTTGTCTTTTGGAGCGGCTTTACTCTTTACACAAACAGCAGTGGCAGGTGAAGCCGCTAAAGCAGTTGAAGCAGCTAAAGACGTCTTGAATATGAATATAAATCTTGGAAACTTCAGTGAACCCAAGCAGGTTGCAGGTACTATAAAAATTCTCCTGATAATGACCTCATTTACAGTCCTACCGGGTTTATTGATGGTTATGACATCGTTTACGAGGATTATTATTGTACTTTCATTTGCAAGGAAGGCCCTGTCTTTCCAGCAAATGCCGCCGAATCAAATCCTGATAGGCCTTGCTCTCTTAATAACTTTTTTTGTGATGGCGCCAGTGTTTAACCAAATCAACGAGGAGGCTATTCAGCCATATATGGAGGAAGAAATTACTCAGGGAGAGGCATTTGGTCGAGGCATGGATACATTAAAAATATTTATGGCCAAGCAGACAAGAGAGAAGGATATAGCGCTGTTTTATAATATTGCGAAGCTTGAGAGGCCGAATTCACTGGATGATGTTCCCGCAAATATTCTATTACCGGCATTTGTCCTGAGCGAGTTAAAGACTGCCTTTCAAATGGGTTTTGTAGTTTATCTGCCTTTTGTAGTAATAGATATGGTTGTTGCAAGCGTGTTAACTTCAATGGGTATGTTTATGCTTCCTCCAATGATGATATCCGTTCCGTTTAAGGTTGTTTTATTTGTGTTGGTGGATGGTTGGCATCTGGTTATTCAATCGTTAGTCTCAAGTATTAGATAAATTAGCTACGCAATTGAAGATTGAAGGATTCCCGCCTAACAAACTGGCGGGCAGGGAGGGATTGAAGAATTCCTTAATCCTTAAATTCCTCAATTAATTTTTAATTTGATTGCAGCTATGCTGCGCTATGAGCGAATATGGGATATGATATAGCAACTAATCTTGGCAGAGAAACAATAATACTAACATTAACTTTAATTGCACCGCTTATTGGAACAGCGTTAGTGATAGGTCTCATAATAGGAGTATTTCAGGCCGTCACAAGTATTCAGGAGCAAACTCTTACCTTTTTGCCAAAGTTACTGGCAGTGTTTGGTGTATTTGCATTCTCCCTACCTTGGCTGTTAGAAAAAATGTCGGTATTTACCTCTCAATTGTTAGGAAATCTTTCAAGTTACACTTATTAGAAAAATGTTAATAAATACTATTAACCTACTTCCATTATTTACTATTGTGCTGTTCAGAACAGCCAGCGTCCTTTTCTTTTCTCCGATCTACAACCAGACGAATATACCACTACTTGTAAAGATAGGATTGGCACTTGTACTTACGTTTGCTATTTTTCCAACGATTAGCAATACGCAGCAGGCTTTACCTGATAATTTGCCCTCTTTTATCCTTTTAATATTTAAGGAGATTGCAATCGGGTTCTTAATTGGTTATGTCGCAACATTGGCATTTGGGGCATTTGTTATGGCTGGAGAGTTAATTAGCGCTGATATGGGATTGTCCATGGCAGAGATGGTGGATCCATTATTCGGAGATCGTGTGAGCCCGATCTCACAAATATTTCAATTAATAGCGTTTATTCTGTTTTTATCAATAAACGGTCATCACTGGCTGATAAATGCGTTGGTTCTTAGTTATAAGACGGTACCTATAACAGGATTCATTGAGACTGGTTTTACGATAAGTAAGTTGGTACAGATGTTTAGTGGATTGTTTGTGTCTGCAATCAAGGTAGCGGCTCCTGTTATGATTATCATGGCCATGGTTGTAGTAGTCTCAGGATTTCTTGCCAGGTCGATGCCGCAGTTGAACATATTTATGCTTATATTTCCTACGAAGATTATTGTCGGGTTCTTGGTTTTAGCCATGGTATTCCCTTTTATTACACGTTCAATGGAACATTTATTAAATTTGCTTCGTAAAGATATGCTTAGTCTGGTAGGAGGAATGTGAAATGCCTGGAAATCAGCTGAAGAGAAGACGGAACAAGCAACGCCCAAACAGAAACGTGAAGCCCGTGACAAGGGACAGGTAGCAAAGAGTGATGACTTAAATACCGCCTTGATACTGTTATCCGGAGTTTTGCTTACTTTATTTTTTGGAGGTGCATTAATAGCACAAATGAAGGATACAATGGCTATGCTTTGTAAGAATCTTTACTATGAAGATTTCAATGCAGACACATTTAGAACTTTGATTATGGATATTTCTTTTAAAAATCTGGATACGGTACTTCCATTAATGGGGGGGGTTATGATAGTTGGCTTAATAGCATCTTACTCTCAGGTAGGTATCAATTTCAGCCATAAGTCTATTGTACCGGATTTTAAGAAATTAAATCCTATATCGGGTGTGAAGAACCTTGTGTCCAGAAAATCGCTGGTAAAAGTGGTAATGTCTCTTGTGAAATTGAGCATAATGAGTGGGGTGGCGTATGTTTCTATAAAGAAAGACATAGAACCATTATTAGAATTAATAAGTATGCGGACGGAAGCAATCTTCAGTGCCGCCTCCGGTTTGATTTTTGCCATTACCTTGAAGATTACAAT
>JACZYU010000100.1 GCA_022570935.1 Planctomycetota bacterium | reverse complement strand
TTTGCAGTAAACGGTGCAAACTGGTAGACTTGGGGCAATGGTTTGATGGAGAAATGCGTATAGAGGAACCCACTACGAGTGATCAGCTTGAGAATGACGATACGTAAGGCACAGAACGGACTCAATATTATACGCTCTCAACGCCTTCAAGTCCGAAATATTTTTCTAGACAACTCCATAAGTTTCATTATATTGTACCTTGTAATAGATACTCTATTCATATATTTATTTCTTGTACATTTTTAATATATTAAATAAGATTGCCATTTGGTCCTGCATTTTGTATATTTACCTTTAAATATTAGATAATAATATATATTTATATTAATTATTTCAGTTTCTTACTATAAATTTAGGAAAGGGGTGACAAATGCCGCCAATTTTACAGGATTTACAGGATGTTCTGCGTGGTTTTAAGATGGCGCTTGATTTTAACAAACTGTTTTCTGCGTTTGTTGGTATTATTCTCAGTATATTCTGGGTATTAGCGATTATCACCTTTGCTTCGGCTTTCAAGTATGTTGCTATCAGCCCATTCGAATTGATCACCGGCTCCCTGATTTCACCAAGACTTGGCTTGTGCAGTTTAATTCAAACCTTTTTATCATCAATGCAAACTGTTGACTGGAGAGAGTATGTTGTCCTTGTTGTTTTGGTTTTCGGACTATTAGCAATTTGGTCAGTATTCGCCGGTTCTATTACTCGTTCGGCGGCTGTAGAATTTGCTAAAGGTGATAAATTAGGAACTAAAGATTCTTTTGTTTTTTCTGTAAAAAGGTTTTGGTCATATTTCTGGTGTCCTCTAACACCTGTACTAGGGATGTTATTCTTTATTGCCTGTAATGTTATTGGAGGCCTTTTGGGTAAAATTCAGATTGCAGGTGAGATTGCTGTTGCAATCGGTTTTCCGTTGGCTATTCTTTCGGGATTTCTAATTGTTTTCATCGGTGTTATTGGCTTTTTAGGATTCTTCCTGATGTATCCTACTATAAGTGCTGAGGGTTCTGATACTTTTGATGCAATGAGTCGTGCATATAGTTATGTGCTTTCAAGGCCCGCACATTTCCTATCATTATTGATCAGTATTTTAGTATGCGGTGTTATCCTGATTTTCTTTACAAGCTTGGTTGCTTGTCTGGTTATGAAGACTACCTACTTTACTGTTGGATTAGGTATGGGAGATAAATTTGACACTATAAGGGCCTTTATAGCAGAATTGAATTCTGAAGGTACATCAACTGAAGCACTTGGTACTTTATCTATGAAGTTTGCTGCCTTAATGATGATGTTATATATAGTTTTGGTTAAGGTGGCTGTTGGAAGCATAATAGTTGCGTTTGCAGGTTCCGCAAGTACTATTGCTTATTTAATCTTGAGAAAGGATGTTGATGGCACAGAATTGTTCGATGTATACATAGAAGAAGAAAAAGAGGAAGTAGTGTCAGAGACAGTGAAAAAAGATAAAGGTGCTGAGACCCCTGGTGCGAAAGAAGAGAAAACATCAGAAGTAAAGGCACCTGAAGAAACTAAACCAGAGCCGAAGCCAAAGCCAAAGCCAAAGCCGAAGCCGAAGCCGAAGCCGGAAGAGCCAAAGGCTGATGATAAGAAATCATCAGATGAATCATCTGGTGGTAATGGATCGTCGTCTGGAAAGCCTGAATAAAACAGTTTGTCATGTTAAATGATGTGTAGTCAAGCACCCTTTATGTGTCATAATTAGCCTCTTAATAAAAATATTTTGACCATTTTCGGTAAAATATTTATTTATTGAGTTTTGCATGATATCTGATAAGCACCAAATAACAAATTCCCTGCCTTGCCGGCAGGCAGGCAAATAGCAAACAAATACCAATAAACAAACACAAAATTCTTTACCCTGTTAAATTATTTAGGATGATGTCATTACAACAACTTTCAAAAGTCACATTTTTTATAAAGGCAAATTAAAAAGCTAGGATATATATTTAACAGGGCGGGCAAACGGCTCGACTGATCCCTCGACGTGAGTTCGGTCGAATGCTCGCCGAAGTCTGGTTTTGGTCATTCCTGTCTGCCGACAGGCAGGCGAACATTGTAATTTGAAATTTGTTTGGGATTTGTTATTTGAGATTTGTAATTTATTAATCTCCTGTTTGGTTCTGGCTCGGCCAGCTTGGGGTGATGAAGATTAATAATCTAAACGCATAGATTACGTTGAAACCTTTTTAGAAATTATCCAGTATTTCACAAGATGTTTATCAAATCTATTGGATTTATCATAATAATGTTTAGGCCCTGGTAATGTTTCTTCCCATAGTAACTATCGTAGGAAGGCCTAATGTTGGTAAGTCTTCTCTCCTGAATTGCTTAGCCAAAAAGCGCATATCAATTGTTGATTCAATGAGTGGCGTAACCAGAGACAGAGTGTCCATAGAGATTGAACACGAAGGAAACTTGTTTGAACTTATAGATACAGGCGGTATAGGTATAACTGATATTGAAGATATTGCTCAAGAGGTAGAGGTTCAGATAGAAATAGCACTTCAAAAGGCAAGCCTGATTCTCTTCGTTGTTGATGTTCGTGAAGGGATCACTCCATTAGATGTTGAGGTTGCAGAAAGACTGCGAAAAATCAAAAAACCACTCCTTCTCGTTGTTAATAAGTGTGACGACACAAAATTTGATCTTCAGACAGCAGAGTTTTACAAGCTGGGGCTGGGAGAACCATTACCTGTTTCCGCATTGCAAAGATACGGCAGGGTGGATCTATTAGACAAGATTGTTTCCACTTTTCCTGAAATAGATACAAAGCCTGTGAAATCAGATTCGTTAATGAAGATTGCTATTGTTGGGAAGAGGAATGCGGGAAAATCTACGTTAATAAATACACTTGCTCAAGAGGAAAGGGTTATCGTCAGTGAAATTCCCGGCACTACAAGAGATTCAGTTGATGTAAAGTTTGAAGTAGATGGTAAGGAATTTATTGCCATTGATACGGCAGGAATAAGAAAGAAGAAGCAAATTCAGGGTTCTATAGAATTTTATAGTATGGTGAGGGTGGAGAGGTCTATTCGCCGTGCCGATGTTGTGATACTGTTGATTGACGCACCCAGGGAGATATCTCAGGTAGACAAGAAAATCGGTGATTATATCAAAACTCAATATAAACCCTGTTTGTTGGTTGTAAGCAAATGGGATCTCGCAGAAGATGTGGAAATCGAGAAATATATTAAATATGTCCATGCCCGTTTACCCGGACTAAATTTTGCTCCTTTGTCATTTATAAGCTCATTCAGTGGTGAAAACATAATCGAGACTATTGAGTTAGCACAGGAATTATATAAGCAGGCTAATACGCGAGTTTCTACTGCAGAGCTTAATAATGTTCTCGAACACGCTTTTACACGTCACCGTCCAACAAAGAGGAAATCTAAAATATCAAAGGTATATTATGCTACACAGGTATCGGTTTGTCCGCCGACTTTTGTATTGTTCGTCAACGACAAAAGACTCTTTAATTCAGATTATGAACGGTACCTGTCAAACCAATTGCGAGATAATCTTCCTTTTAGCGAAATACCTCTAAAGTTTTACTTCCGGCCTAAAAAACGAGAGGCAAAAATCGGCTTTGAAGAACAAAAATATTTAGGCGGTAGAAGGAGGAAATAATTGAATAGTATAGGATTTCCATTTTAAGTCTTTTGGGGCCATCCTGTTAGATTGTTCTAAGCAACTCAAACCTGAAGGTATGAGTTCCATTTCGTTTAGTAGGGGTTTAAAATCCCGATAGAGTCGGATCTTGTAGCCGCCCCAAGGGGCGCCTCCCGACTGAGTCGGATCTGTGAGCTGCCCAACAGGGTCGTCCTCAGGCGACGGGCGACTAAAACCCCTACTGACAGATTAGGGCTGTAACTCATGGCTTCAGCCTTGATGACACAAAATTCATGCTGGCGTTCGAAGTCCTTCCAAGGCGTTGTTTTAAAACTCACAGCGCGCAACTCTTAACCCGTAACACTAACTATGAATCCTGAGAAATTAAAAGACAAGTTTATTGGCTGCATGCTTGGCACTCATGTGGGTGATGCGCTGGGAATGCCTGTAGAAGGATATGATTGCAAAACAATAGAGGTGAAATATGGCGAGTTAAGAGAAATGCTTGATGCAAGGATGGGAGTTGGGACGTATACAGATGATACTGAAATGATGATTGGGATAGCAGAATCACTGGTAGAATGCAAGGGGTTCAACGGCAGGGACATGGCAGACAGGTTTGTAAAATTACATGACCCTGAAAGAGGATATGGAGTTGGTACTGTAAGAGCCCTTTCTCTTATAAAAGAAGGTATTGACTGGAACCTTGCCGGAGAGAGGGTGTTCGGAGGCGGATCGTTTGGTAATGGATCTTCTATGCGAATAGCCCCAATCGGAGCATTTTATTATGACAATCCCGATGATCTTCGTAAGATAGCTTGTGAGTCCAGCAATATTACACATGCCCATATATTTGGCAAGGAGGGAGCCGCACTACAGGCGTTTGCCGTAGCTGAAGCAATCAATTCCGATCCCTCGGAAGAACTGGACAAACAATCTTTTATCTCAGATTTGATTAAGTTTGTTTCAGTCGATGGAAAACTTTACAAGGCCAAGCTGAAGCATATAAAAGAGCTTTTAAAATGTGGGCCTGACAAGGCCGAAGTAATCAACAGATTAGGCAATGACAGCAGCGCTCCAAATTCTGTCCTGACAGCCATCTACTCATTCATTTCTCACATACATGATTTCGAAGATTCTGTCTCATATGCGGTATCACTCGGAGGTGACACCGATACTATAGGCGCAATGACAGGAGCCATAAGCGGCGCCTATCACGGGAAAAGCGGTATTCCCCAGAGATGGCTTGATGTGCTGGAGAATGGCGAAAGAGGCAGAGACTATATTGAAATGCTTGCTGATAAGTTGTATGAGTTAAAGATAAATTAGACAGGACTGAATTCACCGCAAAGATGATATGCTAACTTTGCGCTCGTAGCGCGGTGAGAAAAGGCTTTTGCTGTATGGGTAATTGGTGGATTCGCTCCGCTTCCCCGGACAAAAAAAGCCGAGGACTTTCCCCGGACAAAAAACGCCCCTGCCCGTCCGGCAGGCGGGGAGGACTTTCCCCGGACAAAAAACGCCGAGGACTTTAATCCACCCTTACTGATCCAGCCTGCTTTATTAGTACCGCTTTTTAATTGGATATTCTCCCACTTTACCGATAAAAGGTTGAATAAGGAGCCAATGGAATTTGAGATATCTGGATTCCCTGAATTGATTGAGGCCAATAGTCATTTTTAGATGGTTGTCTTCCGGTTGCGCTTTGTAAGTACCAAGAAGCCTGTCCCACCAGGGGAAATTAAATCCATAATTGCTGTTGGTCTCGTTTGGTTTTACAGAATGATGAACCCTGTGCATATCAGGAGTAACTATCAGGAGGCGTAATAGGCGGTCAACATTTATGGTAATATGAATATTCCCATGGTTAAACATTGCTGTTGCGTTTAACAGGACTTCAAAAATAACCACTGCCACAGGAGGAGCTCCAAGGGCAGCAACAATAAGCATCTTAATAATCATGGAAAGGATAATTTCTATCGGATGAAAGCGTGAACCGGTGGTAACGTCAAAATCCAGATCTGTATGGTGCATGCGATGTAATCGCCATAACAACGGAAAGGTATGGAACATGACATGCTGCAAATAGATGATTAAATCTAATAACAGGACGGCGAGAAATAATTTAACGTAGCTGTTTATGGCTGTATTATTCAGCAAGCCCCAATTTTCTTTCTCTGCCATAATAGCGACACCCACGGCTATCAGGGGAAACAGGAAGCGTAGTAGAAGTGTGTTAAAAAATACAATTCCCAGATTGTTGGCCCACCGTAAGCCTTTCGATACGGATAGTATTCGCCTGGGACTCACTAGCTCCCATAAAGCAATGGCTGTGAATATACCGAAGAAAAACGTTGCCCTTATTGCGGCTTCATTAGCTAAAACATATTCTTTCATATATATATTTTAGAAAAAAATTACAGTCTATGTGCTGTAAAGCTGAGATAATTGGTGAATTCGCTCTGCTTCCCCGGACAAAAAAAGCCGAGGACTTTCCCCGGACAAAAAACGCCCCTGCCCGTCCGGCAGGCGGGGAGGACTTTAATCTACCCTACATACTTATCGATAATATCCGAGAAAATTCTTGCCCGACTTGTCTTTTGGCGGGTGTGTCCTATTTGCTTTCTTGTCTATGTCAGTTTGTAATCGCCTCCTTTTCTTCCCCTTAACCTTGACAGAAGTTCTCTCCTCAATCCCCAGGCGGTTACATCCGGTCCGGCACCGGGGGATTCCATAATATATTTCTTATCTCCATTAAATATTTCTGTCTCTACAATGACTTTATTTGAGGAACCTTTCAGGTTTCCCAGTGGAGAGTCAGGAAGAACTTCTCTCAGGCTGACTTTAAAAGTAGAATCACCATTTTCGTTTAGATTAAAGTTGGCAATATATCTTAATGTTTTTCCGTTACCCTTAGCGGAAGCAAATTTGTCTTTTATTTCATTATCAGCATTTCTTACGGATTGCATGAACTCATTTACATCTTCGATCTTTAATAAAGATTCACCAATGAATCCTTCCAGTTCTATGTCTGACATTTCAACCTCATGCCCGAATGTTCTGGCACAGATTATGAGCTTTCTGGCAACGTCCAGACCGTTCAGGTCATCTCTCGGGTGCGGTTCGGTGTAACCCATACTTTTCGCATCATTCAGTATTTGGGAGAAACTCCTTTCTCCCTTTTCCAGTTCAGCACATAAATATCCCAGGGTTCCAGAAAAACACGCTTCTATCTTCTTTATTATCTCTGAAGTGTCATAATAGTCGAGTAGATTGGAAACGGTATTAGCTCCGGCCATGACCGTACAAAGGAAACCATACCTTTCTCTATACCGGGTAAGTTCTCTGAATACTTTAGTTGGATAAATGGAGATAGGGTTTTTATTTGCGGTTACTATGCTTTCATCTGAATCATTGATTACCTTTAGATGGAAATCTCTTAAATCATCCTTTCCTGAGGTTATGTCAACAAAAACAACGTCACCGGACATTCCCTCATCTTCAATCAATTCTAATAATTCTACTAAATTGTCGTATTCGTGAAATGGGTCTAAACCTTGCATATATTCATTAAATGCCTCTTTTGAAGATTTCCATTTATCAACTTTCTCAGGATTCTTCTGGATTTGCAACCCTTGTTTGTTAAACCAGAAACCCTTACTGTTTGTCAGCGCTATTATGTTAGTAGGATTAAGATGCTTATTGGAGAAAACTGTATCATGTTGAATCACCTGGGACAAAAATTCCCTGCCAACATTTCCGCTTCCTCCCAATATAACCACATTTTGATCAGCCATGTTTCTTACTCCAGGATATAAAAAAAGTAATATTTTCTTGTTATGATTTAATAGAATAAATTCGAAGCACGAAATCCGAAATCCGAAACAAATTTCAAATCACCAAAATTCAAATTTCAGAAACAAAAGAATTGAGGTACACAGAATAACTTTTGTTTTGAACATTTAGTAATTCGAACTTCGGATTTGTTTCGTATTTCGATGTTCTTATTTCGCATTTAAACTAATGAAGCTTCATGGACTTACAAAACAACGACAACATGCTGGTAACTTCGGCGCACTAAGCGACTAAAGGTTTCCGCTACTCCTCATTGCCGAAAATAGGATGGTCCATAAAACCACTCAAGGCTAATGCTCCTCCGGAATGGATCAGGAGTATATTTCCGTCGATTGACTGGTCTCGAATAGTATATTTTGCCGTAATAAAAAGCTTGGCAGAATAAACTGGATCCGTGAGAATCCCATCCTCTCTGGCAATACACTTTATTTCCCTGAAAATGGCTCTATTAGTACCACCAAAAGATTTTGCAATTGCAGGATAATATAGTTTATACTCAGGAAGCGATTTGATTGAAACCTGAAGAAAATCTTCGGTATATTGGATTATCTGTTCCAATCCGCATTCAAAGGTTTCAAAAGAGCCTGCCAGGATTACTATATGAAACCTTGTCTTCTTGTTAATAGCAGCAGCTCCTGCTAACAGAGACTGTGCGACCATACCTGTGCCTGAGTCTATAAAGATATGATCAAAAGTGACTCCGGATTCAGCTTCATTGCGCAGAATATCTAATAGAATGCTCAAAGAACCCGGTAATGCCAGTCGATGATGACCTCCCTCCGGAAGTACAAAAATCTTTATTCCCTGCGCGTCTTCCTTCTCTATATAATTATTGATTAAAGCTTCAATATCTGCCCATTTATCACGTGAAATCCAATGTATTTCATCATCGTCAACAAATAGTGAAAGCAGTTTTGAGTTACCCTGCTTGTGAGATGGGGGCCCTAGTAAAAAAGGTGTAATCTTAATACCATTTTCAGTCAGGGTCTGAGCGGCAGAAAGAACGTTATTAGAATTTGCCCCGCCAATTACTACTACCTCTTTAATCCCTTTTAGCTTTAATGCGGGAATTATTGATGCGTGCTTACGCAACTTGGTTCCTGACACACCAAAACTGAGTTCATCATCTCGTTTAA
>JACZYU010000099.1 GCA_022570935.1 Planctomycetota bacterium | reverse complement strand
CATTTGATCTTACAATACAATTGACAAAGAACATATTCGAGAAACTTGGCGTAGTCATAACGGTTGCTGATTTTAATTCAAAAAATATTGCAGCCGTCCTGATTACGGCAAATATCCGCCCATTTGCTAAACCCGGAGATAGAATGGACGTACTCGTATCATCTATAGGTGATGCAAAAAGCCTGGAAGGTGGTGTACTGGTTCACACTATACTTCAGGGAGTAGACAATGAGGTCTATGCAGTTGCACAGGGACCTATATCCCTCGGAGGCGGTTTTAGTGTCGGTGGAAAAGCAGCGACTAAGCAAAAAAATATAGCGACCACAGGTAATATACCGAAGGGAGCATTAATTGAAAAGGAAATACCCGTTCATATTTTTCATGAAAACTCAATCACGTTGAGTCTGCATGACAGCGATTTCACCACAGCACTTCGTTTAATGGAAGTTATTAATGTAATATATCCTGATTCTGCACAAGCCATAAGCGCTGGAGAAGTAAGAATAACACCCCCACAGGAATTCAGAACAATGGACACTATAACACAATTTATCTCCAGTATAGAAGCGTTGCCTATTACTCCGGATGCCGTTGCCAGAGTCGTCATCAACGAGAGAACGGGAACAATTGTTGCCGGAGAGAACGTCAAGATTTCTACTGTAGCAGTTGCACATGGCAGCCTCACGATAACGATAAGTGAAAGGACAGAAGCATCTCAGCCTGGTTCGTTTGCCCCGGACAGCGCAACTACCAAGGAGCTGGATCGTACAACCATCGATGTCGAAGAAGAGGAAGCAAAACTACACATAATACCGGATGGTGTAAGTATTTCTGAAATAGCACGCGCACTAAACGTTCTTGGCGTGACACCAAGAGATCTTATGGCAATCTTTCAAGCAATACATAGAGCTGGTGCACTTCATGCAGAGCTCATAATTATGTAACAATTGTAACCTGACCAGGAAAACGAAATGGAAATACCGTTTAACAGCGAATTCATATTCAACATTGCAAAGGCAGAAAGTTCAAAAAACAGTTTAAAGAACGGGCCTAAATCGGAACAGGGCCTTAAAAAAGCCGCACAAGATTTTGAAGCCGTAATGCTAAACATGTTAATCAAGGCAATGTGGAAGACTATACCCAAATCCGACCTGTTTGAGAAAAATAGCGCAAACCAGATATATGAAGGCCTCATGCACTCTTCACTTTCAGAAGAGATGGCAAGGAATGGCGGCATGGGTATAGCAAAAGTACTTTATCAACAACTCAGTAGAGAACAGAAATAATCGTAATCTTAATAAATGGGGTAGAATATCATGGAAAATCTGCTACATGACCTTTCTGAAACGTTAGACAAAATGATTATTACTTATGGAGACATACTCCATACTGCACAGGAGAAGAAGGAACAAATAATTGCCGGAGACATAGACAAACTCGAATCAATCATTTACCAGGAACGTAACCTGGCAGAAAGGGTTCTTCTTACTGAACAAAAAAGAAGGTACATCCTGCACTCAATAAATCAGACACTGGGAAATAATACCGATTCTATAAAGCTTAGTGATCTCATAGAGCAGATTAAAGAACCTTATAAAAGCAAACTAAAGGAACAGTATGACGCTATTATCGAAGTAATTTCAAAAGTTGAGGCAATTAATAAGATCAATACATCACTTACAAAATATTCACTTGAATATATAAATAATCTTATAAGATCCATATGTTCCGAGTCGCTTAACGACTCTACTTATCAACAATCAGGTAAATTGAAGGAACCTGAACTTAAGAGAATGTTATTTGAAATAAGTGCTTAAATTTTTCAGTTAAACCTGATATACAAGGTAAAAAAATGGCGTCAACAGATTTGTCAATCGGATTAAGCGGACTACTAGCTGCACAACGTGCCCTGCAAACCATAGGACACAATATTGCCAACGTAAATACTCCCGGATACAACAGGCAAGTAGTTTCATTTGTTACAAATGCTCCGGATATTTCTCCATTTGGCCCTATCGGTGCCGGAGTATCAATGGAATCAGTACAAAGAATAAAAGACGATCTACTGGACACTCAAATAAACGGCTTCGTTTCCTTACTTGGTAGTGCAGAAGTAACAAATAGCACCTTTCAGTATTTAGAAGCCATATTTAATGAACTGTCCGAATCCAGCTTAAATAACAGGTTAGAAAACTTTTTCAGGAGTATACAGCAATTATCCACAGATCCCGAACTTACCAGTACACGATTTCAGCTATTACAAGATTCTTTGAACCTGGTCAATAATGGTTTTAATTCCCTGAGTGAACAATTTAGAGGTCTAAAAACAGATATCAGCAGAAGGATAGAAACAAAGGTATCCGAGTTAAACAGTATAACAGGTGAAATTGCACTCTTAAACAGAAGAATACTTGAAATCGAAGCAAGTACCGCCAATAGTAATGCAAATGATATGTTGGATAAGAGAGATTATCTCTTAAAGAAACTAAGCAAACTGGGTAACATCAAAATAATAACCAATATTAACAACAATTCTGTTGATGTCCTGCTTGCCGGTGGTTTGATCGTAACAGGACAAAACACGCAAACACTTATTGCATCACCTACCGGAGATGGAGTCACCAAAATACAGGGAATATCAGCTAACAGCCTGACAAGTGGTGAGCTAAAGGCCATGTTGGACATGCAGAATATAACGATCCCTAAATATTTAGGGAATTTGAATACACTGGCTGCCAGTCTTATCAAGGAAATAAATAATATCCACAGTGAGGGTGTAGGATTAAGTGGAGGTTTTACCTCTTTTACCAGTACAAATGCAGTTAACAGCGCTACAGACTCACTGGCCAGTACAGGACTTCCATTTGCACCTTCAGTTACAACATATACAACAGGTACAATAACGAGTAATGGATCTACTGTCACTGGAGTAGGGACTTCATTCGCAAGCAATGTAAAAGCTAATGACTGGATTAAACTCAACGATGGAAACTTTTATAAGGTAGTATCTGTTGATAGTGATACTCAATTGACTATTAGTGGAACATATACCGATGCCGCATCTATATCTACCAACATAACAAATGGCAGTCTATACGTAACCATAACGAATGATTCCACAGGTGCTATTACAAAGACCAGCATAAGCATCGCCTCAGACGAAACCCTTAATTCATTGGCAACAAAGCTTGGTGGTATTACAAACCTCAATGCAAGTGTCAGCAGCAATCTTTTAACCATCACCTCTGATAGCGGCTATAAATATAGTTTTACAAAGGCAATGGACACCAATCCCGGTAATATAGGAGCTTCCGCAGCCATACTTTCAGGAAATTATAGTGGTAATGATAATGATATTTACACGCTGAATGTACAGAACGCCGGAACCGGCACTATTGGAACTGGTTCTGCCGTGATAAGGGTAACAGATGCGTCAGGAGCCGTTGTAGCAGACCTGAATGTAGGATCAACATATACTGCCGGTGACGTTTTGCTGATAGCTGATGGTGTATCCATAAGCTTTGGTAGTGGTGCAATAGTTGTGAATCAGAAACTAACGTTTGACGTCACTGATGACCCTGATACCAGCAACATGCTCACGGCTTTAGGCATAAACACATTTTTTACAGGAAAAGATGCATCAAATATTGCGGTATCACAGTACATCAAAGATGACGTAACACGAATAGCTGCTGCTGCCACCGCCTCACAGGGAGACAACACAAATGCACTCAGGCTGCTTAACTTACAAAATACTGCATCTACAAATAGCGCAACTTTCAGTGATTTCCTGCATAGTATCGTAGCTCAATTGGGTATTGAAACAGCAGAAAAAGCCAGTGAGAAAGAAAGTTTTAAGTTATTACTTACTAATTTAGAGAATCGCCGCCAGGAAATAGCTGGAGTATCCATAGAAGAAGAGATGATAAATACCATCAGGTTCCAACAGGCCTTTCAGGCTTCAGCAAGATTTATTTCTGTCATAAGTGAGATGAACGACATTCTGATGCGAATATAAATGAAAGGGGTACTAACCCGAACGATTCGTAATTATAATATTAAGGAATTGAGGGATTATGGGGCATTACTAATTCCTGAATTCCTAAATCCCTAAATTGTAATTTTTTGCCAAAAATAGTTTTATTAAGAGACTAAATATGACTACCAGAGTAAACCTTGAAACCATCATAAATTCTACAATCTTTAATGTTCAACGCAGTACGTCTAAACTGAGCAAACTCCAGGAGCAGATTTCAACCGGAAAGAAAATCAACCGCCCTTCAGATGCGCCTGCAGGCGCAAGAAGGATATTGAACATCCGATCGGAAGTATTCAGGCTAGACCAATATGCCTCAAATGTTCAGTCTGCAACACAATCATTAAATTTTAACTCATCAACTTTACAGAATACTGCAAATATATTGCAGAGGATACAAGAACTAACCATGCAGGGAGTCAACGATACGACTGACTCTGACGGAAGAAAAATAATTGCAATCGAGATAAACCAACTCGTGGAATCAATATTGCAGAGTGCGAATACCAAACGATCGGGCCGTTACATCTTTGCAGGCACAAAAACGAAAACCGTACCATTTGTGGCAACACGCAACTCAAATGGAGAGATATCCGCAATTACCTATAAAGGAAACCGTGAAAAAATAGAACATCCGGTAGGTCCAGGCACCACCGTACAAGTTAACCAGACAGGCAATGAAGTCTTTATCAGCAATAAACTCTTTAGTTCGATCATCAATATACGGGATAGCTTTGCAAGCGGATCGGCTGTATCGGCACAAAATGAATTAGACAACTTAGGTAATGCACATAATAGTGTACTGAACTCAATGGCAAAAGCAGGAAGTGTTGCCAACACCCTGGAACTTACCGGTAACAGGATTACGGATACAAAACTTACGCTCAATGAAATATTAGCATCAACCGAAAGCGCTGATATAACCGAACTGGTTTTAAGACTTAAAGAACAAGAATTTATCTTCCAGGCATCGCTGGCTTCCGGTTCTATAATCTTAAATATATCCATACTGGACTATTTATAGTAATTTATCCCCGCAGAAAACCGTGGGGGCAAGAAGGACATATTTACTTTACCTCGCTCTTAATTGGCGCTTAACTATGAATTTCGTGCTTTTTTAGCAGAAAATAAATTCGAATATCGAAATCCGAAATCCGAAACAAATATCAAGATTCAAATGATCAAAATTCTAAACATTTAACACTGAACCTATTTTTTTTAGAACATTTGTATTTTTGTCATTCGGATTTGTTTCGTATTTCGTGCCTCGCCTGCCTGCCGGCAAGGCAGGGATTTTGGATTTTCCAGCTTGTCTGGGCTAGAGTAAGACAGAGGATTAAATTTTACAGCATTTCCTAAAGGTGTAGATTTCGGCGAAGGATGACAATTAAGAACATCTATCTATTGAGGTCTACTATTGAGAGACATGTTATTAAAAACACGTTTGTTTGGCGAAATTAAAGTTAAAGAGGAGGAAGTTATCAACTTCATAAAACCTATTTTAGGTTTTGACGATTGTAAGCAATATATTCTAGTGGAGAAGGAATCTATATTCCCCACATTCTGGTTACAATCTGTCAATAATTCCGGGCTGGCATTTCCGGTTATATCTCCCTTCTCTGTTAACGAGGATTATTCTATCAAGCTACAGACTCATGATCTTGATGATATTCGGCTGAAGAATATTAATGATGTTCTTGTTCTGACACTCATGGTTGTACCTCAGGTCTTGTCATCAATCAGGACGAATTTGCGCGCCCCGATTATTTATAATCCGGTAAATAAGGTAGCAAAACAACTTGTCCTATACGACGATAAGTATCCGGTACATTATTATATAATGGATAATGCAAATTAGTTCCTTTATAAAATTTCTTGACCATTTTTTGCAAAAATTTCAATTTACGATTTAGGAATTTAAGAATTTAGGGATTCAGGAATTATTCAATTCCTCAATTCCTCAATATTATAATTCCCGCCTGTCTCCTGGGGCGACCCTTTAGCTAGCTCTAGATCCGACTCAGTCGGTCATGCCCAAGGCAGATCCGCCGTGGCGGAGAGGCGGACCTTGAGTTGCCCACAGGGGCGACTTTAGCGGCCGACTCGTTCGGGTTAGGTATTATCAACAAGGAAGTACAGACATATAACCAGGAAGGTGACAAATGCTCATACTAACAAGGAAGTTAGGCGAAAGCATAATAATTGGAGAAAATGTACAACTATCTGTTGTCGAGATTAATAAAAACAATATTAAAATAGGTATAAATGCCCCAAAAAACATAACTATATACAGAGAGGAAGTATTTAAAAAAATTAAAGAAGAAAACAAGATGGCATCTACCTCAGGTATTGTTGATCTTACCGATATTTCTAATAATATAAATTAGCTCCTTTCACTAGCTAATTTATGATATTTTGCTTCGCAAAAAGAACATGTTGAAAATATATGCAAAATAATTTATTGCTAAATAACAAGGATAATTATTGTGAATATTTCTCCAATTCCACACGCATAAGCTTTTAACTTACAGGTGCTTACCAAGAGGCTTTTTTGAATGGCTAAATCTTTTGGATATAAATTGTTTTAGGCATGGTTTTAGCTCTCTATTGAATGTAAATTTTGTGAATTTAATTCAACCTTATTCCGATAATAGTATTAATACAATTCTATGAAAATGCATATTGAATTCGCTCTAATCAGGATGTTTAGGTTTTTTAAAGGATATTGTCATGAAAACAAGAAATATCCCCATAATTACAGGTCTAATTTGTACTTCCATAATGCTGAGTATGATTAACCTGTCATTTGCTATTGATAATGATTGGACTGTCAGCCAGGCAGGTTCTATCGTTCCCACGCTCCAGCGTGGTAACGAGTTTGGCTATAAACCTGTACTGGATGAGTGCCCGGATATTGAAGTAGGGGCGTATTGTCGTACCGAAGGCAGATTCGCCGTGGCGAACAATACGCCCGTACCATTTGACAACACTTTATATAAGGAATGGTGCGAAAGAACATTCAAATACGGAAATTACATATACGAAGCTTATAAGGATATAGCCTTTAATATTAAATACACTCCGGAATCAGCTAAGACTGATTTCTGGCAGACACCTTTTGAAACTACCAGGTCTAAAAATGGTGATTGCGAAGATGCAGTCTTTCTTTTCTTTTCACATCTCCTTCCAAATCAGGAAAATGCTGATATTGTCTGGGGGTGGGTGATCGACAGAAGAATGAGAGTTGCAAGAGCACACGTATGGTATCAACTGGTAGACAAAGAAGGACAATTATATGTAATCGAAGGTTTTTCCAATGACTGGAACGGTATAATACCAATGGAGATTATTAAGCAGACCGAATCCAGGAAACCGATATTTACATTGTCACACTCAGAAGCAAGCAGACTGGCCGGCATGATTTCAAAACCTGATAGCTGGGAGATATACCAATTATCAGCAGACCTGCATGGGTCTACGGATTTTATCACACCCGAGCCTGATGACAAAAACGTTCATGAAAGGAAATATACCCGGCGCCACCTCAATTCGGAATTTATTGAATATCAAAGCATGTCACGCACATATAACACATCATGGAAATTTTCAGTCAGTGACAGGATGGCCGCGGTTATGAGTAAGGAAATCTCGAAAATCTTTAGAAAACTTCATGAACTATTTACCAGATATGAGAGACAAAAAGAAGATTATACTTCGACCTTACAAGTTGATTATGATTATAACCACTCTAAAAGAGATCTAATTTGTAAACGATAACTGAAAGAAAATATGACAAATATTGCAGTAGTTGGATCAGGATACTGGGGGAAAAATTTAGTTCGCAACTTTAATGAATTAGGTGTGCTTCATACTGTTTGTGACACAAATCCAGAAACGCTTTTACCATTTCAGGAGAAATATCCTGAAGCTGAATTTCAAAGTTCATTTCAACCGGTGCTCCAGAACCCGGATATAGATGCTGTGGTTATTGCCACACCGGCAGAAACTCATTTCGAGATGGCCAGGATGGTCCTGCTCGCCAACAAACATGTTTTTGTAGAAAAACCGCTGGCCTTGTTTGCAAGTGAAGCGGAAGAACTCAATCAGTTGGCCATGCGCCAAAATCTCAGATTAATGGTAGGACATATCCTGCTCTATCACCCTGCAATAATAAAACTAAAAGAGATTATCAATTCCGGTGAATTGGGAAAAATCAATTACATATATTCTAACCGCTTAAATCTTGGCAAGATTCGCAGCGAGGAGAACATCTTGTGGAGCTTCGCCCCGCACGACATATCAGCCATTGTTTATTTATTGGAGGAGATGCCTTCTCAGGTTATTGCTCAAGGTGGTAATTATTTAAACCACAATGTCGCTGATGTAACAAACACTATCCTCTCATTCAAGAGTGGTGTCAGAGGACATATCTTTGTCAGTTGGCTTCATCCAAACAAAGAACAAAAGTTGATAATCATAGGTGACAATAAAATGGCTGTGTTTGATGATACTGTAACGGAAGGCAAATTGCAGATCCACGACAAAGGGGTTGATTGGATCAACCGGCAACCTGTCCCGCGTAGAAATGGAACTTCTATAGTTCCTATTGATTCCTGTGAGCCACTGAAGGCCGAGTGCCAGCATTTTATTGAGTGTA
>JACZYU010000098.1 GCA_022570935.1 Planctomycetota bacterium | reverse complement strand
GTGTAAGAAAGTCATCGGACTGGCTGGAAGTTGAGGGGGGGGCATTAAGGGGAGTAGATGTGGACATGAATGATACTCCCGATGTCGTGCAGACCCTTGCATCTGTTGCGGTCTTTGCAGAGGGGAATACGCGCATAAGGAATGTGCGCAACCTCCGCTACAAGGAGACAGACCGCATTACGGCTATTGTTAATGAACTCGAGAAGGTCGGAGTTGAGGTAAAAGAGTTCGATGATGGTATTGAGATTATTCCATCATCTCCACATTCCGCAGAAATATCAACATACGATGACCACCGCATGGCGATGAGCTTTGCCCTTATTGGTTTAAGGGTTGAAGGGATTAAGATAGAAAATCCTGAGTGTGTTGAGAAGACATTCCCGGATTTTTTTGAAAGATTACAGCAATTGTGAATTGTCGTCAAGGCGGCTTCAAAATCTTTAACTGCTATGACAACTTTTCCCTGTCAAGAGAAGCTTCTTTGGAATGTGATCCATTACTCGTCATCAACAGTAAAATGAAAACAAATCAGGTTTCGATAAATAATATAGACTTGTCTTCGAAAGATCACGCCAGGCGACTGGCAATTCTGGTAAGGAAATTTGTAATTTCTCAATATCAGGTGGTATTAAGATATGACCTCCCTTTCGGGAGGATTCCAGCACAGAACTTTGGAATTCCTGCGAAAGCGGGGCTGTTTCCATTGCGAACTTGTTCCCATGCTCCCGGCCACAATTCCCGTCTGGCAGACCTCCCACTGTAACTCGTTTCCTGTCAACTATTGTTGAATATTGTAAACAATAGTTGACACGTTCATATCTTTTAGAGCACAAATACTTAGAGCAAGAATGAAGTATTTCCGGCGAATTATGTTGATTTAAAGCAACATTGTGTGATTTCGGAGTTATGTCATTTCAGTTAAAACATAAATTATAATGCACGTATATTCACTGACTTACATTAATAATTGTCCGGTTACCGTGTTTTGGCAATGAATTTGTATTATAATTACAGATTTTAAACAATAATAAAAATATCAAAACATTTCTGAAAACGTTTGAATGAAAGGGTGAGAAGTAAAGTTGAAAAGGATTTATATGTTGTTAATTGCTTTTGTGATGGTGTTTGGGTTTACAGTTTCAGCACGAGCAACACTCATTGAAAATCTTGATGGTACGATTACGGGCGATGATTTTGGTATCATATGTGGCTTGCTGATGCTAACCTTGCAGCGACAGAGACATTTGGAGTGTCAGGCATTAATGCTAATGGATCGATGACTTGGGACACGGCGAATATCTGGATAGGTGGGATGAATACGGCAAACTGGCTGGGATTTTCTGACTGGCGGCTTCCAACCGCCCTTAATCTGGATGGTACAGGCCCGGAATATGGATATGGAGAGGTTGTTAAAGGTAGTGAGATGAATCACCTGTTTTACGACGAATTGGGAGGAACCGCTGCAAGTGCAATTTCGACTAGTGGCGACCCTGACCTGAGCTTATTTGCGAATTTACAGGATGAAATTTACTGGTCAGGCACTGCTGCGAATCCATTCGACGTCTGGGGCTTCAACTTCGGCAACGGCAATGCAGGCACGATGCCTAAGGTCTTCACTACTTACTATGCATTGGCAGTTCGTTCCGATGCATCTCTGCTGCCATGCCCGAACCCACAACTATTGCCCTCCTCGGAATCGGCCTGATCGGCCTGGCGGGTGGAGCAATGAAACGAAAACTAAAAAAGCTGAAACAGTAATAACACCAGCCTATAATATTATTTCAATCACAGGGGGGGCATAATTATTTGCCCCCTTTATTTATGGGAAAGTTAAAAAAACCTTGCTTATCATGATGACTATGGTAATATGGCTATAGTTAGAAAGGGGGTTAAAAATGAAAATAGCGGCTGGTGAATTCAAAGCAAAATGTCTTAAATTAATGGACGATGTACAAAAATATCATGAAGATATTATCATAACAAAAAATGGAAAGCCTGTTGCAAAATTAACATCAGTAGAGGAAGACACGCCAAAACCACTATATGGTTTTCTTAAGAATTCCGTCGTTATTGTGGGGGATATTGTAAAACCCACAGGTGAGAAATGGAATGTAGATGAATAGTTCTCAGGAGTTAATACTTTTAGATACTCATGTCTGGTTATGGCTGTTAAACGGCGAAGAAAAATTGATAAGTTCTCAATGTCTTTCATACATTGAGGATTCTGTTAAATATTCAAATATAAGGGTATCTGCTATATCGGTTTGGGAAGTGGGGATGCTTGAATCGAAAGGGAAAATTATATTTCCCATAGGCTGTCTGGAATGGGTAAATAAAGCATTAAATGCCCCTGGTATTTCATTAGTGCCAATTACTCCTGAAATGGCAATTGAGAGTAGCCGCTTACCGGGAAAATTTCATGGAGATCCGGCAGATCGGATTATCGTGGCTACTGCGAGAATATTAGGTGCTACACTAATGTCTCATGATAAACAAATTATTATGTATGGCAAAAAGAAATATTTAAAGGTTATAAAGAGTTGAATATATTGAAAGGCTAGTGTTTTAGACAGACAATTTGTAGGTTCTGCTGATGGTGTTGGTATGAATCTCAATAGTCATGATGATATAGCACACTATTAATCATCACAACAGTTCCAGAACCTACAACCATTGCACTGCTCGGAATCGGCCTGGCTGGACTTGCAGGAGGGTACTTAAGGAGGCGTTCCAAGCAGAAAAAGATAACCAGGACATATTGTTGATTTCGGATTGCGGATTGTAGAAAAAAAGCAAAACTGGGGGCAGGAATAAGACGGAGGTTCAAAAAGAAAAGAATTAGCAAACAATAGGAATAGATTTACCAATAATGTCTCATTAACCAAACGCTCGCACTCTTCATAAACAGAAGAATGTGGGCTTTTTTTTATCAAATCTTTTTCCACCATATTAGCCCAACTACCAACTCTATTTGCCAATAACTCCAACCTCTGCCTTCCATTACTCCATGAATACCATTGAATTTTATACACTTCCCTGCTACTCTTTATAAAATGGACTTAATGCAAGTATCATTAAAAAATATAGACTTGTCTTCAGAAGATCACGACAGGTATCTGTTTAATTGTCGACAAGATTCGAACGCCTTAATTAGTTCGATAAAAGATGTGGGATTAATTAATCCTGTAATATTAAAGAAAAACCAGGATGCCGATGGAGTATATATTATTGTATGCGGTTATCAACGTATCAAGGCTTGTCAGAAATTAGGACAGGTGAGTATTGAGGCAAAAGTCATAAATGGGCTTAATGATGAGGAGATAATGTTGTTAGCCCTTCATGATAATTTATCCTCCAGGGGTTTTAATGAAATTGAAAAGGCAATCGTTTTAAAAAAGTTTCTGGAGATAGGTTATTCTTATGATAGATTGATGTCTGAAATAACTCCACTCCTTGGTGTCCCGCCTAATAAGAACATTATAGACAAATATATTGACATTTTAACCCTTGATACTGAAATAAAGAAATCTGTAACCGATGATGAACTGGAACCGGAAAAAGCCTTTCTGCTTATTACACTTGATGGTGTTGAGAGAGATATTGTGTGGAGAGTTCTCTTTAGAGAATCAAGCACTAACGTTAATGAAGCAAAAGAAACAATTAGAAACCTGCTCGATCTTAAGCAGATAAAAAATAAAGAAATAGTTGAATTACTCTCTTCAAAAGAAATCAGCCTCATAATCTCAGATAAAAAATCCAATAAGAGGCAAAGAGGAGAAAGAATCTGCAGATTAATAAAGACCATGCGTTATCCTGTTATTAGTAAGAAGGAGGATGAGTTTGATCGTTCTTGCAGGGAACTGGGGCTGGATAATGATGTTCGCATCAATCACTCCAGATACTTTGAAGGAGATGAGATCAGGATAACCATAAAGGCCTCTAACGAAGAAAAGCTGAGGATGAGTATTGAAAAACTCCTTTCAAATATTAAGAACGGTACATTTAAGAAAATCTTTTCTATATGTAAAGATATTTAGACAGGATATACAGGATGGGCAGGATATACGAAATAAAGATAATAAAAGGTGGATTCCCGCCTACCGGCCGGCAGGCGCTTCGCTTAATCCCCGGACAAAAGACATCTCGGGCAGGTATCTGCGAATATCGACGTCCTATTTTAAGTGTTAAATGAAAACATGGAGACACAACATTGATAGTTTTAGGGGTTGATATTGGAGGTACTTTTACAGATTTTGTACTGTTTGACGGAAAAGAATTAAAAGTGCATAAAGTTTTATCCACACCGCACAATCCTGCTGAGGCTGTCTTCAATGGAATCAGATCCCTTGGTGTGTCAAAAGAACAAACATGTATAATTCACGGTTCTACCGTTGCAACAAACACACTCCTTGAGAGAAAAGGGGCAAAGGTCGCCTTGATTACCACGAATGGATATGAGGACGTGATTGAAATTGGCCGACAGGCAAGAAGTTCACTTTACGACCTCTTCCTTTGCCGTGAATCATCTCTGGTACCGCAAGAACTCAGATGGGGAGTAAAAGAGAGGGTTACGGCAACGGGTGAAGTTGTGTCTGGAATAAAGAAGAGTGATTTAAAAAAGATTAATACTAAATTAAGAAAGCAAGGGATAGAGTCTGTAGCAGTGTGTTTTCTTTTTTCTTACAAAAACCCTGCAAATGAAGAGGCCGTGATGAATGGGCTACAGCAATCAGGGATTCATATCTCTGCTTCCAGCAGGATATTACCTGAATATCGCGAATACGAGAGGTTTAGTACTACTGTAGTTAATGCATACGTTTCACCCGTTATGTCAAGATATATAACCTCATTGGAAGACGGTTTGGGGGCAAACAATATAAGTATAATGCAGTCTAATGGTGGTAGTATTTCCACGGGGATTGCTAAAGAAAAAGCCGTTAATTGCATTCTTTCAGGCCCTGCAGGGGGAGTAATCGGGGCGTCAAAAATAGCAAGGCTTACCGGTATAAAGAAGATTATATCATTTGACATGGGCGGAACTTCTACAGATGTTTCTCTATGTGATGGTTATATTCGTCTTACTACACAGACAGTAGTCAGCGGCATGCCCATAAAAATACCTGTTATTGACATGAATACAGTAGGAGCGGGAGGCGGGTCACTCGCATACATTGATCCTGGCGGTGCTCTCAGGGTAGGGCCGCAGAGTGCAGGTGCAGATCCGGGACCTGTCTGTTATGGTAAGGGGAAGAAAATAACAGTTACTGATGCTAATCTGTTTCTGGGAAGGATCAGTCCTGAACACTTTCTTGGCGGAAGGATGAGGCTTAAAACCGACATGGTGTTAAAATGTATGAAAGTCCTTGCAAAGAAATTGGGTATGACTCCCGTAAAGGCTGCGGAAGGGATCATAGATGTTGCAAATGCGAATATGGAAAGGGCCATAAAGGTAATTTCAGTTGAGAAAGGATTTGATGTAAGAGATTATACACTGGTCTCTTTTGGTGGTGCGGGAGGACTTCATGCATGTGAGTTGGCAGGTCGTCTTTCAATGAAAAAGATTCTCGTGCCTAAGAATGCCGGAGTACTGTCTGCATTGGGTATGACGGTTGCGGATATTGTTAAAGATTATTCAAGGAGCGTACTGTTAAAAGTAGAAGAAAATGGATACAGGAAACTTGTGAAATTGTTTAAACCATTAGAATCAAAAGGTGTGAAGGATGTCCTTTCAGAGGGCATGAGGAAGAACAGGATTAAAATAGAAAATTCCGTAGATATGAGATACATGGGGCAGGCTCACGAGCTTAATCTGTCATTTAAGAAGAGTTTTATTGATGATTTTCATAAACTACATAAGCGGTCGTATGGTTACGCAAATCGGGATTATTCTATAGAAGTAGTAAATATCAGGGTAAGGGTAACCGGGAAGACGAGAAAACCTGTGATAGAAAAAAGGCCGAAAACTTCTTTGGCGAAGGGACAGACGATTGGTAAAAAGACGAAGTGCTTTTTCAGGGGAAAATGGTTAAAGGCCGATGTCTTTGATAGAAACAGGGTACAGAAACGTTCACGGATTAATGGGCCTGCACTGATAGTTGAAGATACTTCAACAACCTTTCTTGCACCGGAGTATTTTTGTAATATTGATGATTATGATAACCTGATTATAGAAAAAAGGATATAAAAACATGCAGCAGGATGATATTGCAATCGAAGTTAAAGATCTAAGGAAAGAATTCAAAGTAAGCATATCTGGTAAAGGCTTTCTTGGGAAACTAAAAGCGCTTTTCCATAGAAGACACAGGATCATTACGGCAGTGAATGATATTGACTTTAAGATAAGACGTGGAGAGTTTGTAGGATATGTTGGTGAAAATGGCGCCGGTAAATCGACCACCATAAAGATGCTTACGGGAATACTTGTGCCGACTTCCGGAACTGCAAATGTAAATGGAATTGTTCCTTATAAGGACCGAAAAAAGAACGCAGCAAAGATTGGTGTGGTGTTTGGCCAGAGAACGCAGCTTTGGTGGGATCTTCCTGTTCGCGAATCATTTGATTTGCTGAGGGTAATATTCCGTGTATCCAGATCGGACTTTGATCGTCAAATGGCAAAGCTGGACGAAGCGCTGGGTCTCAGGCCTCTTCTGGAGATGCCGGTAAGAAAACTCTCTTTGGGACAGAGGATGAGGTGCGATATAGCCGCGTCTCTTATTCACAACCCTCCAGTGCTCTTCCTGGATGAGCCTACAATCGGTCTGGATGTGTTGGCAAAACAATCTGTAAGGAATTTTCTCTCAGAAATTAACAAAACAGAGGGAACTACCATTATTCTTACTACTCATGACATGAACGATATTGAACAGCTTTGCAAACGGCTTATCATACTTGAAGAGGGAAAGATTATATTTGACGGTGAAACCGAGTTCTTGAAACAAAAGTTTGTTCATGAGAAAATAATAGAGGTAGAATTTTACGAAGATGATTGTGTTATGCAGGGAATACCCGGAATCACCGTTGTGCGGGAACAGGGATGTAAGAAATGGCTGACAGTTGATAAAAACAGTTCAGGTATAGGAGAGGTTATAGGCGCCATTGCCTCTCAATATAAGATTAAGGATATATCAGTAAAGGAACCATCCGTAGAAAGCATAATCAGAAACATTTACGACAATAGTATAAAATTGGGTGCTTAATAAAATATTTTTGAAAAATTTTGTCAAAAATTTAGGAATTTAAGAATTCAGGAATTCCTTAATCCCTCAATATTATAATTTCGACTCGTTCGGGCTAGTCTCAAGTAAATACTTTTACGAAGTAAGATGAATCTAAAACTTTTCTTTAAATTCGTATCTATATCTTTCCAGAAGCAGGTTACGTATAGATTTGATTGCTTAGTTGGCATAGTGAATGGTTTTCTATATGTGTTTATTTTTACTTCCCTGTGGAAAGCATTGTATTCACAGTTCGATACTACGGTGCATAATGGTTTTACATTAACTGCCATTACAACTTATGCTGTCCTGGTAATGGCAGTGAGGATATCCTTTACGATGGACGATTCCATTATCTATAGAAAAGTTATGGACGGTTCTATCGCAATGGAGCTCATAAGGCCGACATCCTTTTTCTTTATGAACCTTGCTGAGAATGTTGGTCACTCCATCTTTCATATTATGGCCAGGACCTTTCCTATCGTCATAATATCCATTTTTCTTTTTGATATCTCTATTCCGCTTGAACCTGTAAGATTATTAGCATTTCTTTTCTCATTTCTTGCCGGATACATATTAGTCGCTATGCTTAACTTCGCTGCGGGATTGCTTGCTTTCTGGTTCGTAGAAATTTTCCCGTTCATGCTCTTTAAATATGCATTGTTTACCTTCTTTGCCGGAGGAATAGTGCCTATAGATTTCTTCCCGGAATTCTTGAAACCACTGATTAATATTCTTCCGTTTCAGTATATGCTTTATTTTCCGACCGTTATCCTGACAGGGCGGATTCCGTTGGCAGAAGTTCATTCAATAATAATCTCACAATTAATGTGGATACTGATAATGGGCGTTATTTGTAGTCTTATGTGGAGTGCCGGTAAGAAAAAACTGGTTATACAGGGAGGATAAATGGATACAATCAGGATTTACCTTACACTATTTGCAACATCCATCAAAGCAAGGATGGAGTATAAGGCAAGTTTTCTGTTCTATATATTTGCCATACTGACTTTTTATATCGGGCAGATTGGTTTACTTTTTGTGCTCCTGAACCGCTTCCATCAAATAAAGGGATGGACGATGGGCGAAATGGTTTTCTTGTACTCTCTTCAGGCATTTGCCTACGGATTTACAAACCTGATTTTCTCACAACTGGTTAACTTTGACAAGATGGTTGTGGACGGCGAGTTTGACAGAGTTCTGGTAAGGCCGCTTAGTCCATTAGGGCAGGTTATCTTTTCCAAATTCGAGGTGTCGACGGCGGCACATCTTATAATCGGTTTCACTGCCCTGTATTTTGGTACACACCTTGCCGGAATAGAATGGACGCTTAGAAAGGCTTTGATGTTTCCCGTAATTGTTGTTGGAGGAGTATTAATTGCCGGCGGTATACGCCTGATAGTGACGGCAGTCGCTTTCTGGACATTGAGAAACAGGTCTCTGGTTCATACTGTAATATTTTCAAGCAAGGAGTTTATTAACTATCCGATAAATATTTATAACATGGGGATGCAGTTCTTCTTGACAT
>JACZYU010000263.1 GCA_022570935.1 Planctomycetota bacterium | reverse complement strand
GAAAAAGGCTCAATGCAGTCTTTTCATCTCTCGTTGCTTTTAATCGTTTTCCTGTAGGCCTCCTCAGTCCAGCATAACCTGAAATGTGAGCATAATTGACAGTTTCTGAGCAAACCTCTCCTTTCCATAAGTATTTTTCCGGAAAGAGACCTTTCGTCTTCTTCACGTTTCATAAGCAGGCACAAAGGCTCTTCTGTCAAACAACCATGCTGATTGTAACAATTAATACATATATTTTCTTTCCCTGGTGTTTTCCTTGTCATACTTTATTTGTTTCTGTTTGTCAATTGTCCTGAAAGCAAAAAAGGCTTGTACTTAACTAAGTACAAGCCTTTTTAATACTTGACCCCAAGGGGATTTGAACCCCTGTTGCCGGGATGAAAACCCGGTGTCCTAGGCCAGGCTAGACGATGGGGCCGGTATATTTTACTGGTACAGATTCAGTGAGGGCAGAAGGACTCGAACCTTCGACAATCGCCTTAAAAGGGCGGTGCTCTACCAGCTGAGCTATGCCCCCAATATTTTTATATTTTTAAGATTTCTTCAGATTTCTGTTTTAGAAGCTCATTCAACACTGCTTCATTGTCATGTGTAAATTTCTGTATTTGCTCCTTTGCTTTTTTTGCTTCATCCTCCGTTAATAGAGAATCTTTTTCTTCTTTATCAATTTGCTTGTTTGCTTCACGTCTTATATTCCTGATAGATATCTTGGCATCTTCTGTTATTTCTTTTATTTGTGTAACTATTTTTTCCCTTCTATCACCACTCAATGGTGGTATGGGAATGCGAATAACTTTTCCATCGCTATTGGTTGTTAATCCCAGTTCTGACTGTAAAACAGCTTTTTCTATGTCCTTAAGGATAGAAGGATCGTAAGGACTAATAATGATTAATTGTGGCTCGGGAGCTACTATGCTTGCAAGTTGTTTTATTGGGGTCAGAGAACCATAACAGCTGACTTTGATATTATCAACAAGGCCCGGTGTTGCCCTACCCGTCCTTATGCTCTTAAATTCTTCTTTCATTATTTCAAGAGTTTTTTCCATCTTTCTTTTTGCTTCAGCCTGTATTTCTATTGACGTCATTTATCGTTTCCTATGTACGTGCCGATTTTGTTACCTATTATGGCTTTCTTTATATTACCTTTTTTCATGAGATTAAACACAACTATGGGGAGTTTGTTTTCCATACTAAGAGAGATTGCTGTTGAATCCATTACGCCGAGATTTCTTGTCAGTACATCCATATATTCTAATTTAATGTATTTTTTTGCCCCTGGGTTGGTTACCGGGTCATCAGAATACACACCGTCAACCTTTGTCCCTTTAAGAAAAACATCAGCGCCTATTTCTATTGCCCTTAGTGCGGCGGCAGTATCAGTTGTAAAATAAGGATTTCCTGTCCCACCTGCAATAATAACAACAAAGCCCTTTTCCAGAAAGCTCAGGCATTTATGTATAGTATAAGATTCTACGATGCTCTGTATTTGTATTGCACTTAAAACACTTGTTGGTATCTTCAGATTTATAAGTGAATCCTGAAGGAGGATCGCATTGATGTTTGTGGCAATCATGCCTAACTGGTCAGCCCGTGAGCGATCAACGCCTGATTTACTTAATTCCGCGCCTCTTATTATATTGCCGCCACCCACGACTATGGCAATCTCAACTCCAGCTTTTCTTGCACTGCTGATTTCTCTTGCTATAAGGTTGCACTTTGAATTATCTATTACTGGTGATTTCTCTGAGCAGAATCCCTCGCCGCTAATTTTTAAAAGAACGCGTTTATGCTTTTTGATTGCAATGGTACTATTCTCCAATAGCGAATCTTGCAAAACGGTTGATTTTGATGTTTTCGCCCAGTTTTGTAATTGCGTTTTTTATTAAATCTTCTATTGTCTGATCGTTGTCTTTTACAAAAGGCTGATTAATAAGGCAAATTTCTTTATAAAAGCTTTCCATCTTGCCGTCAATTATCTTATCCCTTACATTGTCAGGTTTATCTTTGAATTCTTCGCTATATGCCTTTCTTTCTTTGTCAATGATGTCTTGAGGAACAGTTTCTCTGCTTACGGCTGTCGGGTCGGTTGCCGCTACCTGCATGCAGAGGTCTTTAAGCAAATCTGTAAACACATCGTTCTTGGCAACAAAATCAGTTTCACAATTAACCTCGATCAAAACTCCTATTTTACCGTTAGTGTGTATGTACGAGCCCACTCT
>JACZYU010000262.1 GCA_022570935.1 Planctomycetota bacterium | reverse complement strand
GAGCCTCTCCTTGCCGTAACGATACCTGTCCCTGAACCGAGAATGGTAAGTTTCATAATAAAAGAATTTAGCTCCTTTCAGTCGCTAACTTCTTGGTTTTGCTTCGCAAAATATTGCTGGTTGAATGTTGTACTTGACTCTAGTTTGTATATTATATCTTCAGAAACAAAATAAGCCCACCAAATAATGTGGACTTACTTTGTTTACACATCAACTACTCAACTCCGCCGGTATCAATTAATGATATTGTATTTCAAGCCGGGTCTTTTACATTCAACCTGAACTCCTATTTCATGATAACCGGCATCATCTTACTTATTTGAGCAGTCCTGCACCTTTTGTCACCAGTGTCAGGTAACAATTACACTGAGGTTTAACCACCCGATATATTGATAACCGGGATGGTATAAATAATCCTTACTGCTTCGTACTTTCCATACCTCCTTGAATAGTTGCATCTTACATAGTCACCTGCCTTGAGATCAGTAATGTCGAATTTGTCTGATGTTTTAAATTCAGTACCGCCTCTTATTGACGTTATATTTGTCATTTCATCTCCCATATAGCAAGCTGTATTCTCAGTGATCATTAATGGTGCATCACCCAGCAATTCACATTTTTCAAAACAGATTTCATTCTTTTCAAGATCAATACTCTTGATTGTCCCTTCAATTACTGCGAGGTGTGAACCTCCAGCGTAACCTGGCCAATCAACAGACTTTCCTGCAAATGCATTAAGCCCAAATATAAAAGCTCCTAAAAAGAAGGCTAACATTGTAAATGTTGTTAGTTTACGCATCTTCTTACCCTCCTTTTTTGACTACTTATTAATTGAATAATAGTTCTCTTCTCTTGTATTAACAACAATTTTCACGCCAATTTAGTTCCTTGATTCAAGATGGGCAAGCTTGAACTAAAACGTTCAGGTTCAGGCTGAAAGCCTGTTTGGTAGGAGCGTATTGTTTGTACCTTAGGCAGATTCGCCGTGGCGAACAATACGCCCTTACTTTACTTCAGGGTACAGGTGTTGCCCTCGGCTCTCTGGAAATTCCATACATATAAATTAAATCTTAGAAAATGTATACTGTTTCTGATACCATTTTGTTATGGAAATCCCGGCTTTAAAGAAAGAGATTGTAAGTTTGATAAATAAGAGAGGGAAGATAACGTTTGCTGATTTTATGGAATTGGCACTTTATCATCCCGAACATGGATACTACACCTCCGGGAAGGAGAAGATAGGTAAAAAGGGTGACTATTACACAAGCTCAGATGTTCATCCAGTATTTGGTGAACTTATTGCCAGACAGCTGGAACAGATGTGGCGGCTTATGGGGAAAGGCCGGTTTACGGTAGTAGAGATAGGTGCAGGTAAGGGCTGGCTTTGTTATGACATAATTAATTCTATAAAAAAGAAATTCCCCGAATTCTTCGAGGAGATTGATTATAAGATAGTAGAGATAAGCCGGAACCTTATTGAGAGACAATCCAATACATTGAAGGGACTGGAAGGGAAAGTATCGTGGGAATCCTTCTCTGAAAATAGCTTTTCGTTTGAACCTGTTGTGGGGAGTTTTTTGTCAAACGAATTTGTTGACTCTCTTCCGGTGCATCAGGTGATAGTAGAGGATAATTGCCTGAAAGAGATATATGTAACGATTAAGGATGATGAGTTTTGTGAGGTAATGGATGATTTATCAGATCCGGTATTGGAAGACTATTTTGAAAATTCAGAAGTAAATTTAAAAGAGGGACAAAGGGCTGAGGTGAATCTGAAGGCACTGGATTGGGTAAAGAATATATCTCATTACTTAAACAGGGGCTTTGTTATTACGATAGACTATGGTTATCTTGCCGAAGATCTTTATTCTGAACAACGGTACAGAGGGACGTTGATGTGTTATTACGAGCATACTACAAGTGATAATCTGTATGAGAGAGTTGGTAGTCAGGATATAACATCTCACGTAAATTTCAGCAGTTTAATAGAGGCGGGGAACAGATGTGGATTAAGCACAACCGGCTTTACCAGACAATCAAGGTTCTTAATAGCACTTGGCATTCTTGATGAGATGAATAAGTCGCAGGGAGATATCGGCAAACTCCTGACAATGAAGAACCTTTTTCTTCCCGGTGGGATGGGAGATGTGTTTAAAGTCTTGATTCAGCATAAGGGAGTTGATAACCCGGAATTAATCGGTTTAAGGAGTATGTCCGAACC
>JACZYU010000097.1 GCA_022570935.1 Planctomycetota bacterium | reverse complement strand
GTGTTTATAATCTGCAAAAAATACCACCCCTCGCTGAAATAATTAAAAATGGACAACCGGTGCTTGACCCTCCTTAAAACTTCCATCTATAATAAAATGGAAATCCCACAAGATATTGGGTAATTACGAAAATACCATAATCCAGCAAGCCCTTGTAAATCCTGAACCCCACGTTTAAAGATATCTTCTCGGATTCGAATTCCTCGTCATCAAGCTGTCTTCTCAACTTTAACTTACGTTCCTTTGATAATGACAGACGTCTCAATAAAAACCGGTATACAGCGTAAGCAATGATTGAAACAATCACACTCTTGATGAGGGTTACTACAAAAGTATACGTTAATAGTGCATATCCAAGGCTTCGTATGGCAAAAAGCAGAATAATAAAAGCAATAAGTAATGGATAAAGAATATTGATAATCTTATTAACGAACTTACCAAGGACACTCTCAGAATAAGGCAACACCTTTAGCAAAACAGACCTCTGACTTGCCGCTATCCAGATGACCAGGAATATAGTAACTAACCTGTAAACAAACCATAATAGTTCTATAACGTCTTTTCTATAGCTGTAGGCATTCAAGACAAAAATCAGCGTTATTGTTATTGCTGAAAAGAGTAGAATTGCATTTAAACCCTTGAAGATATGCCTTGCAGAAGAGTAAGTAACCGGAACCCATCGTCTCACACCTGTGTACGGACTGAAAGATTCGACAACAGTACCTCTTGAGAATTTATAAACCGAAATAATTGCAAATCCATAAACGGCGGATATAATTACAGGTGCATTAGAGGGGATGGTAAGTGATATTGTGAGGGCTATTACGAACAGAAAGAACATTGTTAATGTATTCTGCATTATACGAAGCAGGCCCGGTATAAGTTCGAAGGTGAAAAATGTCTGTGGTGATACGGCTGTGAATCTTTCTATTTCTCGTATTGCCCATTTGTTGAGAAAACGTCTGGCAAAGAAAGTGAAAAAGATAACAAAAACTATAATAATTACTTTTATAATGAATGCTGGTATGTTTTTAGTATCCGCCAGGTAAATTCTAAGTTTCTTCACATTTTGGACTGATACCTTATAAAAATCAAAAGGTTTATCCTTAAGAAACTTTATGTCTGATAAGCCCACTATTACCGTATTTGTTGATATCTGGCTCTCGCGTCTTGCCCAGACATTTGCTGCCCGTATCTGTGAAAGCTTTTCTCCCGTATCTGCCAGCTCTTCCAATAAGATTCTGCTTAACTCTAATACCTCGTTGCCTACGTCAATCTTTCTCTTTACAAGTTTTTTTCGCTCTTCGATATGCTTCAGGCGCAGATTGGCAAGTTGTATCAACAGTTTACCCTGTGCCTTATTTGAAAACCCTTCAGCTTCTTTTTCTATATTTGATTTATCTCCCTGAATGGCGGGTGTAAGATCGGCACGTACTTTCTCTAAACTTTCATTTATTATAGCCTTTTGTTTTTCTGCAGCACTTAACCGGCTTTGAATGGTTTCTACCTTGTCCTGTATTCTATTTGACGCAACTTTAATCACATCAAGCTCTGTAGCAATTTCATCGGGAGTATTTTCACCACCAAGCAGTTCCTCGATGCTTTCCTGAATCTTCTTTAACTCTGCAAGATATTTGTGTCTCTCTGTACCAACAGTAATTAATTCATCTTTTATTGTAGCAATAAATCTCTCTTGCTTATGTACATCAGCCTCAACCTCCAGGATTCGTTTTTTCTCCGGAGAAGTTTCTTCCAATTGCTTCTGTACGGCAATTTCTTCCTCCCTCAATGCTTTCTTCTTTTCCAATTCAGCCTTTGCCTTTTCCTCCTCCGCAATTTTCCTTCTCTCTGCCTCGGCTCTCTTGGCTTCTTCTGCTTCTTTCTTCTTTCTCTTAATCTCTGCTTCTTTAAATTTCAGCGATAATATGCCGGTTATTGCGGCTTTTATATCTTTTTCCAGCTCTATATTTAACTTTTGTATCTGGACAGATTGTGACCTTAGCTTTGCAAATCTGGTTTGCACAAATAATAAATTTATTTTATCGTCTCGCAGTTTAAGCTCGTTCTCTAAAAGACGTTTCTTGCTATCTATTAAGACGTTTCTTTCTTGCGTTTCAGGTTTTTGATGTGCCAGTTCTTCGGTTTCTTTCTGGAGCTTCTTTCTTTCTTCTTCGAGGCTTAACCTTAAGGCATCATTCGTTGTCTGTAATGTTAAAGAATATGCCTCCTTTTCCTTGAAGGTTGCAATAATTGCCCCCAGACGTGCCTCAAGCAGTTCTACTTCTTTTTGAATACCTTCAAATTGAGATGCGGGCAATAGTGATGTTTCTTCATTAATCTTGTCTTTCCTGTCAGAGAGAGTTGACATGGCTTCGAGTTCTTTTTCTAAATTGCCTGCCACTTCTGCAGTTTCTACTCTAATTCGTTTGATTTCATTAAGGGTATTGATCCTGTCTCCCAGAACATCTCCCTGCCTTTTGGTCAGGTCTAAGACATCTCCCCCGTCCTTGTCTTCAATCAATTTCTTTTTTATTGTGTTCAGCTTCTTTAATTCTTCTTTAAGGACACTTAAGTTTGATTCGAGGTGAGCAATATCTTGTTCATGACTTCCAAGAATCTTTTCTACATCATTGAGGAAGTTTGTCCGTATAGCTGTTAAATCTTCAACCTCAGTAGTTTGGCCGCAATGCCCGACAGTAGATATTGTCAAGCATGTGAAGAGAAACAGAATAATAAAGGTTAATGACAGTTTCTTAATGATCATATTAAATCCCATTTAGAGACTGATGAACATTCCAATAAAAATTTACAACTGCAAGAGTAATATCTTATGTAAATTTGAAACCCTACACGGCTAAGGCTAATTTATGCGGGAATACTCTCATCTAGAATTCCCTTTGGTGTGAATTATAACAGGAAATTCAGGAAAAAACTTTAGAAAACAAATTCTTTGCTTCTTTTCTCCATTCCTGCAATTCCCTACTGAGTCGGACCTGAAAGTTGCTTCAAGGGGCGCCTCGGGCGGCCTGCCTTCCTAAGAGGCCTTATTTTTAAAAGTGTTTGATCTTAGTTCAAACGATCTCCGAGCCAGGAAGATGGATGATATTTTCGTCATTAAGCCCCCCTCCCTCGCCTATCGTAAAAAAGGAGATTCCCCTTAACCTTACTTACGATCAATTATTTCTACATCTGTTATCATAAAGGTAAATTCATAATTTTTCATATATCCGCTAAACTCTATAGGCAGGATAAGGGAAAAGGTAGATTCTTTAAGCATCATCCCATCCCCTTGAAAGGCGTACTCTGGCAGCATACCATGGTCTAGATATTCAATATCAATATCTCCAACAGTTACCCACCCTTCACCAATGTCACCTCCTGGCCCTGGCCATATATTGATCCATATGTTTCCCTCACTTACTGATTTTGGGTTAATCCGTATGGAGTTTAAATAAAGATCGTCTCTTACAAAATCTTTCATTGCAGAAGCAAAATTCCATCCAAAGAGAATATTGTGAGATTCTCCATTCGGATCAATATATTCTGCCTTATCCCTGATAAAATAGATGCTGTCTTCTGACATGTTATATATAGACACCCAGATGTATTCCGCCGCAGGTATAAACTGGAAAAAGACATCTCCGTCTTCGTACGTGAGATCTTCTACATAAGGATCGATAAGTGAAAAACTATAGTGATAGGGAGATTGTGTACAACCGGCAAGAGGTAATAACACTGATATGAAAAGAATCCTGTTTAATTTTGAAAACACTTGTTTTGTTAACCAGCTTTAGATTTTACGGCATTTGTTACTACCTGTAATACATAATCTGCACGAAATGGTTTTTTTATTAAAAAATCTGCCCCTTTTTGCTTTGCTTCTTCTTCTGATATATCCCGCCCTGTTATAATCCCAATTACCACACCCGGCTTTATCTGCCTGACAATATTAATTACTTCCCATCCTGATACACCTGGCATTCCTAAATCTGTTATCAGTATCTCATAACTACCTTTTTTAAACGCTTCTATTCCGCCTTTACCACTGTCGAAAACACAGGTTTGATGACCCTGCTTTGATAGTATTTCTGACAGCAATACGCCAAGTAGCGGTTCATCATCTATAATCATTATGTTAGCTTTTTCCATCTCAACAACCGGGCTTGATTTTTTATCTTCTTTTTCTATTATTTCATTGCCCTTTGGTAGTACTATAGTAAATGATGTACCTTTTCCGGGCTTTGTCTCTATATCTATTGATCCATTATGTCTTTTAATTACCCCGTATACCATACTCATCCCTAACCCACTATGACTTACACCTTTTGTTGTAAAGAATGGATCAAATATCCTCCTTTTTGTTTCTTCTGTCATTCCAATTCCATTATCAGATATTTCTAAATATATATTTTGATCCTTCAAATATGTTACTATATTTATTCTTCCACCCTGTGGCATTGCATCTATAGAATTGAATATCAGATTAATTATCGATTCTCTTAAATCAGTGTCATTTGCATGTATAATTAATTCTTCTTCTGAAAAGTTCTCTACAACTTCTACACTTATTCCTTTTCCCTGTTGAGCATCTTTCCACATCGGGGTTGTTATTTCTATAGATTCCCTTACTAAGTCATTAAACTTGACTGGCTGAAACTGTGTCTCTTCACTATTTGTCTTTGTAAATTTTTGCAATCTTTTTATTATGTTAGCACTATCTACTGCGGCTTTCTTGATTATGGCCAACCTTTTCGAAATCATATCTTTGTTATCTTCAACCTCGATAAGATATATATTTCCGAATATTATAGCCAACATATTATTGAAATCATGTGCCACGCCGGATGCCATTAAACCCATTGCCCGAAGCTTCTCTGATTCTGCAAGTTTTTCCTGTAACTGTTTCTCCTCTTCATATCTATCTTTTAATTCACCGTAGAATCTGGCATTCTCAATTGCTACAGCAGCTTGGTTTGCAAAGATATTCAGTAACATAGCATCCTCTTCAGTAAAAGAAGTATCACCGACTTTATTTACAACCTCCAACACACCTATCATCTTAGATTTTGCCTTAAGTGGGACGCAAAGTATTGATTTTGTTTCAAACCCGCTCATTTCATCAGTTTTCCCATAAAATCGCTTATCTTTCTTAACATCAGGGATTAAAAGATGTTGTTCATTCTCAGCAACCCAACCCGCAATCCCTTTCCCGGACGGAAGGCGAAAATCCGTCAGGCTGTCCGACTTTGGCCCTGTTGGAACACTGAATACCAAATCTCCAGTCTTTTCATCCAGCAGCATCAGCGTACTTGCGACTGAATTTGTCATTCGATTTGCATACCTCATGATATTTTCTAATACTTCAACAATATTCAGGGTAGAATTAATTATCGAACAATCCTCCACAGTGGCTCCCAGTTTTTCACTGTTCAACAACTTATATACTTCTATCATTTTATCCTGTTTTTCTATTGCCTGTTCAAGTTGATCCTTTGTAGCAACTCCCATGTCTATTAATATCTGACCCAGCATCGGGGTTGTGCCTGTAGCCAACCGCGCTTCAGAAACCAGCTTGGCCCTTTGTATTCGTTCCGGTAATGCCTCGTCCCCATACAGCTGCCTCTGTTTTGTTAACGCCTTCTCAAGGTGTTGATTTGTAATAAACCCCATATCAGCCAAAATCTCACCTAATAATTTCCTTAATAACATTTATTTTTTCCCAGGCCGTTGATATATAAAGATAACCCTCATACAATATGTTAAATTGACAAAGCGCACTATGGGCATTCTAAATAAAGCGTCAAGGATATCAATTAAATAATGCAAGTTACTATAATTTAGAATCTCAAAAAAGGGTATGGCTTCTCAATTAATAACAAGAAGCAAAAAAAGGGGTTTCTTTGTTCACGCTTCGATGAGACAATTCGATATTGACACACTATGGTAAAATTAATAGAATAGCGGCAAAATAAGCTTATAAGCAATTTATACAAATGAATCTGTAGTAATTAATTTTTAATATTGTTCAGGTTTTACTAAAAAAGATGAATCCAAAAAGCTTACGCTATACCGAGAAAAAGTTACACTTTAAAGAGGGAGATATTATCTTTAAAGAAAACGATGAAGGTGCGAAGGAAATGTATTTCATTGATTCCGGCAGAGTCAAAATAGCAAAAAAAGTTGGAGATACAGAAGCAACACTGACAACACTTGACGAAGGTGACTTCTTTGGAGAGATGTCGTTAATATCCGGAAATAAACGAAGTGCCACTGCAATAGCTTTTACGGATTGCAAGGTTCATACTATGGATAAAGAAACATTTGAATACAATCTCTCAAACGATATAAAGTTTATGAGAAGAATACTTGAAACACTTACCCGCCGACTAGAAGAAACTGATACTAACCTTAAACGTCACATCCAGAGAATCTCCAGATTAACCAAAGTCTTCAATGTGACAGGATAGGGAAAAGGGGACAGATTTATTTTATCTTTTGTCATTGCTTCACGTCATCTTGGATATGTGCTAATACACCTACCGGAATGAGTGTTAGTACCTTAGGCTAGCAAAAGATAAAATAAATCTGTCCCCTTTTCTCCTTTTCTCTTACAATCTTGAAAGGATATTCTTTGCCGCACCAAGTATCCCGCTATTATCACCCAGTTGTGAGAATTCTATCCTTAGAGATTCAGTTGCTTTTTTGAATGCCCTCCTTTTTACTTCTTCCTTCAAAGGCCCAATAAGATTTGCACCCAGATTAGTTACACCGCCAAACAAAACAACCACTTCCGGATTCAAAAGATTTGCAAGATTAGCTATTGCAATACCCAGAATAACTCCGGTTTCCTTAATAATCTTCAGGACAACTTCATTGCCTTGTATTAACATTTGATCTATCTCTTTGAGGTTAGTAAGCGGCTGAAACTTACCATTATCTCCTTCTTCCAATAATGCATCGTTTACTCTTTTTAAAATACCTCCGGAACAAGCATATATTTCAAGGCACCCGGTGTTTCCACATGTACATTCTATTCCATCTCTTATAATGGTCGTATGCCCTATTTCACCCGCTATTGATGATGCGCCATGCCAGACTTTTCCTCCCAACACCATGCCTCCCCCCACACCAGTACCCAGGGTGATGCAAAATAAGCTGCCTGTTCCTGACCCGGCACCCTTCCACCATTCACCAAGTGCTGCTGCATTTGCGTCGTTCTCAATTGCAACAGGCATTTTCAGCTCTTTTTCGAGAATATCCTTTAAAGGAACGTTATCCCAGCCATTTAAATTAGGAGGGTTGAAGATTGTACCAGTCTCAGCGTTTAAAGGACCGGGAAAACCAATTCCCATCCCACATATCTTCTCTTCCGGAAGGTTTGATTTTTCAATTACTTCTCTTGCAAAAGAAACAAGAAACCTGATCATCTCGTCCCTGCCATTTTTACAATGTGTAGGTTTTTTTAAGAGCGTAAGGATGTCTCCATTCCCGGTTACGATGGCCATTCGAGTATTTGTGCCTCCTACATCTGCGGCCAGGACATGATTATTTAATATCTTTGTCATAAAATAAATTCTCTATTATCGTTTAACCACCGAACACACAGAGAGAAAACAAGTTAGCCACGAATTGATACGGATGCCTGCCCGACGTGCCTTTTGGCGGGAATACAGAAAAAGATAAAACTAATAGCAAATGATTCATGACTTCTTGTTTACCCGACACTTCCAAACAGACTTGCCGGGCGGGCGATTTTTTGGCGGGCTTCCATCTTACCATTCACTGTCAACTGCCTCTCCTTCCTCCTTATCACGCCTTTCTTTTTCTTGCAAATCATCGAGTGACTCGAGAGTCTTCCTGCTTTCCTCCATATTGGAATTCAACTCAACAGCCTTTTCAAGAAATTCTCTTGCCTTTTCGTAATCCTTCTTTCGAAGCGAGGAAATTCCCAGATTATGAAAAGCCCATGCCGTGTCCTCGTTGGATAACTTAAGCTGAATAGCCTGATTTAACAGGTCTTCCCCCTTATCATAGTGCTTCCTGAGCATCTCAATCGTACCAAGAATATAATACGCCAAACCTAACCTGGGGTTCTTTTCCCTAAGACCATCTGCAATTCTATAGGCATCATCATACTTACCTTCATTGTAGAGGTTCCTGACCTGAGTAACTCTGTAATTTGTTTGCAAATAGTCGTTGAGTAACTTGAGCGCACTCTTGCTTTTCACCATATTGGAATTCAACTCAACCGCCTTCTCAAGAAATTCTTTTGCCTTTTCATAATCTTTTTTTCGTAACGAGGCAATCCCCAGATTATGAAAAGCCCATGCCGTATCCTCGTTGGGCAACTCAAGGTGAATGGCCCGATTTAACAGTTCTACCCCTTTACTATAGCGTTCTTTGCGCATTTCAATCGTCCCAAGAACGAAATATGCCTGCCCGAAATCAGGATTCTTTCGCCTTAGATCATCTGCAATCTTATATGCTTCATCATATTTCCCCTCATTGCAAAGACTCCTGGCCTGTGCGATTACATCACTTAAATCCGTTTCAGGAATAACCTGAGTGCTGGTTTCTATTTGTTCATCTGCAAGCTGTCCCGGGGCAGGTACAATTGATTCGTTAACCTGAGCTTCTAATCGTTGTATAATTTCGTCTTTCACTGACAGGCCTTCCTGGTATTCGTTGATCCTGGCTAACAGTTTATTCTTGCCGTTTACCAGCTCATCAATCTGGAAGGTTTTCTCACTTATGGTTTGGTGAAGGTGTTTGTCGACAAATCTGTTTCTGATATTCTGG
>JACZYU010000096.1 GCA_022570935.1 Planctomycetota bacterium | reverse complement strand
GATTTGGGATTTACAGAACCCATAAAGGGACTTGCAAGTGCGAAAGAATCATTCGGGAGTACTTTAATAAATATAATACCTGAAAATATATTTGCGTCATTTGCTAACAGCAGTATGTTGCCTATTATTTTCTTCTCTATCCTGTCAGGCATTTTTATTACAAAAATTTCAGGAAAACATAAGGATTTCCTCGTCACTGCTCTCAATGCCGGATTTGAGCTGATGATGAAGATAACACACTTGATTATTAAGTTTACCCCATTTGGTGTTTTTGGAATAGTTGCATTAACTGTATCACGACAGGCAAGTGACACTGCGGCATTACTGAATATTGCTAATAGATTAGGCTTTTACATGATAGCCGTAATGTCCGGTTTGTTTATACACGCGATTATCATCCTTCCATTAATCCTGAGACTGTTTGGGAAGATAAATCCATATACCCACTTTAAAGCCCTCAGAATTCCACTTATCACGGCATTCTCGACTTCATCATCATCCGCCACCCTGCCATTAACACTTGAAGCTGTAGAAGTGAAATCAGGAGTTTCCAATAGGGTAAGCAGTCTTGTTTTGCCACTCGGAGCAACCATCAATATGGACGGCACTGCTCTCTATGAGTGTGTGGCTGCTATGTTCATAGCTCAGGCGTATGGTATAGAACTGACTTTCCTTCAACAGGGAATTGTAGTCGTAACCGCCCTGCTCGCCTCTATCGGTGCGGCAGGAATCCCAATGGCCGGATTTGTAATGATTTCAGTAATTTTAACTGCTGTCGGATTGCCACTGGAAGGTGTCGGATTGATTCTGGCTGTTGACAGGATACTCGACATGTTCAGGACATCCGTCAACGTATGGAGTGACAGCTGCGGTGCAGTAGTAATAGCCAAATCTGAAGGTGAAACGTTAAATTATGATAAGGGATTGGAGAATTCCCGCCTAACAAACTGGCGGACAGGGAAGAATTGAAGGATTCAGGAATTATAAAAGGGATTTAGGAATTCAGGGATTGGGGGATTCAGGAATTGAAGGATTCAGGGATTGAAGGATTCAGGAATTGAAGGATTCAGGAATTGAAGAATTGAGGGATTGCGGAAATTGGGGAATTTTAAGAAGTTTGAAGAGTTACCATGTCCTGCCCTGTTAAATAGTAAGATTATATCCTTGTTTCAGAAACGTGTTGAACTGATAGAGTTGTCAAATTGGCCTGCTATGAGTGCTAACATTTAACAGGGTGAAGCAAAAAACTAGAGAATTATGTCAAGCAGTATCTAGACTAATAAATAAAGCCAAGTTCAAAAACGATACTAACCTTAAGGAGCAAATATGGAAGGCTGCCGGTTCTGCTATGGACAATATTGCGGAAGGCTTTGATGATGGTTCGTCACGTGAATTTATTCGTTTTTTAGGTTATTCACAAAGGTCGTGTGGTGAAGTTCAATCGCAGCTGTATCGTGCATTAGATTGTGGTTATATCAGTAATTCTGAATTCAAAGTTGTTTATGATCATGCGAGTGAATGTAGAATGCAAATTAAAGGTTTTAGAAAGTATTTAAGAAATTACAAAAAAACTGAGAAATAAACATAATCCTTCAATTCTTCAATCCCTTAATTCCTCAATCCTTAAATTCCTGAATACTTCATCCTAAATACCTACTCAGCAATTTTACAGTTTCTTTATCATGCAGCTTGTCCTTACCATATCCCTCTACTGCCCCGCTTTTTATGGCTTTGTGCATTTGATCTTTGTAGTTGGTAACCATCATCAATGGCGTATTAAAACGACCGTCCTTTTTTATCTCCTTTATCAACTCCAGGCCATCTTCCTGATCAAACGCCCCTACCCTGTTAATTATAACCAAATCATAATCCTGCTTTTCTAAATGACCTATTGCCTTCTTTAAAAGTTTCACCCTCTTTACATTTGCGGAAAAGTTTTTCTCTATCAACGAAGTAATTTGAGGATTGTCCAGGTCACAATGGCCAACTATCAATACATTTTTCAAGTAAGTCCCCCTATTCACTCAAATACATAGCGCGGCAAAGCCGAAGCCAAGTTTGAAGTGTCTAAAGTTAAAAAAGAAGGTTTTACAGAATAATAGAATAATCAATATAACATGTAATCTATCTGATAAATACGTGCATGTCAAGGACATGGAGTATTCTAAAATACTTCAACTGAAACTTTAAACTGTAAATTGTGCATTTTTATTGATAATATATTCAAGTCAATTACAAAATAGCCGATAATATATAGTTAGGGTAAACTAATTGAGACAGCAATATAACGATCAAAAGAGTGAAAATGAAGGAGGCAAAGAGGCTTCAGTAGATTTTATCAGGACAATTGTCGCCGAAGATATCAGTACGAATAAGTGGAACGGAAAGGTAATCACAAGATTCCCCCCGGAACCAAACGGTTTCTTACATATTGGACATGCTAAGTCGATATGCCTGAATTTTGGCATTGCGGATGAGAACAAGGGCGGACGTTGCCATTTGAGATTTGATGATACCAATCCTGTCACAGAAGAAGACAGATATGTTAACTCTATACAGGAAGACGTGCGCTGGCTGGGCTGGGACTGGGGTGAACATCTATACTATGCCTCGGATTATTTCGAGCAGATGTATGAGTATGCCGTTCAGTTAATCGAGAACGGTTTCGCCTATATTTGTGATCTGGATGCAAGCCAGATAAGTGAGTATCGCGGAACACTGAAATCTCCAGGCAAAGACAGTCCTTACAGAAACCGCAGTGTTGAAGAGAACGTGGATCTTTTCAGGCGCATGAAAGAGGGAGCATTTGAAGATGGTTACTGCGTGCTTCGCGCCAAAATAGACATGGCTTCACCTAATATGAATTTGCGGGATCCTGTTATGTACCGCATTTTACATACAGAACATCACCGTACAGGCAGCAAGTGGAGTATATATCCCACCTACGATTGGGCACATGGCCTGGAAGACTCTATTGAGAGTGTTACGCATTCGATCTGTACACTGGAATTTGAGAACCACAGACCTCTGTATGACTGGTACCTTGATAAGCTTGAAATCCATCATCCTCAGCAGATTGAGTTTGCTCGCTTGGAACTTACCTATACCGTCATGAGTAAGCGAAAGCTCTTGCAGTTGGTTGATGAAGGGCATGTTAAAGGCTGGGATGACCCTCGTATACCAACTATTTGCGGTATGCGCAGGCGTGGATACAGCCCCGAAGCTATTCGTGAATTCTGCAGGCGAATCGGAATAAACAAGTTTAACAGCACTATTGATATAGCTCTGCTGGAACATTGTATACGTGATAACTTAAACAAAACATCCAATCGTGTAATGGCGGTATTAAAGCCTTTAAAAGTAATAATTGACAACTATCCTGAAGACGAGGAAGAGTGGATGGATGCCGTAAACAATCCTGAAGACCAGAGCGCCGGCACCAGGAAAGTTCCGTTCTCCAAGGTTTTATACATCGAACAGGATGATTTTATGGAAGACCCTCCCAAAAAATTCTACCGTTTAGGCCCAGGCAGAGAAGTCAGACTACGCTATGCCTATTTTGTGACCTGTACTGATGTGGTAAAGAACGATGATGGAAAAATAGTTGAATTACACTGCAGTTATGATCCGGCTACGCAAGGAGGTAATGCCCCGGATGGACGCAAGGTCAAATCTACGCTTCACTGGGTTTCAGCATCACATGCATTACGTGCCGAAGTTAGATTGTATGACCATCTATTCTCAAAGGAACGCCCTGAAGTGACAGCAGAGGGAGAAGATTTCAGATCAAACCTGAACCCCAAATCACTTCAGGTTCTTTCAGACTGCATGGTAGAACCCGGTCTTAAAGATGTCAGGCATCTCACAAGATTTCAGTTTGAAAGGTTGGGTTATTTTTGCGTTGATACTGATACTACCGGGGATAGACTTATATTCAATCGAACAGTTACATTGCGTGATACCTGGGCAAAGATTAAGAAAAAGGGGCAGGAAAAATAAGCGCTGCCTGACCTCTTATTTTTAGACGGTTAACAAACTTTATTTAAATGGATTCCTGTTTTTTATGAAAGGATAATGAATATGGAAATAAAAGATTTAGAAGAAGGTATTTCAAAGGCAATAAAAGAATCAACTAAAGAGGTCTTTTCAACTATGCTTATGATGGAAGTAAATGCTGAAGAGTCATTCGTAAGGGATGAAAAGAATGTTAGTACGGATTTGATATCCTCTCTTCACTTCTTTGGTGACCAATATATGGGAAAGATTGCTATTTTTTCGTCCGGTGCTGTGGCATGCCATATTGCCAATGCAATGCTGGGTACTGAAACGACAGAAGTCAATGATGAAATCAAAGATGGCATGGGTGAAATTGTAAATATGATTGCAGGAGTTGCTAAAGTAAAGCTGGCAAATACACTGGGAGACATGCACCTGCTGACGCCATGGGTAATTGCTGGAAGACATTTAACCATTACCTCTTCAGAAGGTGGTAGTGGTGGTACAGATTTTGCTCTTGATTCTCAAGCAACTTTCTCCTGGATCATGACAAAGGTTGAGTTTGAAAAAGGTACATTTATGGTTGGTGTACAGCCAAATGCTGTTCCTGAAGAAAATAAATATTCATCTGATACAAACAAGGAGGTAGAATCACTGAAGGAAGAAATAAAAGAATTAAAAGGTGAAATCGAACGTCTGAAATCTTGATCGAATTATATCACTAATGTCTTCATAAAAGGAGGCTGAAAGCTTTGGCACTTAGATATTACATATTTATTGAATAATGTTTGTATACTCTTTAAATTTACAATTATTTCAGAAAAATTCTCTTAAAAAGCATATTTGCCTTATGCCAGATACAAATTAATTATAATTGAAATCCTCTTATAATCTTATTTCTTATCTGTAAATCAAAAAAACATTTTACAATCCTGTATTAAAATGACTAACAATAAAACAACACAATCTGATAAAAATAGAGATGTACCAGCAAACGGCATTACCGTTGAAGTACCACCAAACATGGAAGTAGCCATTAGGGCTATTAAAGAAGTTTGCGAAACTATGTTTGGAATTTCGTTAGAGGTCACAGGAAAACCAAAAGTCTTTTCAACCGAGGGGATGGAATACGGCGTTGGCATCAGCCTTCTACATGAAGGTGGCAGCTGGGAGCTTGGGCTTTTTGGTAGTAAAGAAAACAGTCATAACTTCGTAAGGGCCTTTCTTGGAATGAATTCTGAAGATGAACCACCGAGCAATGAAGTCGTTGATTTGCTTGGTGAAATAGTCAATATGGTTTCAGGCATAGTTAAACGATCAATTCCTGGTGGAGAACAAATCAATTTCGGCGTGCCGTTGTATCTTATAGCTAATGACTGTAAGACCTATTTGCCACATACTATAACAGTAATAGCACAGCCCCTTTCCGTCCCTGGCGTTGAGGGAGATATGCTGCTTGTTTTAAGTGACCGCAACCCAGTTACACTTGCAAGTGAGATCTCAGGTGTGCTGAACGATTCAACACCCAGCGAAACTCAACTCCTAGGACGTGTCATAGCTTTGTTTGAGGAGTTTGAGGAATGCCTTGGTGAGACGGGCAATGATGCCATAAGCAAGACTATAGATAATTGTTCGTCTATCGTGATGAACATGATCAATGAAGAAATTCATAACGATGATGCAGCGTTACAATGGGTCCGTACTACTGTCAGCGAACTCTCTACTGCACTTAGTAAGCGGCGCACCCATTTGTACAAGACCCCTACAATCCCTGATTTCAGAACCACTGAAAAGGATGAAAAACCCAGCGAACAGGTTTCCGTCGATCGAGATGATGAAACACTGGAAACTATTACCGAATTTATTCAGGAGAGTGAGGATGGTTTGAACAACGCTGATCAAATCCTTATACGTCTAGAGAGTGGAGCAGATGATCAGGACGGTATCAATGCCCTTTTTCGTGTTTTCCACTCAATCAAGGGATTGAGTAGCTTCCTGGAAATTACGGATGTCACAAACCTTGGTCATACGACAGAAACACTCCTTGACTTAGTCCGAGATGGAAAACTTAAACTTATCGGTACACCTTTAGATGTTGTATTCGAAGCTACTGAATTGATGAGACTACAGTTGGAAAATGTTCGCCAATCAGTGGAAAGCAAGCTCAGCTTTCCAGTAACGGCTGGATTACCAAAACTTCTTTCTCGCCTTGAAGCTGTGATTAAAGGCGAAAATGTTCCTGGACCTGAAGCGCCAGTTGCTCAACAACAAACACCTGAATCAGCACAAACCCCTCCGCCTAGTGTAAAGGAAACAGTAAAAATCGCTGTTGATCTTATAGATCGTCTGGCCAGAATTTCAGCTTCATTCAACAAAATAGAACCTGATATAATTAACCTCAAGTCTGCAGATCTTCCAGAAAATATCCAAAAAAACATGATTTCTGCCTGTGCGGAGTTACAAGAAGTTTCCACTTTCATGCAGATGGTGCCTATACAAACATTATTTCAGAAGATGACTCGCATGGTCAGGGATTTATCAAAAAAAACTGGCAAATTGGCCCGACTAACTCTCTCAGGTGAGGATACCTTATTCGCTCGTAACATGATCGAGAAGCTCAATGATCCCCTCGTCCATATGATACGTAATGCCGTTGATCACGGAATAGAGGATACTGAACTCAGGAAGACTACCGGCAAGCCACCACTGGGTACTGTTCAATTAATCGCCAGGTGCGAGGAAGATAATGGAAAAAAACAAGCAATAATTGAATTAAAGGATGACGGTAAAGGGTTGAACCCTAAGGTACTGATAGAAAAGGCTTTAAGCAAAGGCATTATAGAGCCGGGTACTGAGCTTACTGACGAAGAAGCTTTTAAGCTTATCTTCGTTGCCGGATTTTCTACCACTGCCAACGTAACTGCGATTTCAGGCAGGGGAGTCGGAATGGACGTCGTCAGAACAAATATCGAAAGCCTTGGTGGTGAGATTTTGATTACCTCAAAAGTAGGAATCGGAAGCACGTTTATGATTACACTGCCATGGGGTATTTAATATTAATTGAAGAATTCAGATTAAGAGGAAAAAGAGAGTAATTTCCTGTGTTACTCTACACGTCTTTTCGTAGTAAATTTGATTATCAACCACCAATCTGGCTCATTACGGCTCTGTTTTTTCCGGAATGTACGACTGGCTTCATGTCGGCAACCTTAAAGAATGCATCTGTCAGCTTATCCTGCATCTCTTTTTCGTCTAAATTTGAAGATCGTAGGATATCTTTGATGTCAACCTCTCCCCCAGTCAGTAGACACGAACGCAGTTTGCCGTCAGATGTCAGCCTCAAGCGATTACAGGTTTTACAGAATGGTTTTGAAACCGCCGAAATAAATCCTACAGACCCTAATGCCCCCCTTATCTTGTAAATCGTGGCAGGACCACCCCCTACTCTCTGCTGGACCGGTATCAATTCTCCAACCTCCTTTACTTTCTCCATTATCTCAGAAGTCGATACAAACCTCTCTTCATCAACCATGTTCTTCCATCCTGAAGCCATAAGTTCTATGAATCTCAACTCTATATCTCTCTCCATGATATATCGTACAAAGTCTTGTATTTCATCATCGTTATCACCACGCATAACGACTGTATTCAACTTTGTGCCTTTGAAACCTGCCTTTAAAACTGCCTCTACACCATCAAAAACGTCCTGTATATTGCCTCCCCTTGTTATATCGTGAAACCTGTCTTCCCTCATGGTGTCCAGACTAATATTCAGTCTGGAGAGACCACTGCTTTTCAATTCCGTTGCATATTCCTTCAGGAATACACCGTTAGTCGTCATTGCTACATCATTAATACCCTTAATATTGGTAATGTGTTTGATGAGGGAAGTGATACCTTTCCTGACAAGTGGTTCACCACCAGTAATCCGTATTTTGTTAACGCCAAGACTCACTCCATGTTTTACTATCTTCAGTATTTCTTCGAAACTGAGAATTTCTTCCTTCATGCTCAGTTCTGTACCACCTGGCGGCATGCAATAGACACATCTTAAGTTACACAAATCTGTAACAGAAATTCTCAGATAACTAATTTTTCTTGAATGTTTATCAATCATATGAATTTGTCTTTCTGCGGCTTTTTTGACACTATGATTCAAAAAATGTAAGGGCGTACCCGCCTGTACCTATTCGGGCAAGTTGCCATACGCCCCCTACTTTGTGCCAACTTTAAAATGCCTATACATAGATTTAATTATTAAAAACTTTTCTTAAAAAACCACTGCATATTCATGGTGCACAACTATGGATAATTATCACCAGCTATGTATCCGTTTGTGACGATGCAAGAATCTTTTTTGTTATTTCAATAAATGCTGAGGCATTTTTTGATCCATTATCACTCGCTACAAAAGCCTTTCCTTCATCACAACTGGATACAATCTCCGGGTCAAGAGGTATTTTTCCAAGAAATGGAACATTCATCTTATCGGCAATTCTTTTTCCTCCGCCCGACTTAAATACATCTATCTCTTCATTACAATGAGGACAGGTCAGGGTACTCATGTTTTCAATAATACCCAGAACAGGGACTTTATGGTCCTTTGCAAATACGATTGCTTTTTGTGCATCCAAAAGTGCAACATCCTGAGGGGTGGTTACTATAATAGCCCCGTCTACCTTTCCCATCAACTCAATCATGGTAATAGGCTCATGGCCTGTACCCGGAGGCAAATCAGCCAACAGATAGTCAAGTTCGCCCCAGTTGATACTGCCCACCAGTTCACGAAGATAATCATACTTTGCGGCATCTCTCCATGCAACAGGCTGATCTGGA
>JACZYU010000261.1 GCA_022570935.1 Planctomycetota bacterium | reverse complement strand
GCAGTCAACTCTATCAGGCGTCTGAGTTGTTCGCTGATAGTGATGATCTCTCCCGTCTCCGGTTCTATCATGTCAGTGTTGATTCCATATTTTATTGCCTTCCACCAATTCTCTTCGAGATAGCCGGCATGAAACTCGCTTACCGGTATTCCCGCAAAAAACCTGTCTTGATATGTAGCGACTGCAGATTGTATCAGGGCGGCAAATGCCCCAATACGACGAACGGATGTGGGAATATCAAAGATCCTAAACTCAACAGTACCCAGTGGCGGTTGGGGGCGAATAATCCACCATAGGTCACCGGGACGCATTATGTCGCCTGCAGCAAGTAGTTTTTCGTAATAAGCGACCAGCTCCGGAAAGGATTTAAATGGTGGTGCAAATTTGGTTCGAGGCATGGAATGAAATAGATGTGCGCGTGTCGAAACCAATCCGGTGTCTATCCCATCGTAGTAAGGTGAGTTTGCGGAGAGGGCTAATAGAGGGTATGCCCATCGTCTCATTTCGTTCATGACATAGATGGCCGCCTCTTCATTCTTTACCCCGACATGTATGTGTAATCCAAAAGCCAGCATGCGATGGGCAATATATCCGTGATTATCACGCACCCATTGGTAATGTTCATTGTCTACGAAAAGTTGTTTTTTCCAGTCAGAAAATGGATGGCTTCCGGCAGCCACAATGTTAACATTGAGTTTCTTACAGCTCTCTGCCAGGACAGTTCGACCGTTAGCTGTCTCTTGTATTAGTTCGTCTACAGTTTTATAAACACCCGTACGTGTCTCCAAGATACACTGAAGCAGTTCGTAACATACTCTCTCCCGAAATTCGGTATTAAGAAGAGCCATGACCTCATTGACAGAAGGCGTAAGTTCTGCAGTTTCCGGGTTGATCAAATGAAGTTCTTCTTCTATGCCTAATGTAGGGTAGTCATTTTTCTTAAACGGTTTCATTGCTTAGTATCTTTATAAAATCTTATTGACCATTTTTGGTAAAGCCCCGACTGAGCGGGGCAAAGCTGAGATTCGCTCTGTAGGAAATTAAAATTAAAGAACTCAGGAATTCCTTAATCCCTCCCTGCCTGCTGGTAGGCAAGCCTGCCCGCCAGACTGTTAGGCGTGCCTCAATATTATAATTCCCGCCTGAGGCGTACCTTGAGTTGCTCACAGGGGCGACTTTAGCGGCCGACTCGTTCGGGTTAGGTAAGAATATCTTTAGAGGTGCAATGGTTCAAGCCATTTTTTTTAGCCAAATGTTAAAGAACTTAAGAAAGATGCCGATATATACATATAAACTATTTGACATTCAAAAGCTCGGTGATAAACTCTCAAAATGTAACTTATTTGCTATAAATCAGTTCAGGGAGACTTATGCTTACTAATAAACGGCTTTTTCCACGGACTAAGGTTAATATCAAGGTCGGATTTGAGTTTGTTAAGTGGAATGAAGCGGATCTGGATCATTGCAAGAATGCTTATGAGACATCTATTATTGATATTAGCGCAAAGGGTGCAAGTTTAAGTGAATTGCCTGATATTGATAAAGGTGTTTTGAAGAAACTCTCTACAGGGAAAAATAAGATTCGTTTAAACTTTTCCCTTTATACAGATCATGATCCGATTAATACTTTTGCCCGTTTGATTTGGCACCAACAGTCCGATACGGAAAACATTGATGAAACACGGTATGGTTTTGAGTTTATCGATATCCCGGGTACCGCTTATGAACGGATTAAGAAATTTGTGGAATCGGCAGGTAGTTAAGACGGTTTTATGAGTGGCATTCTACCTTCTATTTATAGTTTTCAGCATACAGCATCCCCCCACATTTCAGCGCTTTTTTCAATCTCTCAATTCTGAATTTCCTGAATTATCCTTACTCAGGCCAAAGGCTCAAAGAACTTAAGATCAATGTCTGCATAGCGTAGAAAGACTATTTGACATAAGAACATTCTATGATAAGCTTTAAGATTATGGTTGCGAGAAATGATGAAAAACAGAAGCTTCCCGAAGGCATGGTGCTCATTCCTGAAGGTCCATTTTTAATGGGAAGCACAGAAGAAGATATTAAAAAAGTATTAGAACTTGACCGTAATGTTGAGGCGAGCAGGTTTGATGTTGAGGTTCCGCAGAGAGAGGTCTATATGAGTGCATATCTGATTGATAAGTATCCCGTTACTAATGCGAAATATAGAAAATTTATAGAATCAGGCGGTTATAAACAGAGAGATTTCTGGTC
>JACZYU010000260.1 GCA_022570935.1 Planctomycetota bacterium | reverse complement strand
GGAATCAGCATATCTCTCTTGGTAACGCCAGGGTGTGAAAGAACAGGAACGCCGCCTGATGAAATGATAAGAGCGATAGCATCTTTTAATGTCAGCGCTACTTTAGGTACATGAGCAGGGCCATGATCAGACAGGTACTTTTGAAAACTTTCCCTAATATCGCTGCAATAGCCTTTTCTACACAATACGTCAGCAACATGCATACGTCCTGGAGACCCCTTCTCAGCAACATCAAAAACTTCCTGATGCTCTATATTAACACCCATACCTCTAAGCTTACTGGTTATCTTCTTAATTCGCTCAATTCTTTCAAGACGCAGCTCAGTTAATTTTTCCAGAAGCATACTATTCTTTATATCTATAAAGTAACCTAAGAGATGAATATCAACAGGACGATAATAAGAAGATAGTTCTATTGCCGGAATAATATTGATACCCTTCTTATTACAAATGTTCTGGGCAATCTCGACAGCGTCTACACTATCATGGTCGGTTATTGCGATCGTACGGAGGTTGAGTTTAGATGCCTCCTCAACAACTTCTTCCGGTGACATGGTCCCATCTGAAAACTTCGTATGAATATGTAAATCAGCACCCGCTCGTTCTTCCAAGCTTTCGTTATCTCCGATATTTGTGGGGATTCCTTGAACCCTTTCATTATGCTTTATATATGTTGAATATATCTTATCCAACACTCCATTTACAAATAAGCCGGATTTTTCAGTACTGTATTTTTTGGCTAAATCAATCGCCTCGTTGATGGAAACCTTTGGGGGGATATCATCCATATAAAGCAACTCATAGCATGCCAACCTTAAGACATTTCTGTCTACAACCGGCATCCTGTGCAGATCCCAATGTTCAGACAGTTGGGCTATCTTTTGGTCTATCGCTTTCATTTTTTGAATACACCCCTTAGCTAATATCATAGCAAAATCACTTATTGCAGCATCTTTACCTTGTTCCCGGCAAAAAGTATCTATCTCATCTAAAACTTCATTGCCACGAACCTCTAATTGATAAAGAACCTGTAATACGATCTCACGGGAATGTGTTCTTTTCCGCATCTACAAATCTCCACAACAAAAAAAATACTATTCCATTTTATCAAACAAATTCACCATCTCCAAGGCTGTAAGCGCCGCCTCTGCGCCCTTGTTGCCGCCTCTGGCTCCCGCTCTATCTATAGCCTGTTCCAACGTATCGGTTGTAATAACTCCATAAATTGTTGGGATACCCGTTGTAAGCCCTACCTCAGAAATACCCTTCGCTGCTTCACTGGAAACATAATCAAAATGAGGTGTCTCGCCACGTATTACTGCTCCGAGGCAAACGATACCATTATGTTTTGCATTTTTAGCCAATCTCATAGCCGTAATCGGCAACTCACAAGCCCCTGGAACCCAAAACACATCGATATCGTCCTCCTTAATGCCATGTCTAATCAAGCAATCCTGAGCACCTTCCAACAATCTCTTTGTAATAAAACTATTAAATCTGCTGACAACAATACCAAATGTCTTATTCTTACCAATAAGATTACCTTCAAACGATTTTACCATGGGATTATCTCCTAATTAAGAGAAAGAGTGACAAGGCCTCAGAATAAATGGTATCAAAAACAAACTACCCTTGCAAGGCTTTTCTGATACCCCCATGGGGAACGAAAAGTGCCTAAAGTGTGAAGTGAACTAAAGTGACTAAAGTTGGGGAAGAATAACAGTTTAAACTGTTTAAACGGTTCAAACAGCGTCTGTTTCCTAACTTTAGGCACTTTACACTTTAGTTCACTTTAGGCACTTCTTGATCATATTGAATCTTGTAATTTAAACCCTATCCTAGTATTATAGCCACACATCAAAATAAAGGTATTATTTAAACGATTTGTGTCTAAACATGGAAGAAGAAAAAGAGATTAACGAAAAAAGATTACCCATAAGCGAACATCTTGAAGAGCTGCGATCAAGGATTATAAACTCGATCATCGTAGTTGTTGTACTATTCTGTATCTGTTGGTTCTTTAAGTTAAGAATTCTTGATATTATAAAAAAGCCTCATAGTATTACCATGGAAAGCCTGGGGTTGTCACAATCGCTTCAGGTACTGAGTTACCAGGAAGGTTTTTATGCTTATATAAAAATGTGCTTAATGGCCGCTGTTTTCCTGGCATATCCTGTAATCTTATATCAAATCTGGAAATTTGTGGAAGCCGGTTTATATAAGAAAGAGCGTAGATACGT
>JACZYU010000095.1:6515-8854 GCA_022570935.1 Planctomycetota bacterium | reverse complement strand
ACAAACCATTCAAGAAGATATGCAAGATATTCTATATCAATGTATGCTTCTGCACTGCTGTCTAGATGCAGTTTACAACTAGCCGGGAACTCTTCATCGGCCTCCCAGAAGCATATGTACATGGGCACACGTGGTAAAAGCTTAAATCCGCAAACATAGTCAGCCTTAACTTTGCCATGAACTTCTACTCCTTCAAACTCCTTACAACGCTCCTTCAGGCCGCTCATATTATTATTAAATTTCTCTGCAATCTTGGTCTCCGCCTTTTTCTGAAACGCTTTTGAATGAGAAGCCGTGTTGGGAAAGTGTCCCAGTGAAACCCAATCGCCCGTTAGAGAAATGTTTCCTTTTCTGCGAACATAGTCATAGATTATGATCTTTGACCATGAATCCTGACAATATTGATTGTCTTCGAACAAGCCTTCTTTACGTACCTCATACTCGTTATTCATCATTTTGAGTCTTATAACCCCCCCGCCATTCCCGACTGAGTCGGATCTAGAGCCAGCTAACAGGGTCGCCTCGGGAGACCTGTCATCATAGTTCCCGCCAATGGCTTCAGTAGCTTCTTTTAAATCAATGTGCTTAATCTTTTCTTCTAATTCATTGCTTACACGCTTGTAATTATTCTCCATTGTAACTATAGGCTCTTCAGTTAAAGACTTCCCATCTTCATGTTTAACATAAGGACATTCCGACATCTTAAGCTGTGCATTTTTTACCTTCAACGCAAACGCCATGCACATGAACTCTCCACATTCTCTACAATTAGTTCCAGGTAGTTTTTTATATATCTCAATCATTTAATTTCCAGGACACCTTGTCTGCCGACAGGCAGGGAATTTCCCCCGGACAAACAGCGCCGAGGGCGAGTAAAAGGCACAAATTAACACTAATAAAAACCTTTATTAGAATATCTTATTCTTCATCATCTGCGAATAAAGACCAGTAGCGTTGAAAAAGCAGGCTGTGACTATTGGATATATTATCGTTACACAAAGGCTATAAAAGGCCCATGTTGGAAATCCAAGAATATTACCTGACCTGAATTCTGTAAAAAACCATGGAACGGAGGCGATAATAAGTAAAGCAGATATTAAACACACTCTGAGCTTTGTCTTAGATTCTCTTCTATAAGGTTAAATTGATTTTCCTTCATTGAAATATACATTATTTTTTTGTACTAATCAACCCTTCGACTTTCCACGACCTCAAGGACGGGATTTGCTCAGGGTTGGACATTCGACTGAGCGTTCGACCTAACTCACGTCGAGGGCATACTGAGCGCCGTCGAAGTATCAACATTTCACAGGCATTAAGACTATAATATCAGAATTGCAATTACATTTCCTCTTTACAATCTTAATAATAGACAGTAGATTATGTCAATTACAAGTAGCTTACGTTAATAGTTTTAAAGGAGAATATTAATGACAGTCTCATTCGTTATGACCAAAAAAGTTTTTAAAGTAAGGATGGATGATACTATTGGAACAATTCATGAGATACTTGAAAATGCTAATTTTCACCATCTTTTAGTTGTGGAGGGGAATAAGCTCGTCGGTGTTATATCTGATCGTGATGTTCTAAAGGCAGTTAGTCCTTTTATTGGCACACTCTCTGAACACACCCATGATTTAGTTACTTTGAATAAGAAGGCACACCAGATTATGAATCATAAACCAATAACAGTATTCAAATATACGAGTTTACATGTAGCTGCAGGCATTATGCTGGATAATAATATCTCTTGTCTTCCCGTCGTTTCATCTGAAGGCGGTATCGAAGGTATTGTTACGTGGAAAGACATTCTCGGATATTATGTAAAAGACAATAAGGATTGATTCTAAATGAAGTTTTGGCAAATCAATAATTAAGTCAGTAAAATTCCTGGATTCAACTAATCAACTCAAGTAACTATTAAAAAACTGGATACTGTAAGTTTATGGCATTCGTTAGTACATTTATTTCTTTACAATTTTCACAGGAAATAGTAGATTAATCGGGTATATAGCCTTTTGTAATCATGCATCTCAGGTCGAGTAGATTGCCCATTGCGTTACAGTTGAAATTTAACTTGATAGTATAGGATTTTACTTTTTTTTTAATAGGGCTAGAAGGCGATGGTGTTTGTAAGTTTGTTAATTGTATGAAGATATGACAGCGTCTATAATAGAAATATTATGGAAGTACTACAGAAGCAGGGGTGGAATATCTTCAAACAGATATTCTTAGATCATTGGGAAGGGTTTAAGAACACGTTTCCAAGATATGCTACTGAGTACTATGATGAAGTGGTGGGAAAAATGCTCGATTGTGGTGACCCCGACAAGATGGGT
>JACZYU010000095.1:0-6418 GCA_022570935.1 Planctomycetota bacterium | reverse complement strand
GAATATCTTCAAACAGATATTCTTAGATCATTGGGAAGGGTTTAAGAACACGTTTCCAAGATATGCTACTGAGTACTATGATGAAGTGGTGGGAAAAATGCTCGATTGTGGTGACCCCGACAAGATGGGAGCCATAGAGTATTTATGTTTTAGTTGTGGCGATGGCAAACGTGTAGTTCCCATGAGTTGTAAGAGTAGCTTTTGTTTAAGGTGTAGTAAAGTATATGTAGATAATTGGGTAAGTCAGATAAGTAAGATGTTGCATGAGGGAGTAATTTACCGTCATATAGTGTTGACGGTACCCAAAAGATTACACGAGGTTTTTTATAATAGTAGTGAGCAATTACTGAGCGAATTAATGTCATGTGCAGTGAGATGCCTGGATGATTATTATAGTAAAGTAAGCAGAAGAGAAGTAAAAGGGGGTTATATAATAGTCTTACAGACTCACGGCAGAAATGGTCAGTACAATCCGCATGTGCATATACTTGCGACAAGTGGTGGTATAGACGAAAGGCAGAAGTGGATTCATTTGAGTTATTTGCCGTATGAGATGTTACATAAGAAATGGCAGTGGTATTTGTTGGAGATGTTGAGAGAGCAAATAGATACCGAAGCGATAGAAGAGTTGGTTGATAGCTGTTACAAGAGTTATCCGAATGGATTTGTAGCGAATGTACAGAAAGGAGAAGTACCGGGTAGGTATGAGAGTTTAGCGAAATATTTGGCAAAATATGTTGTGAGCCCACCAATATCGGTAAGACGAATAGATAAATATGATGGTGAAAAAGTAAAATATCATTATAGATCGCATAAGACAGGTAAAGTGGAGTTTGATATTGTGAGTGTGAATGTGTTTATAGGTCGTATGATTCAGCATGTATTTTCCAAGGGGTTTAAAAGGATAAGGTACTACGGAGTACAGTCGTCGAAGACGTATAAGAAGTTAAAAGTAATAATACAGAAAGCTTTAAGTCTTATAGGTAAGGCGTCACAAGGCACAATAAAAATAATCAAGCGTAAAGACTATAGGGAGCGGTATCGTGATAGTACTGGTAAAGATCCATTGATTTGTAAACATTGTGGTTCCGAGATGGAAATAAGTGTAGTCTGGCATCCCAAATATGGTGTTATTTATGATGCAGTAGAGGAGATAAAGCGGAGTAAGTATGAGTCGGAAGAAGAAAACCAGCCAGAAGATCAAGGCGGAGATGCCGTTTGGCCCTCCCCCAAAGGAATACAAATACCGTTGTTCAGTATGTAAAACGGAGCTATTGGTAAATGAGGCAATAATTGATGTTGGTATTGGTATGGCAAAAATCGAAAAAGAGTACTACGCAGGGTACATGCCGAAGGTTGGGTGCCCAGGTTGTAATAATTACACCATGGAATGTGTAGAGTAGATTAAAAGTCCGCCGTAGGCGTTAAGTTCAATCTTTGATATGTTTGGAATAGCTGACATAATAAAGGCAATAACAGAAAATAAGATTAAGATAAGTGATCACGCTGATGAAGAAGCTGAAGCAGACGAACTCAAATTTGATGAAGTATATTACTCGGTTCTGCAAGGAGAAGTCATAGAGAGTTATCCAGATGATAAACCATATCCAAGTTGCCTGATATTTGGTAGATCATTCATAGGAGATCCGATCCATAGTGTTTGGGGGTATAACGAAAAAACGAAATGGGTTGTTATAATAACTGTGTATCGACCCGACACAGAACAATGGATTGATTTTAGAAAAAGGAGATAAATAATGATTCCATTTGAAAAATGTCCAATTTGCGGTGGAGCAATTGTTCAAAAAGAGGTTGAGAAAATACTTCGTGGAGCTGCAAATACTGCTATTTTAAAGGTAAACGCTGATGTATGCCAACATTGTGGTGAACGGCTGTACTCCCAGGAAGATGTCCGTAAATTTGAACAAATAAGGAAAAAATTGAAACTCAGCGAAACATCAGAATTTAAACAAATAGGCCAGACTTTTCAGGTTGTTTAATATGAAATGTGCTTTGTATACTTTTTCAAAGTTGCTGTAGAGTGGGCACCCGCCAGAACGACGCAGTCGGGCAGGTTGCCCACCACAAACATTCTGCAATTGCAAACTTCGGTACGGTCAGACACAAAACATCAAATTTAGATGTGAGTTTATAGCTTTCGTTAGTACATTTATTTCTTTACAATTTCCATAGGAAATAGTAAATCAATCGGATTTATAGCCTTTTGTAATCATGCCATATCCAAGTTGCCTGATATTTGGTAAATCATTCATAGGGGATCCGATTCATAGTGTTTGGGTATAACGAAAAAACGAAATGCGTAGTTATAATAACTGTATATCGACTCGACTCTGAACAATGGATTGATTTTAGAAAAAGGAGATAAATAATGATTCCATTTGAAAAATGCCCAATTTGCGGTGGAGCAATTATTCAAAAAGAGGTTGAGAAAATACTTCGTGGAGCTGCAAATACTGTTATTTTAAAGGTAAACACTGTATATTACAATGATTTAGCAGAATTTCTTCAAGATTTTTATTTTTTCAACAAATTCTTCATAAGAAGCAGGCTTGACAAAATAACCGTTAACTCCATTCTTATACGCTTCATCAATCGTTCTCTGATCAGAACTTGTTGACAAAATGATTACCGGTATTTTGCTATATTTTGAATCCTTTTTTAAGAACTTAAGGATATCCATTCCACTAATTTTTGGCAGATTAAGGTCTAATATAATCAGCTTAATTTTATATTCTATCTGTCCATTCCACTTAATAACAAGTTCCTGAAAATAATCTAAAGCTTCAATACCATCTTGCACCAAGACAATCTCCGTTTCAATGTCTCCCCCCATAAGAATTTCTGTAATCAAATCAGCATGGTCGGGATCATCCTCAACGAGTATAATCTTTTTTTCCCCATCGTTCATGCTCGTTCACTCCAGCAATACATAAGCTAGTTTATATAATGCGAATTTTCTAAAAGATTAATTTAAGACCGTTTTTTCTGAAACAGTCTATATGTTTTTTATCGGTTCCTTGAATGTGGTGAACCAACCACTGTTGTATATATTCAAGTATTTAACCTTAGATTTGATAATCGCCATTAATTACTCTATTGAGTAAATTACTGGATTATTCTTTAATAACCTATATAGCATCAAGTGTACCATTTATAAGTTTTGTTAATTCAGAAAATTTTACAGGTTTTTCAACAATAAAGTCTATTTTCATATCCTCTCTTTGTTTAACACTGATTAAGTCATTCCAGCCAGTGATTATGCCTACTTTTGGCTTCTTTTCCAACACATTCAGAAATATTGCCACATCATATCCGGTTATCTTTGGCATGACATAGTCGCATAGCACAAGGTCAAATTCCACTTTCTTTATTAATTCAATAGCTTCTATACCACTGTAAACACTTCTGACATCATAACCTCTTTTGCAGAGCATCAATTCCATAACCCTGCATAGCCTGATTTCATCATCTACCACCAGAATCTTACCCTTAGTCATAATACGTATTCCCTCCCGCATTATTCCAATAGTCTTTGTTTGGCACAGGTTTTATCATGATTTTTCTTTGTACCTATAATTCCCCTGACTTTACTTTTAAAATTCAATCAAGGCTATTTTTGCAGAAACAATCGATATACTCTTTGTCGGTTCCTTGAATGTGGTGAACTAACCACTGTTGTAAATATTCAAGTATTTCACCTGAGATTTGATAATCGCCATTAATTACTCTGTTGAGATAAGCAATCGTTCTAATGGTAAAAAGGTGGTGTTCTTCCTTGTGGTGTTGAGATTCCGGGTAATCAGACTCTATCATGTAAGCCTCTTCAGTTGAGAAATGGCTAAGAGCGTACATAGTCATTTCATTTAATACATCTTTTACCTTTTCTGCATTGTTGTTGTGCTGTTTTGCAACAATAGCCTTATTGACAATATCAATGAATTTACTGTGACCTTCATCAATTATTGATATATTCACATTATATTTGTCGTTTTGTTTAAACATTGAAGTTGTCATAATAATAGTATTGAGAAAACAATCGCATACACCTACTCCGACAATTTACAGGTGTATCCTGTGACTTCAGTTCCTTAATTCCCACATCGGAGAAAGGAAGCCGAATCCCCCGTGATCCCCCTTTAGGGAGAAGGGGGGAGAGGAGTTGGAGAATTCGGCCAATAAATACTTTTTAAATCCCATTACCTTAGTGGCTGGCTTAACATGTTGAGCACTCCTCTGTGCTAGATTGCGAACCTCTTCTGCTACCACAGCGAAGCCCTTTCCATGCTCGCCTGCACGGGCGGCCTCAACTGCGGCATTGAGAGCCAGTAGATTAGTCTGGAAAGCTATTCCCTCAATGACCTTCGTAATCTCTGCAATCTTCTTCAATTCGGGATCTTTAAGTGCTGCAACCTCGCCTTCCGCAGTAACGGCTCCATTTAAAAGGGCATTAACCCATCCATCAAATTCGGTTATGCTCTCCGCATATTCCCTCTCAATTTTACCTGGTGAGTTCACCTCAAGACTTTGAGCATACTCTTCAATAGCTATCCTGCTTACAGTTGAAGTTGTTTTCATTTCCATTGCCATATCTGCCCACGTATTCTCTGTATTCAGGATTTCCTGGGCAGAGATCCCGGATGCTATCCTATCGTTTATTCGTTCTTTGACCTTATCTTCAAAATCTTCCAGAGTAGCTATTAGCGTATCAAAGTTAGATTCCAACTCTCCCATAGTATTTTCAGATTGTTCTAACAGATCATATTGTTCCAACTTGAGATCGTATATTTCTTGGATACGAGGTTGAAACTCATCATTATGAAAGCTATCAGCATCTCGTACTATCTTTCTTAATGCTTCGTCCTTGGTCGCATAGATTGTTCCTTCGTCTGTTGATGCTCCGTTCACGATGGCATCCGCATAGATATCAAAGTCCTCAACAGTACTAATGTGCTCTTCCCATATTTCGTCTAATGCCTCTTTATCAGGTGCAGCGAGAAACTCCATAATTAATTGCATATCTTTTGTAGCAGATATTTTAGTCTCCATAGCGGCATCTATCAATGGAGCGGTTTTTATGAGAGTATCCACGCTGCTGTTGATTTTGCTTATGCTCACATACCCAATCATCCCCACGATAACGAGCATTACGGCAATGCCAATAAAACCACTGTATTGTTTTGTGGCTAACTTCATAATATCTTCTCCATATATTTAATTGTTTTTATAGTAAACTCTGTAAATAGCTGAAAGCTTCAATTTGAAAACTCTTAAGCCTATGTATAAGTGAAAATCCAAGTGTTCGTCGCTCGACCAGTATCTGGATTTATCTAACCCTACGAAGTCTGGCCAGGTTTTGCGCCTCGATCCCTCATTAGTTTTTCAATCATTTTAAAAACGGAAATGCAAAACTCACTCCGGTTCCGACAAACCAATCGTCAGCGCTTTGTGACATACCGAATCCCGATGAAACATCAACCTGGAGTTGATCATTTAATAGATATGTAAAGCCTCCGTTAAATGAATGAGCTGGATTTCCTTTATCGCTCATCGGCATATCACCAAAAAACTCTAAATACGACCCTACTTTATCGGTAAGTCCTATGCCTAATGCAGCAGTGTATTGAAACACTGAAAGTGTATTGAGGCCTCTTTCGCTTACGTTTGGTTTGGTTCCCCAGGCCATTCCTAAATTAACTCCTAGAGACAAACGGTCTGTTAATGAATGTGAGAATAGAAAACGGAATGAAGGATCCTTACGTTCGCTGGAAAAAGCTTTCTCGCCGGTAGGCATCGATAGACTTGCCAGAAAAGCCATTTCTGGACGCAGCCCTTTTTCCTCAGTAAAGAATATTTTAACTCCAACTTCTGAATCACCAATTCCATCTTCCTCATCCGTGCCGTCTTCCACTATAAAACCATCAAAGCCTAAACGAAGTTCTACTCTGTCAAACAGTCCAATACGAAAAAGAGTCCCTGGCACTGCATAAGTACGGCTGTGTGGCGAGCGTTCAGCTTCTACTGTATATGAAATTCCTGTTTCAACCTGAATTATTCCTGGCAAGACAACTATGCTGGATTCCGTTTGATCTGGACGGTCAGTAACTAATTCAGGTAAACTTCTTTCAGCATAAACTTTCTGGCCATGCAGAACAATAATTGCAGGTATTAACACTGCATATAAACAAAAAGCTCGCAATTTTATTAATGATATTAGATTTCTGAAAATCATCTTTCTTAAGCTTTTCATTAACTTTCTCCTTTTTTCTTGAAAAAATTGTTCGAATATATTTCAATGTGCCTTCACGGTTGGCTCAAGTGCCCCACTATATACTGTAGTTTCTTCATTTGATGCATACCACATATTTGAGGTTACTTGAGTCAAGCGTGTACCCATATA
>JACZYU010000259.1 GCA_022570935.1 Planctomycetota bacterium | reverse complement strand
TTATAAGAACTAGGAGACAATTTAGATGCCAAAGAATTTAAAGTGGAAGGTACCACTGATCGTAATACTCATTGCTATTGCCATAATGGCGTTGTACCCGCCGGCAGATACACCGATAAAAACAGAAACAATTACAGAAATTAACGGTAAAGTAGTCGACCGTACAATCATAGAAGATTCACTCTTTAGCTTTCTGTTTAGAAGCCCAATAATAAATGAAACAATTTTAAAGAAAGAAACGAACGAAAAGGGCGAAACTGTAATCCATAAAAAAGTTGAGTACATCGCCAGAGGGCAAATTAAGCTTGGCCTCGATTTAAGAGGAGGTTCTGAACTTCTGTACAAAATAAAGACAGAAGAAGGTGAAATGCACCCTGGCCTCACAGATGAAATAATAGCATTATTAGAAAAAAGGATTGATCCACAGGGTGTATTAGAGTACAGGCTGCAACGACAAGGTATGCGAAGGATCCTTATACAGGTCCCCGGTGCGACGAAAAGTGAAACCGAGAGTCTGAAGGAACGAATCACCAGGCTCGGAAAACTTGAATTCAGAGTGGCAGCAGCCCAGGACAGCACCGAATACAGTGATGCTAAAGCAGGAAGAACGGTGCCGGGTTTCTACAAGCACTGGCTCAGAAAGAAGAAGGGAGAAGTAGCGGAAACACAGGATTGGTATCTGGTACAAAACAAGATCGAAATAACGGGGGAGCACCTTACAAGGGTTTTCCCGGACCGCAAAGATCTTAAACCGGTCATCGGATTTGAATTCGACCAGGTAGGCAGGGCTAAATTTGGACGTTTAACTGAACGTAATATTGGAAAGCCATTAGCAATAATCCTGGACGGAATTCTTTATTCTGCTCCGATAATACGTGATAGAATTCCCGGTAAAGGAATCATAGAGGGTAATTTTACTCAAGATGAAGTTAATGACCTGATCGCAGTGATGCGGGCAGGTAGTCTTCCTGCTGATCTCGAACTGGAAATGGAGACTACCGTTGGTCCAAGTCTGGGTAAAGACTCAATCAGAAAAGGGCTTCTCGCCGGCATCATTGGTGCAATATTTATTATCCTCTTCATGTGCTTCTATTACCTGGGAGCAGGTGTAGTATCAAATTTTACCTTCGCCCTGAACATATTCTTAGTTTTAGGAACTCTATCCATACTGAATGCCACACTCACACTGCCCGGTATCGCTGGTCTGGTCTTGATGATAGGTATGGCAGTTGATGCAAATGTCTTGATCTTTGAAAGAATAAGAGAAGAAAAAGCCAAAGGCAAGGTAATAAGACTTGCTGTTAAAAATGGTTACGAAAGAGCCTTTACAACTATCGTAGATTCAAATTTAACAACCTTAATCACTGCACTTATCTTATATGCAGTGGGAACAGGACCTGTGAAAGGATTCGCCATAGTATTGATAGCCGGTCTTTTGATCAACATGTTTACTGCCGTATTCGTTACAAGGGTAATCTTTGAGATATTCATGGGTTTAGGAATCATGCGCAATTTCTCAATGTTGCAGATATTTAGAAATCCAAAAACGGCCTTTGTCTCTTATAGGCGCATTGCCATGATAGCTTCACTTGTCGCGATCATAATTGGTATTTCAGTATTTGTATTGCGAAGTAAAGATATTTATGACATAGACTTTACAGGAGGAACACTTATTCAATTAAAGCTGAATAAACCTATACCGGTTGTGGAGGTACGAAACAGACTGGAAGTTACAGGATATCCCAATGCGGAAGTGCAGAATATATGGGCAAGTGGAGATACCACTGGTGCGACAAACGATTCAACTGAATTTGGAATAAGGATTAAGAATCTGAACGATGCGAAAACAGTTCAAAAAATAGAGAATGACATACAAAACGTAATTGATGAAAAGTTGTTCAGCAGAATCACCCATGATGGTCCTTCAAACTATCAGTTAACCTTGAATGAACCTGTAGATGAATTTACCATTCAGGATTACCTGAAAGAGGCTGGTTATGGACGAAGCAACATTATTTCTTTATATCCTGTTGGGAAATCAGGCAAAAAATATTCAATTAAGATTTCCGGACTAAAACAGGATAAATCAAGGACGAATACAATAAGCAACGTAACCACTCTCCTCGCAGGTCTTTTTGATATTTCATCAGTAAAACCGCAATATGGTGATATAAAAGATGAACTTCCGTCTATTACAGACGATCCGAGGACTACACAATTCAGAGCGATATCAACCATGAGCATGGATAC
>JACZYU010000258.1 GCA_022570935.1 Planctomycetota bacterium | reverse complement strand
CTACCTGCATGCAGAGGTCTTTAAGCAAATCTGTAAACACATCGTTCTTGGCAACAAAATCAGTTTCACAATTAACCTCGATCAAAACTCCTATTTTACCGTTAGTGTGTATGTACGAGCCCACTCTACCCTCTGGAGTTCCACGCGAAGCCTTTTTGAGGGCTTTGGCCAGCCCTTTTTTTCTTAGAATTTCACCTGCTTTCTCAAAGTCACCATTTGCTTCTTCGAGTGCTATCTTACAGTCTAAAAAACCTGCACTCGTACGATCTCTTAATTCTCTTACGCTGGATGCATCAATCGTCATCGAAATTTAACTCCATATATATTTATTAAATTTTATTGATAATAAAGATCTTGTTTTGAGGAGTGATATTAACTGTTACAAGATGTTATTTCGCGAGGATAAGATAAAAATATTTAAACACTTTCTTGTTCTTGCAAGACCTTGCTCTCTTCTTCTGCTTTGACTGAAGGTTGTCCCGCTAATACTGCATCTGCGGCTTTACTTAAGAAGAGTCTTATTGCCCTGATAGCATCATCGTTTCCAGGTACACATATGTCTATAATATCCGGGTCACAATCTGAGTCTGCCAGACATATTGTTGGTATCCGCATCTTAATGGCTTCTTTCATTGCTATGTGTTCTTTCTTGGGGTCTATGATAATTAGTACAGAAGGGAGTTTGTTCATATTCTTTATACCTATAAGGTTCTTTGTAATTTTCTTCCTCTCGCGAGTGAGTGAAGAAATTATCTTCTTGCTGTAATTATGAATTGAGCCATTATTCTCCATTTCTTCAAGTTCTTCCAGTCTTTTCAATCGTTTGCGTATCGTTTCAAAGTTTGTTAATGTGCCACCAAGCCATCGTTCACAAACGTAATGCATATTAGAGCGTTTAGCTTCAGCGACAATGGCATCCTTTGCCTGCCATTTTGTACCTACAAAAAGGATTTCCTTTCTGCTGCTGGAAACCTTTGTGAGAAATTTACAAGCCGTAATCAAACCTCTTACGGTTTCCTTTAAATCGATTATGTGAATTAAATTACGTTTCCCAAAAATATAAGGTTTCATTTTCGGGTTCCAGCGGCTGGTCCTATGTCCGAAATGGAAACCAGCATCAACTAATTCCTGAAGACTCACTATTGCCAAATTCTACTCCTTTTTTTTGTTTACTCTATTTAAAAAGTGAAAGATTCCACTTATATCAAATAGACTGTATATGTGTCAAGAATAATTATTGTAAAAACCCTTTTCTAAGCGGTTTGTTAACAACTAACATTCGCTAATTTTAAGTTTTTATTAATTTCTTCATTTATTATTGTGGCAGTTTTTATGGCCTTAATCCCATCTTCACCGGAAACAACAGGTTGTTCACCGTTCTTTACACAACTTACAAATGATTCCAGTTCTTTTCTCAATGGTTCCTGGTTGTTCATTTTTATGCGTTCAATTTTTAGCAAGTCTCCAAACACAAAGCTCTTAAGGTCTTTAATTGTTGAAACATTGGTGTTCTCAGTAATAATAGATTTAGGGGTTAGCTCAGGAGACTTTCTGTAAATAATAGCTTCCTGTTTATGATAATCAAGTGAAATATAGGAATTTTCTGAAAACAAACGAATCTTCCTCATTGGCTCAAAAGAAACCCTGCTTGCCGTGATGTTGGCCACACAACCATTTTCAAATTGGATGCGAGCGTTTGCAATATCTTCTTTGTCAGATATTACACTTACACCAACAGCATCTATCTTTTTTACTTTAGACTTGGAAAGATCCAATATAATGTCTATATCGTGAATCATCAAGTCTAAGACTACGCCTATATCGGCAGAGCGGAACGTGAATGGACTTAACCTGTGGCATTCTATGAATTTCAGAGAAATATCAAGTTTCTGGATTGCCTCTATAGCAGGATTAAATCTTTCTATGTAACCCGGTTGCAATATTGTAGAGGTTTCTTTACTTAATTTTATTAAATCTTCCGCCTCAGATACTGTTCCGGTCATAGGTTTTTCTACTAATACATGAATACCGTTTTTAAGCAGTTCTTTGGCGATTTCATAATGAGACTTGGTAGGAACAACGACACTGGCGGCATCTACCTTGTTTAAGATTTCTTTGAATGAACTATAATATTTGGTATTACAACGCTGTGCTACTGCTTCACCCGTATTCTTGTCAATGTCTACAACCCCGACAAGGTTTACTTCCGGTATCTCAGAATAGATTCGCGCATGTTCTTTGCCGAGATGACCTG
>JACZYU010000094.1 GCA_022570935.1 Planctomycetota bacterium | reverse complement strand
ATTCGGACATCGTTTATTCAGTATTTACCACTGGCAAAGAAGAAGTATCGTTACTTTCTGCCTGTATTTCCGAATGCTATTGAAAGATTTGATCTCCGGGGATACGATGTTGTTCTGTCCAGCAGCCATTGTGTTGCGAAGGGTGTAATAACAGGTTCTGATACATTACATGTGTGCTACTGTTTTACACCAATGAGATATATATGGGATATGTACGATCAGTATTTTACCGGAGAACGATCTGAAGGAATTACAAGATGGGCGGCTTCTCTTGTAAGGAATTATCTGCGGAAATGGGATGTGGAAAGCAGCCGGCGTGTAAACAGATTTGTTGCTATTTCCAAATACGTTGCTGGAAGAATAAGAAAGTACTACGATAGGGAGTCGGACATAATATTCCCACCGGTTGACTGTTCATACTTCAAGCCGTCATCATCTAGTGAAGATTTTTACCTGATGGTTTCACCACTGGCGCCAAATAAACGGGTGGATATTGGAATTAACGCATTCAATAAACTTGGCCTTCCACTCAAGATAATTGGCTCCGGACAGGAGGAGGGCAGGCTGAGAAGGATTGCAAACAGAAATATTGAATTAATGGGATGGCAGTCCGATGAAACAGTAAGAGATCACTATGCAGCATGCAAGGCACTGATCTTCCCTGGAATAGATGACTTTGGAATTGTTCCACTGGAAGCACAGGCATCTGGGAAGCCAGTAATAGCTTATGGAGATGGAGGCGCTTTGGAAACAATTATTCCCATAGATAATGACAAATTGAAAATTAAGAGTGAGAACGGGCAATCGCAAAAGGCTACGGGCGTATTCTTTTATGAACATACCCCTGAAGCCCTGGCAGAGGCTGTATCCTATTTTGAAGATATAAAAGATTCATTTAATAAACAGGAAATCAGGAAAAATGCCGAGTCTTTTGACAGAGTAATCTTCAAGGAGAAGATCAGGAATTATATTGAGCAAAAATATAGTGAGTTCCAGTTATTTAGACAGGATTTACAGGATACAGGATAAATAAGATATTTAGAATTAACGTTTTGCGAAGCAAAACAAGAATAAATTAGAGAATGAAGTGAGCTAATTTATATGTTAAAAAAACATAGTAAATTTTTTGAAACACTGGTTTTGCTTCTTGATTGGGTAACATTATCGTGTTCCTGGATATTGGCTTATTATTTACGTTTTTATTTTCCAATTGTTCCAGTATATAAAGGCATACCTCCATTTCTCACATACCTTACTCTACTGATCATTATGCTTCCGCTCTGGTATATGGTGTTTAAGACTTTTGGCCTATATCGGCCAAGGAGGATATCGTCTAAGGTTGCGGAGGTAATGGATATTGCAAAGGGAACTACAATTGCAATCTTAATTTTAGTTTCAATAACATTCTTTGTGAGAAAATACGAGTTTTCAAGGGTTACCTTTCTGTACTTCTGGATAATTTGTGTGTTTTCCTTATCTATTGAAAGAATACTTTTTCGTGAGTTTTTGAGGTTTATCAGGAAACGAGGTTATAACCTGAGACATGCCTTGATTGTAGGAACAGGAGGCATGGGACGGGAAGTTACTGATAGAGTACATAATCATCCGGAACTTGGAATCAAAATAAAAGGCTTCTTGAGCGAGGACAATTCTCAGGTTGGTGACGAACTGGAAGGCTTTAAAGTACTGGATACTATTAAAAATATTCGAAATGTTGTCGTGAATCATAAGATAGATATAGTCTTTATTACTCTTTCTTTGAGTGCTCAAGAGAAGCTGAAATCAGTTCTTGATGATTTAGGCGATGAGATGGTTTCAATCATGGTAATCCCGGATTTGTTTGAGTTTGCTACATTAAGGGGGGGTATTGGAGAATTTGAAGGTATGCCTATAATCAGTTTGAGGGATACGCCCCTATACGGTTGGAATATAGTGATCAAAAGAGTTACAGATATTGTGTTGTCATTAATCATTATATTGGCTGTCTCGCCTTTGATGCTAGTTATCTCATTGCTGATAAAGGCGACGTCCAGGGGCCCTGTATTTTACAGTCAGGAACGTATGGGTTTAGATGGAAAGATCTTTAATATGCTGAAATATAGAACGATGGCAATTGAGGCTGAAAAAGAAACAGGCCCAGTATGGGCAGCAAAGGATGATTCCCGCAGGACCCCAATTGGCGCCTTTTTGAGAAAGACAAGTCTGGATGAGCTTCCTCAATTCTTTAATGTGCTTAAAGGGGATATGAGTATCGTTGGCCCAAGGCCTGAGAGGGAATTTTTTATACAGCAATTCAGAAACAAAATTCCAAAGTATATGTTGAGACATAAGATGAAGACTGGTATTACAGGCTGGGCACAAATCAGCGGGTGGAGAGGAAATACATCACTGGAGAAAAGGATTGAGTGTGATTTGTATTATATAGAAAATTGGAGCCTCAGGTTAGACTTAGAAATAATGTGGTTAACTATCTGGAGGGGACTTGTAAATAAACATGCATATTAATTGGGAGAAGAACTGTACTCTTAAATTTTAGAGTTTTACTTGAAGATATTTTTGTTGTAAAAAGAGGTAAGTGAAAGAAATATAGAGAAAGCTTTGAAAAAGGAGATTAAGAATGACAAAAGATGAAATTATTAGAAAAAATTTAGACCTTCATGCTGAATGGATGAAGTATGTCTTTGAATGTCCTGACGTGCTAGATAAAATGCCTCCGGGTGCAGTTCTTGTGATACTTCCTGAAGATGATAAGGATCTGTATAATGAAAACTACAAGGTGTTGGAAGAGAACAAAAAGAAGGGAATACCTGTGTTCTTAGTAACAATGAAGACGCCAAAACCGCATATCTCAAATATTGAGGTTATAACAGTTTGACCAACTTTTTGTTTACTTATTTTATACTTCCTTTATCCGCATAAAACAGAGAAACGTATGTACTTTATCAGGAAATGACTAAATTAAAAAAAATACGGAATCTTTTTGCTTCACATAAACTGATTCGCGTGATGGGAGCACATAATGCCTTGAGTGCAAAGTTGGTGGAAAAGGCAGGCTTTGATGCTGTCTGGGCAAGTGGTCTGGAAATATCTACCAGTTATGCTCTGCCGGATGCCAATATCCTTTCCATGACTGATTTTTTCAATGTGGCTTCCTCTATGAATGAAGCTGTCAATATTCCTGTTATAGCGGATTGTGATACCGGTTATGGAAACTCAAATAATGTAATTCACCTGGTTAAAAAATATGAAGCGGCAGAGATAGCGGCTGTTTGTATTGAAGATAAACTTTTTCCTAAAGTTAACAGTTTTATTCCCGGAAGACAGGAATTGGCATCAATTGCAGAATTTGTAGGGAAAATATTGGCGGCAAAGAATGCTCAAAATGATCCGGATTTCTTCGTCATAGCGCGGGTTGAAGCCTTAATCGCTGGATGGGGTATGGAAGAAGCTTTAAAGCGCGCTCATGCGTACATTGACGCAGGGGCAGATGCTATTCTTATTCATAGTAAATCCCAGACTCCTGACGAAATTCTTGAGTTTGTTGAAAAATGGAATAATAGAGCGCCTTTAGTTGTGGTTCCAACAAAATATTATAAAGTTACTGCTAAGGAGTTGCAGGAAAAGCAAATATCAATGGTAATCTATGCGAATCATGGTATTCGTGCAAGTATCAGGGCGATGAGTGAGGTGTTTTCGAGCGTTTATAGTTCGGGAAGCACTGCTGCTGTGGAAGATAAAATTGTAACTTTAGAAGAGGTATTTGAACTGCAGGGGATGCCGCAAATGAAAGAGTCAGAATTAAAATACTCCTTAGCCGATTCAACAACCGCTGTTGCGGTTATACCGGTTGCCGGTGATCATCTTCAGGAGCATTCGATGAAGAATATTTCAGAAGATATACCTTTCTCAATGCTTGATATAAATGGAAAACCCCTCCTGCAACGCCAGGTGGAGGTATTAAATAAATGTAAGATTTATTCAATTAATGTTGTTGTTGGTTATAAGAAGGAGGAGGTTGGCGTTAGTGGGGTTAAGTTAATCCATAACCCTGACTACAGTAATACAGGTACTCTTTATTCAATTATGTGTGCCCTTAATGATATCAGCGAGAAAACAATTATTTGTTACGGTGACGTAATATTTGATCATGTTATACTCAGCAGGATCATGGAAAGTAATGAAGATATTACTATACTTATTGATAACTCATATGATCCAAAACATACACATGATAATAGAAGAAAGGAATTAGTCATTGTTGAAGGAACGACTCTCAAGACAAAGAGAAGTTTGCACAGTAATGAATTAAGACGTATTGAGAAAATTGGTGCTGACTTGAATCCTGCCAAATGCCAATCTGAATTTCCAGGTATTGTATTACTCTCAAAGAAGGGCGTTGAGGTTGTAAAAGATATATATCGTACATCGTTGGGAAAATATAGTGGAAAGCATTTTTATAGTGTAGACAAATTCGAGAATGCTTTATTCTCTGATCTCCTTCAAGAAATTATAAACTCAGACTTTCACGTATATGGTATGGAGGCAAATTCAGGTTGGCTTGAAATCCATTCTTTTGAGGATTACAAACTGGCATGTTCAATTCTTAAATGAGTTGGTTTATTTACGCTTTTATTTGTGCATTAAGTTTGGCAACCGCGGATGCACTCAGTAAAAAAGCATTAGATGATAACACAGATCCATATATTGTTGCCTGGGTAAGAACAGGGTATGCAGCTCCTTTTATTGCCATTCTCATCCCCTTCATAGACATCCCCGAACTTGATAGCGTCTTCTTTATGATTACATTTTTGGCTGTCCCACTTGATATAGTAGCAGTGTTGTTATACATTAGGGCCTTAAAAGTATCACCTCTTTCATTGACACTTCCATTTTTATCATTAACCCCTATCTTTTTGATTGTAACATCATATATTATTTTGGGAGAGAAACCTGATAAATCCGGTTTTATAGGTATAGTATTGGTCGTAATCGGCGCTTATTTATTAAACGTTCACACTATCAGCCAGGGATTTCTTGCGCCATTTAGGGCAATAGCTAAAGAAAAGGGATCTGTATTAATGATTATTGTTGCTTTTATTTTCAGCATAGGAGCATGTCTTGGTAAGATAGCGGTACAACATTCGAGTCCGGAATTTTTCAGTGTTATTTATATATTCTTGTTGTCACTATTTTTATTCATAATAATCAGCTTTAAGAGTAAACACTTTTTGTCGAAATCAATTTCCAGGCCAGTACCTTTTATTTTTATAGGAATGTTGATAGCGATAATGATAATTACACATCTAAAGGCAATTAGCCTTATTGAAGTATCTTATATGGTCTCAGTAAAACGTTTGAGTATTCTTTTTGGTGTTTTTTATGGCGTTATGTTTTTTAAGGAAACAAATATTAAGGAAAGGTTTCTGGGGGCTACAGTTATGGTTTCAGGCATAATTGTAATTGCTGCATTTTAGATTATTATAAAATATATCCTTTTTTGGGAGTACAATTGTGGAAGCTAAAACATTCAGAAAAGATGATGTCAACGACTAATATCTTATTTCTTGTTTTGGCCACTCTGGTATTGTAATTTGGAATTTATTTGGGATTTGTGACTTGAGATTTGTAATTTATTAGCTCCTGTTTGGCGTTTCAAAGAGTAGGTCTTGGAAGCAGGCCTGCCCTTTCTGTTATCTCCGGGACTATTTCTTCCCACTCAACAGCCATGATGTGAACTCCTGAAACACCCTCGATTTCACGCACCCGCTCGATTATCTCAAGGCAGATGTTTATGCCTTCAGCCTTTTTATTTTCCGCTCCCTCCAGACGTTTTATTATTTCATCAGGAACATCCATGCCGGGAACGTTTTTCTTCATGTATTTAGCCATGCCTAAAGATCTAATGGGAGTAACGCCGGCTAAGATGAATACTTTCTTGTGCAATCCCATATCCCGCACCATACTCATCCATTTCTCAAACTTTTCCAGGTTATAGATAATCTGTGTTTGTATAAAATCTGCTCCGGCTTTTATCTTTTTTGCAAGACGAATAGCTCGATAGTTGAAAGGGTCGGCAAAAGGATTAGCTGCGGCGCCTAAGAAGAGCCTGGGCTCAGTTTTTAGCTCTTCACCTGACTGGAACTTTTTCTCATCTCTCATTTGTCTGACTATATCCAGAAGCTGGATGGAGTCTACATCAAAAACACCTTTTGCATCAGGGTGGTCTCCAAAGCATTGATGGTCTCCGGTCAAGCATAGAAGGTTCTTCATGCCCAGGCTTGCGGCGCCAAGGATATCACTTTGCATTGCTATTCTATTTCTGTCTCTACAAGTCATTTGTATGACAGGTTCCATTCCCATGTTAAGGAGTATGGCACCGCTTGCGATGCTGGAAAGGCGCACCATTGCTGTCTGGCAGTCAGTTAAATTAAATGCGTCAGCATAGCCTTTCAGGATTTCTGCTTTCTTTTCTACAGCTTCACGGCTGGCGCCTCTGGGTGGCCCCAGCTCTGACGTAACAACAAACTCACCTCTCCTGAGCAGTTTCTCCAGGTTACTTCCAGCTTTTAAATTATTAGTATCGTTATTTTCGCTCATAGTAATTTATATTTACATATTGTGTCCATCATGTTTAATCATCTCGCCCAATTCTTCAAAAGAGAATCTTTCAAAAGCAAGTTGTCCGTTGTAATCAAGTATTCGCATGTCTTCGGTTGCATTCAAGTCAGCCGTTATAAGGTCAAAACGGTTACCATATTTCTCCTTTGCAGTTTCTAATTGGACTTCAAAAGCAATAAATTTATCAATCCCTTTCTGCTTTAATTTTTCCAGGAATCTTTTGTCCTCTAATGACGGATATGAGGTAATTATGAGAATAGGACTACTTCCAGTAAAGATTAGGGCTGCTTTCATTACGAATCTCCTTTAATTCAATTTTCGTATCTCTTCTATTAATTGATTTGCTGTTTGTAAAAATCCATCTCCATCGTGGGTAGAAAGCATATGACACTTTATCCTTTCCTTTTCTACACCTACTGAAGACAAGAAATCCATTGCAGTTACAGTTCTTTGCTCGGCCCAGGCATTACATGAATCTCCGAAATGACACGAGTCGTCACATGATGTAATTAAAACGCCATCTGCCCCTTTCTCAAATGCCTCAAGTATTAATTTGGGACTTAATTTCCCCAGACTGAGCAGATTTATTTGCTTGATGTTTTCCGGCAGCTTTTCTGTAGAGAGTGCTAAGTCCAGGTTATAACCGCAATAGAAGTTTATTATCAATGGATCTGTGCTCCTGGCTTCTTTGAAAACTTCATCTAACCGAGCTTTACCCATATCCTCATAAGGACCCTTAAACTCAATTGCCTTGGCTGGACATTCTACAACACACATCCCGCATGATTGGCAATCATTATCAATATAAGCAAAATTTTCATCTTCTTTTATCTTTGGGATTTCAAAAGGACAAACCCTGACACATGTCAGACATGCAATACAAACTTCTGGCGAGATGGTAGCGCCGTTTCCGCAGTTCATACAACGCATTGCTTCACGTACTGCTACTTCTTCAGTAAAACCAAGTTCAACTTCATCGAAATTCCCTACCCTTGTATTTGGATCAAGGGTAGGCATTTCATCCCTCGCCTCTTTTTTTATTTTATCCACCCTCGTCTCTGTCTCTGAAAGTTCGTCAATAGGTTTAACATCTCTGAATTTAGAGTCGGTCTCCGAAGATTTTCTGAGATAATTGTGGATTGATAATGCCGCTTTCTTACCATGCCCTAAGCCCATAGTAAGTGTTCCTCTGCCTAATACTATGTCTCCACCCGCAAAAACACCCGGCATATCAGTGCTCAGGGTGTCAGCGTTTACGGCTATTGTGCCTCCTCTGGTAATTTGAATTTTCTCCTGCCCCTCAAGAAAGGATAAATCAGAGGCCTGGCCTATGGCCAGAATAATAGTATCTGCGTCTAATATGGATTCACTACCCTCATGAAATGTAGGATTGAATCTGCCCTGGCTGTCAAAAACAGATTTTACCTTAAGCGTCTCAAGTCCAGTGACCTTACCATTTTCTCCTACAATTCTTTTCGGCCCTACTGAAGTATGAAGTATTGCCTTTTCCTGCAACGTTTCTTCAATCTCGTAATCACTTGTTGGCATTTCATTTCTAGACTCCAGGCATGTAATGTGGACTTCCTTCGGCCCAAGCCTTAAGGCCGTCCTTGCACAATCCATTGCAACCGCTCCGCCACCAATAACCAGAACATTATTTCCAACCTTTGCATTGTTATAGCAGTTTGCGCTCTTAAGGAAAGTAATAGCATCCTGAACGCCATCTAAATCTGTGCCCTCAATGGGTAGTCGTCTGGTTACGGGCAAGCCTACGGCTATAAACGTAATCTCATAACCTTCATTCTTTAAATCACTGAATGAAATGTCCTTGCCTACTGTTGTATTATACTTTATTTCTACTCCCAGTTTTTTAATTAAGTTAATGTCTTTGTCCATGAAATCTCTAGGCAGGCGGTATGTTGGTACTCCCATACGAAGCATACCTCCGGGTTCGGAGTGTGCCTCAAAAATAGTGCATTGATATCCAAGGAGTGACAGGTCTTTTGCGGCTGCCAGCCCTGCCGGTCCTGCGCCTATGATTGCAATCTTTTCAGAATACCTGGTTTCTGCCTGTACCTCATTTCCTTGTGCTGCTTCGTGGAAATAACCGTCAGCAAGAAACCGTTTGAGCCATGCAATAGCTATGGGTTTGTCTATATCTTTTCTTCGACATTCAGTCTCACATGGATGAGTGCATATACGGCCGCACGCGGACGGCAATGCATTCCTTTCCTCTACGACCTGCATCGCTTCAGTAAACTTTCCCCTTGCAATCAATTGTACATAATCACGCGCATCCTGCCGGATCGGACAGGCAACGATACACGGTGCTTCTTCGTCAATCTCGTATCTATTTATTTTTGTTTTGTCACCAAAAACATC
>JACZYU010000093.1 GCA_022570935.1 Planctomycetota bacterium | reverse complement strand
CTGTCGTTCTGGCACTGCGCTACTATACCGGTTGGTATATGCGTAATCCTGACAGCAGAAGATGTTTTGTTAACGTGTTGGCCTCCAGCACCGGAAGCACGGTAAGTATCAACTCTTAAATCTTTTTCGTTAATTTCTATGTCTATCTCAACATTGATCTCAGGAACTACGTCAACTGCAGCAAACGAGGTGTGACGCCTACTGTTGGAATCGAATGGTGATATGCGAACCAGGCGGTGGACACCAATTTCCGACTGTAAATAACCATAAGCGAAACTGCCCTTAATAAGGGTAGTTACCCTTTTGATTCCTGCCTCATCACCGGGCAAAAGATCGATCGTTTCCATGGAATAGTTATTCTTTTCTGCCCACATACTATACATTCTTAATAACATTGAAGTCCAATCACATGATTCTGTCCCTCCCGCACCAGCATGTATACTAAGAAATGCGTTACAGCAATCATTTTTACCGCTCAGCATCATGCGGAATTCCAGTTTTTCCAGCTTTTGGGTAAATGATTGCAGATCTTTTGTAATCTCTGCTTCTAATTCCTTATCGTTTTCGTCCTCATCATCAGCAAGCTCTGATAAATCAACGATATCATTAAGCGATTTTTGTAATTCGTGAAAAGGTAAGGTTAGTTCCTTTAACGTCTTAAGCTTTTGTATGGTAGACTGTGCTTTTTCTTTATTGTTCCAGAAATCTGCACTTTCTAACTGTCTTTCGATATCTTCCTGTTCTTTTTCCTTGGAAGTCAGGTCAAAGAGAGTCCCTTAAATGTACTAGCCTGTTTTTTAGCGGATTCAGTTGTTTTTCGATGTTTTTGAGCATTTTTAACCTCCTGTTATTAAATGTTTTCCTTAATTTGCTTCAGAATTATAGTTTATGAAAATATTAAAGTCAAATTGTTTTATAAAAATTAAAAATCTTACAGAACTGCCCAATGTTTTACTTTTATGCGGATCGTGTGAAGTCCCTCTTGAGGTTACATAACAACATGCTTACAAGCAATCATGTAGACATATTCACCCCCGGAAATCCGGGTTGGAACCGGTTTATTTCACGGGATGTACTGCCTTCTCAAGTGCCATACGAATGAACCGTTGATAAGGCATCCTTTCGTGTGCCGCCGTTTTCTTTACTGCATCCAAAAGCCCCTCCGGTATCCGTAAAGTAACTGCTTTATCCTTTTTCTGGAATTCAAAACGTACCTGTTTTGCACCGGATAAATCATATTCCGTCAGGTCTGCATTCTCTATAAAATCCTCAGCCTCTTTATCGCTTTTCAGTGTCGGTAGTTTCTTTTTCATAATACGTTATCTCCTTTCTGTGCATATAGCGCGCACTAATGGGACGAATGAGTTGTTTCCTGTTTTTCTTTCTCATTGCAAACACAACCAGAATTGACCTTTCACCTTGTGCTTTCCCAACTGCTATTAGCCTTTCCTCTGTATCAGAGTGCTTTTTATCAAAAAGCACCGTTAGCAAGTTGTCTTTGAACAGGCTTTCTATTTCAGGAATAGAAACACCGTGCTTTTGACATTTTTCCCGGTTTCCTTCGTCCCAATTAAATCCGTCAATGATTAAATTATCAAAGCTCATATGATATGTTGACATATGTATTGACAATTGTCAAACATATTTGTTTTGCAGCTTACTTGGGCACTTTCCGCCCTTGCTCATGAAATGGTACACGTTTCACTTTTATGCGGATCGTGTAAAGTCTCTCTTGAGGCTACATGACAACATGCCTACATGTAAACATGTGGACATACGTGCCCACGGATTTCCGGTGGTAGGGGGGGCAAATTATTGACCTTCTGTTTGCAGGGGATATTCTTTGAGGCAATTTTCAAGTGAAATTTACAAAAAACCTTGACAACCAAAAAACAACAAAAAATATTTGTTGAAAATATATGGAAAATCAGGTAGAAATAACTGTTTTCCTTATTGTCAGAAGTTACATCAATAGTTAGTAAAAATGGTAAAGATAAAACTGCCCGGTGGCATTGAAAAGAAATATGAAGATAAGGTAACTGTTAAGGATGTTGCCAGCGATATTGCTGGACAAAATCACGGATCAGCAGCAATTGCCGGTAAGGTAAACAGTATGCTTGTGGATCTTGATTGTCAGATTGAGTCGGATACAACCCTGGACCTCGTGATGGCCGATTCTGAGGAGGGACTTGAGATACTCAGGCATAGTACTGCTCACGTGATGGCTCAGGCAGTAACTAATTTATACTCGAATGTCAAACTTGGGATTGGTCCTTCTATAAAGGACGGATTCTATTATGACTTTGATCTGGAGACAACTCTATCTGAAGAAGACCTTGAAAAGATTGAGGCAGAGATGAAGAGTATTATTGAGTCTGATGAGGTTTTCGACCGCTTTGAAGAGACTAGCGATGCGGCTGTAAAAAGGATGGAAGAATCAGGTCAGAGATATAAAATTGAGCTGATCAAAGGATTGGAAGATCAGACGGTTTCTTTTTACAGGCAGGGTGATTTTGTTGACATGTGTAGGGGCCCACATATCGCCAGTACAAAAAAGATTACGGCATTTAAGCTGTTGAGTGTTGCGGGAGCATACTGGCGTGGAAAAGAAACCAACCCGATGCTTCAGCGGATTTATGGTACGGCATTTACGAATAAGAAGGATTTAAGGATACATCTAAAGTTTTTAGAGGAAGCTAAAAAACGTGATCACAGAAAAATTGGTACGGCATTAGACCTTTACAGTTTTAATGAAGAATGTGGTCCCGGTCTTGTTTTGTGGCATCCAAAAGGGGCCAGGATAAGAACCATTATTGAAACGTTTTGGAGAGAAGAGCATTATAAACGCGGTTATGAAATAGTCTACAGCCCTCACATTGCAAAAATTGATCTTTGGAAAACCAGCGGTCATCTGGATTTCTATAAAGAGAGCATGTACTCCCCTATAGATGTCGAAGGGCAGGAGTATATGTTAAGGCCGATGAATTGTCCCTTCGCAATCCTTATCTACCAGACAAAGGTTCGCAGCTATCGTGATTTGCCGCTAAGGTGGGGTGAACTAGGTACTGTATACCGATACGAGAGGACAGGCGTTTTGCATGGGCTTTTGAGGGTTCGTGGTTTTACGCAGGATGATGCACATATATTCTGCAGGCCTGATCAGTTAAAAGATGAAATAGTTGGCATTATAGATCTTGCGCAATATATGCTCCAGAGCTTTGGATTTAATGAATATGAGATAGAGCTTGCGGTCAGGGGAAAAGGAGAATCAGAAAAGTATATAGGTGAGGATGAAAATTGGAATCTTGCTGAAGAAGCGCTGAAGGACGCCCTCGAACAAAAGGAGCTGGAATATACGAGGGAGGAAGGCGAGGCAAAATTTTACGGGCCGGCAATCGACATAAAGATCAAGGATGTGCTGGGCAGAGGCTGGCAGGGGCCAACCATTCAGGTGGATTTTAATTTGCCTGAAAGGTTTGACGTTAATTATATCGCCTCTGATGGTAAGAAACATAAGGTGGTTATGGTACACCGTACCGTGCTTGGCGCCCTGGAGAGATTCCTTGGATGTTTGTTGGAGCACTATGCCGGCGACTTCCCTTTATGGCTGGCGCCGACACAGGTCAGGATACTTCCAATAACAGACGCTCATGATGATTACAGTAATAAGATAAAAGATCAATTAGTTGAGATGGGTATTCGTGCAGAATGTGATTTAAGGAATGAGAAGACGGGCTTTAAGATCAGAGAAGGCACTCTGGAGAAAATCCCTTATCTTCTTATCATAGGGGACCGAGAGGTAAAAGATGATACTGTATCGGTAAGGAGTCGTAAGGACGGAGACGAGGGGTCTCTGCCTTTGTCAGAATTCCTGGTACGTATTGAAGGGGAGGCTAAGAATAAAGTTTAGTGTTTCTTCTTATCAATTTCCTGAGCAACTGGTATACTTGCGTTAAGGAGAATTAGATTTTTTAGAATGGGGGTGAAGATATCTCGAAATACCAGAGAATTAATGAACGAATATATGCAAAGACAGTAAGGCTTGTTGGTGAAGATGGCGAGCAATTAGGCATCATGAAAAAGATTGATGCACTCAGTAAGGCGATAGAATTAGGCTTGGATCTGGTGGAGGTCTCACCAAATACGGATCCACCTGTATGCCGCATTCTGGATTATGGCAAACACCAATACAAACTGAGCAAAAAATCGCATCAGAAAAGCCGTACCGTTCAGTTAAAGGAAATCAGGGTAAGGCCAAAAATTGGTGCACATGATCTTCAGACGAAGATAAAAAATGCAAGAAAGTTTCTTGATAGAAAAGATAGAGTCCTGGTCAACATGATGTTTAGAGGACGAGAGAGAGCACACAAGGATATGGCTAAAGACATATTTGACGAAGTTATAAGATCTCTGGAAGATATCGCCAAGGTAGAATCACAAGCAAAGTCAACAGGAAGAAGTATGGGTATTATCTTAACACCAAAGTAACACTTTAAAAGAAAGAAGGAGTATTTGAATGCCAAAATTAAAAACTAATAAAGGACTCGCTAAAAGGGTTAAAGTTTCAGCTAATGGTAAGATTAAGAGGAAGAGAGCGTTTGCAGGCCATTTGATGTCCGGGAAAACCGGGGATCGCAAAAGGAGACTCAAGAGAACAGACCTTGTGTCAAAGGGTTTTACCAGAACAATGTTACGCGCTTTAGGAAAAGCATAGTCAAAATTTAAAAATAAGCACAAGAAAGGTTTTAAGAATGCCAAGAGTAAGAAAAGGTTCAGCAAGAAAACAAGGAAGAAAAAGACTTCTAAATGCCACAAAAGGGTATTGGGGAGGCAGAGGTAATCTCTTTCGTAAAGCCAGTGAAACTTATGTGAGGGCACTGGCCTTTGCTTATAGGGATAGAAAATGTAAAAAGAGAAACTTCAGAAAACTTTGGATATTACGCATAAATGCAGCAGCTAAAATGCGTGGGATAAATTATAGTCGTTTCATTAATGGATTGACAAAAGCCAATGTTGTAGTTAACAGGAAGATATTAGCGGAAACAGCAGTGAACGATCCTGTAGCTTTTGATGAGTTGGTCGAGTTATCAAAGCAGCATATTTAAATTCAGAACGCATGGCATGCGTTCTGAATTTTCCACTCTTTTTGGGATTGTTTTTTGCCCCACAATCCTCAATCTAGAAGACTGCACATTAAAATTCACCCCTTTATTAATAACTTTTTTTTGTGCGCAGCACATACCCCCGCCTGCCATTAGTCGGGCAGGGTCGTCGTTGTAGCCATTTTGAAAGAGTTGCGCAGGTCGCTTGAGGACGACCCTGTGGGCTAGTCACGCCGAAGGCGGATCTGCCTAAGGCACGACTTCAGATCCGACTCAGTGTCGGGATGCGCCTAACTCGTTATGCAAGAAAGATTAAGTGAAATACAAAATCAGGCAAAGGAAGATTTAGCAAAGGCTGAATCTCTGGAAGAAGTTGAAAAGATAAAGACAAGATATCTCGGAAGAAAAGCCGGCGTTATTAATGAAATAATCAAATCAATTCCCGGTTTGCCTCCAGAACAGAGATCGTCTACCGGAAAATCAGCTAATATTCTTAAGAAGGAAATCGGTAAATGGATAGAAGAGAGAAAAAGTGAATTTAACACTTCTTCTGAAGCTTCACTTACTCTGCCGTCACTCGACTTATCGCTACCGGGCGAGCACAAACCATATGGCCACAAACACCCGATCACACAGACCATTGATGAAATTAAGGGAATTTTCAGAAAACTAGGCTTCGATATAGAATACGGCCCTGAAGTAGAGCACGAATATTACAATTTTGATGCCCTGAACATACCCGCAGACCATCCGTCCAGAGAAGATTTCGATACATTTTATCTGGGCAACAAACGCCTCCTGAGAAGTCAGACCTCCACCGTCCAGATAAGGGTGATGGAGAAGAAGCAGCCTCCCATAAGGATGATTGCCCCCGGAAAGGTTTTCAGGCCGGATACCGTTGATGCCCGTCATGCCTCCATGTTTCATCAGATTGAAGGTTTGATGGTGGATGAAGGTGTGAGCTTCAGCGATCTAAAATACGTTTTAACCCTGTTTGCTCAATCATACTTCGGGCAGGATATTAAGATGAGATTTCGCCCTTCTTTCTTTCCCTTTACCGAACCAAGCGCAGAGATAGATATTTCGTGCTCTATCTGTAAGGGGACAGGATGTAGTGTATGCTCTCACAGTGGCTGGGTTGAGGTATTGGGTGCAGGAATGGTAGACCCTAATGTGTTTGAGACTGTTGGCTATGATGCGGAGAAGTATACCGGGTTTGCATTTGGTCTGGGTGTGGAGAGACTTACCATGCTAAAGTATGGAATAGATAACATCAGGCTTTTCTTTGAAAATGACCTGAGATTTTTGTCACAATTTTAAAACTATGAGAATCAGTTACAATTGGCTTAAGGATTACTGCAAACACGATCTCTCTGTAGAGGCATTAGCAGAGAAATTGACAAATGCAGGACTGGTAGTTGATACAATAAATCCTGTGGACGATGATTTCTGCCTGGAGGTCGAGGTGACCACTAACAGGCCTGATTGTCAGGGTTTTATTGGGATCGCAAGAGAGGTTGCCACTATTGTACGCAGTAAGCTTGTTATTCCAGGTGTGGATTATGAGACAACAACTGAAAAGGTGAATGATTTAACCGGTGTTACAATAGAAGATAATGAATTATGCCCGAGGTATACGGCGCGAATTATAAAAGATGTGAAAATCGCCCCTTCACCAGAATGGCTTCAGAAAAGAATTAACAGCATCGGATTGCGCCCCGTGAATAATATAGTAGACATTACAAACTATGTTTTGATGGAAAGCGGTCAACCGTTACACGCCTTTGATTTTGACAAATTAAGTGGGAAGAAAATTATTGTTAGAAGGGCAAAGAAGGGTGAGACCATGGAGGCAATAGATGGCAGCAAGTGTATGCTTACGGATGAAATGCTGGTGATTGCAGACGCGCAAAGGCCGGTAGCCATTGCGGGCATAATGGGAGGCAGGGATACAGAAGTCTCTGATACAACAAAGAATATTCTCTTGGAAAGCGCCTTCTTTGATCCGAGAAATGTCAGAAGAACTTCGAGAAAACTGAGCCTCATCTCGGATTCCTCCTATCGCTTTGAACGTCGTGTGGATCCTGAATGTGTTGACTGGGCATCAAGGAGGGCAGCAAAGATGATATTGGATATAGCGGGTGGTCAGGTTGTAGAAGGTGTAATTGATCAGAACTATCTTGAAGGTAAAAAGGTGAGTGTTACTTTGAGGATGTCCCGGTTGAACAGCTTGTTGGGGCTTAACATTGATAAGGATACAGCTAAGGGCATCCTGGAACGCTTACAGTTCACGATAAAGCCGGAGGGAGAAACGGAAGACAATCTGACGGTAGAAGTTCCCAGCTTCAGGGGGGACGTATATCGGGAAGTAGACCTGATAGAAGAAGTTGCCAGAATTCATGGATACGATAAAATACCGGCAGAAAGTAATATTAGAGTAAAATTGACACAGGACAACATATTCGACAAAGTTACTGAAAAAACAAAATCTGTTATTTCCGGACTGGGTTTTGATGAAGTTATTACCGACAGCATCGTAGGCGAGTTGCAAGAAAAGCATGGTAATATCTGGTCTGACGACAGTAGTATAAAGATCATGAACCCGATACGGCAAGACGAAAATCTTCTGAGAAAAGCGCTTGTGCATAATCTGCTGCGTGTAAAAAAACACAATCAGAACTATGGTGTAGAGAAGACGAATATATACGAATTGTCCAAGATATATTTACCTCGGGGAGATGGTGAGATGCCGGAGGAGAAAGAGTGCCTGAGTATTCTTGGAGAGGAAGGATTCCTCTCCTTGAAAGGTGTTATAGAGACCATACTCAGTCAACTAAATATTGTGCAAAAGCTTGAGACCAGGCGTTGTGATTTTGGCCTGTTTAATCCTGAAAAATCTGCAGAACTCAAACTGGGAGGTAAGTTACTGGGATATATTGGTGAATTGAGTAGAGAAGTAATTAATGATTATGATTTCAGGAGCAAGCCGTGTGTTGCAGAGCTTGACTTCGATATATTGATAGAGAATACAAATCTGGAAAGTTCATACCACAAGATTCCGTCATTCCCCATAGTAACGAGAGATCTGGCTGTAGTAAGTGATGAGACGGTTACATGGGCAGAGATAAAAGGGTGTATCGAATCACTTAATATAGTCTACGTCGATGGCATAGAATTCTTTGACGTATACAGGGGTAAACAGATTGAGAAGGGCAAGAAGAGCATAGCCTTCAGATTGATATTCAGGGCGGATGATAGAACTTTGAAGAGTGAAGAAGTAGATAAGTTGCAGGAAGAAATCCTTGAAAATCTCAGTAATGCCTTTGGTATAAAACTCCGTGCATAATAAGCATAAGTGAAAGACAATGTTTGTATAACCTAAATTGAGCGATTTTATTTTCTATATTATAGTAGCCGCAGGCTTTAGCCTGCGTTTCTCATCATCCGATGGGTGTATGTGAATTTTTTGTAAGTTACGCAACCTAAAGGGGGCTTGCTTTTAATTCCCCCTTAAAAAAGGGGGATTAAGGGGGTTGTGACTCCTTTTGCAATGGAGTCTAGCTGATACCCCGTGAACGGTTACGATTGTTGGAATTTACAAAATAGTTGAGGTACTGATTTGAATGTATAGCAAACGGGAATACCCATGGTAGCTGATGATAAGTGAGGGAATAAAGTGATTCACGAAACCGCTATTATTGATCCAGGGGCTGAGCTGGGAAAAGATGTTGATGTAGGCCCATTTACAGTCATTGAAGCAGATGTGAATATTGGTGATGGAACTGTCATTGGCCCCAATGTCAGTATCATGCCTTACACTTCGATAGGGCCACGTTGCCACGTTCATGCGGGAGCTGTTCTGGGTGGTATTCCTCAGGATATAGATTTCAAAGGAG
>JACZYU010000257.1 GCA_022570935.1 Planctomycetota bacterium | reverse complement strand
GTCGGTGTTAGAACGTAAAGTATTGCTCAAATCTGGAAAGTTCGGGATTCGAGTAAATAAGAGTCCCGAAACTTCGGGGTTAAATTTAGGACTAAGTAACTTGGATTGCTTTGTATGACTTTGTACTATCCTGATTAATTCACCAGCCCAACAATTTGATTCAAATTTACATTTTTTAGTCATATTGGCAGGAATAAATGACCTGTTACAGTTTGAGTTGTAGCGGTTGTAACAATTCAAGCCTCTATACAGGTATAAACAATATGATTTTGGTGTCTATTTCCATGAGGAATGAGGCAAAATATTTGTTCTGAGCGCACCTCTCCTTCAATAGATAATCACCGTGTTGATTTTTCGAATAACCGGATTGTAGAAGAAATCCTGTCAGCATAATAAAACAGGTGAAACAGGGTGGCTATTTGACTGATAGAGATATTTTAGTATATCCAGACACTTTTTCAGTAGACGCTTCAAGGGATAGGCAGTGGGTAAATGTATCTTTATTTTGGTCTTCATCTCCACAACCCTGGCACCAATCTTCAATAGTTTCAGACGAAGAGTATCCAAGGTAGCATTCGCAAGTTCCGTCCCTTTCAACAGTTGAGTCCTCAGAGCATGTAAAAGGACATACGCCGCAGAATGAAGAAATAGACGGAATTGATTGGCTTTGAAACTGTGACAGGATGTGCGATCACTTTTCGTGTAGGTTTTATGATCTTTGATACGCAGTTCCATACTTCCCCGTCCGCAATAAATCATCTCATACAGTGCCTTGGTTTTTGCATAGACCATATCCGTACTGATAAACCGAACATTCAACCCATAGTCGCTCATCTCTACCTTTACCACAACCTTTCTGGCGTGAGACCAACTGCCAGCCTGATAGTAAAAAGAATGATACAGTTTCACTTTAGCTTGACGGTGATCATATAATTTTTTGGCGCTGTTAATGGTGGTCTGTGCTTGATTAAGCAGTTTGTTGTTGCTGGTGAGCCCAGTTATGGAATACATATTTTCCTGAGTCGCAATATAATCAAACACCTCTGGCGATGAAAAGTGACCATCTCCCCGAAATACAATGATGGTGTTTTCCCAGTGTGTACGGATTCGCTCCACGATAGACTTGAGATATCCCACTGTTTCTTTTCCACTGGAACGCTTCCCGGGACGTAATATGGCTGTAATGAAGTTTCCACTCATCCCCTCATAGACATGCAGAGGCATATAACAGGTCTCGTGATAATAACTGTTGAATAAAGCCATCTGCTGATGTCCGTGAACTACATGATGCGTATCATCAAAATCGAGAACGATTACTTCAGGTTCCTCATCATATGAAGCAATAAAATGATCCATAAAGACATCCTTCATCTTTTCCAGTTCCGAATCCGTAATCCGGTTCTCCAAACGACTGATAGTCGGTTGTGATGCTAAATCATCCCCCTGAATGGGTAGATGCCCTACAGCCATCTTTATCGCAGGGTCTTTTCGTAAACTGTCACTGTCATTGGCATCCTCATATCCGCAGGAAATCTGATATACACGCTGTGCCAATATCTCCTCTGTGGAATGATCAATCGAATACGTTCGACGCGTATCATCAATACAGGATGAAAGAGACTTGATTATACCACAATTCCTTTCTATTTCACTTAATATAAGTACACCTGCATCACTGGTCATACTTCCGCCGTTAAAATCAAGGTCAACCTTTTTCCCACACACAGGAGATGTATTCATAGGCGTTGAGATAAGTTCTGAATTCGGTGAGGAAAATAGTTGGTGTTTGTCATTATGGCAGTCTAAATTTTGCTCGAATGTTTGCATGGGTTCTCCTGGCTATATTGTTTTTTTAACTACCTGAATATAAGATAGTTAAGGGGAACTCTGCGAACATTTATTGGATTACTGATGAATTATTCAGGTTAGAAAGTGTGCAAAGATTTACACTGTTTTTACAATTTTAATTTTTTGTTCTCTTTACTTTTTCGAGTACATTACTATTAAATTGGCTTTAGTTGATAATATTGGTGTTACAGCTAATAGTTAAAATACTCCTAAAATTTTTCACCAATTCCTTCAAATATTTATTTTCCCTTATTGGGATTCTAAAAAATAATGTTGGCAAATCTGTTGCCCCCGGAGTCTATATTTATCAATTAAAAATGAACGACTTCTCCCAGACTAAAAAATTGGTTCTGCAAAAATGAGCTTAAACCTGATTAAAATCCAGGTAGTAATTTTTATTACAATAATATCGTTTTCTTTTGCTACAACAATTC
>JACZYU010000092.1 GCA_022570935.1 Planctomycetota bacterium | reverse complement strand
TATTTGTTTCTAAAACTATCCCAGTCGCCAGTCCTTATAGTAGATATATAATGATTGACAAAGCTTTCACATGGCATGTATAAGGCATTTTGTCCGCCAGAGCGTTTTTGTAATTCCAGGTATATGGCTTGAAGTAGATGTGTTTTGCCCAGACCAACCGATCCGTGGATGAATAATGGATTATAAGCAGTGCCGGGAGACTCAGACACGGCAAGCGCAGCAGCATGTGCCAGGCGGTTACATGGCCCTACCAGGAAATTATCGAAGCTATAATTTTTATTTATGTAGGAGTGGTTTTTCTCCTTTAACGAATGTTTATTACTCTGAACAAAAGACGTAGATTCTTTAATATCTTTACTGTCAATGACGAGTTTTACGTTATACTTGGTTTTTGTTACTTCATCTAATGTAGAGGAAATAACATCCATATAGTTGTTTTCTATCCACTCCCGGCAAAAGGAATTTGGGGCAAGAATATAGGCATCCTCTACATTGACTTTGATTAACTTTAGGCCTTCAAACCACGTTGTAAATTGTTGCGAAGAGACCTTCTCTTTAACTTTCTTCTGGACGTGCGCCCATATTTGTTCTTCATTGTCAGGAAGATGATGGCTCATGAGGTACCGTGAAAGGCTTTAGTATGTTTCAATGGGTTTTTTCTGTTAACTGTCTGTTGTTTCGTTCCGCTGTTCTTACAGTACCAAGTTCAAAAAATCAGGCCGGAGTTTCATATTTGACCGAAAAGCTTACAAAAGTTGAGATTATTGATATTTTCCTCAACAGGTACGGGGAGGCGAAATCTACTTCTACTTCTCTTTTCCGCCCTGACCGGCCATTGATACTATGGCAAAAACATGACATGAATTGCCATCAAGGCCGAGGGTAAGATATTTTTTTAAAATGTTGAACGATTATACTGTTATGCAGCTAAAATATCAAGCAGGAACTGGGCGGTTATTTTTTTTATAAATCATTAATTTTGGTCGTCAGAACGGCAATTAAAACTGCTATCATGGCAAATTAACCTATTAGCGAAGACAAGGCAGAAGCGACAACATCTTAAAATTAGCGCCCTCTGGGCGGACTTTAACCGCCAGCATGATCTTACATCATCAAACCTAAAGGAATGAGTTACATCCACTATCAGCACGAAACCAAGTCTTTAGCTTTAGAATTACGAAATGTAACTCATTCCTTTAGGTTTGAGTCACCTCACAGTAAAAGGACAATGACATAACCACAAAAACCATAAAGACTTAAAACGGAAATTCCTATATAATAAATATATTTCATTACAGATATAGAATATTAACATCCTGGGGGAAGGTATAATATGGTTTGGTAGCTAAAATTTAATTGTTGTAACCCAATATTTGCAAAAAGCATAGAAGAACCGAGAACAAAAAACCCTTGACACGTGACAGCACCTTTGTTTTAATTTTTAACCTTTGATAACTGTTATCAAAAACGTTTTATTTTTACAGGCGCGAACTTTCATTGTTTAATCAAGACAATATAATACTATGGCCAAAAACCTTGTAATAGTAGAGTCACCGGCAAAAGCAAAAACCATTGAGGGTTATCTTGGCAAGGATTTTACCGTAAAATCATGTTTCGGCCATGTCAGGGACCTTCCCAAGGCGAATGATGCCATAGACATCAAAAATGGATTTCGGCCTACGTACGAAGTCCCTAAAGAGAAAAAAGACGTTGTAAGAGAACTAAAAAAATCAGCAAAGAACGCTGAAGTAGTATGGCTGGCTACTGATGAGGACCGTGAAGGAGAAGCGATATCATGGCACTTGAATGAAGCACTTAACTTGGATGAAAAGAAAACGCGCAGGATCGTTTTCAGTGAAATTACAAAACAGGCGATACTTAATGCTATTAAATCACCAAGAAGCATAGATATCGATCTTGTCAATGCGCAACAGGCCAGACGGGTTCTGGACAGACTTGTAGGATTTGAACTCTCCCCAATTTTATGGAAAAAAATACGCCGCGGTCTTTCTGCAGGAAGGGTTCAGTCTGTAGCGGTAAGAATGGTGGTAGAAAGAGAACGGGAAATTGAGCAATTTGATGGTCAATCATTCTTCAAAGTCAGCGCCGAGTTCCTGGTTGGCGACAATAAAATATTAAAGGCGGAATTGGCTGAAAGGTTTTCCACAGAAGAGGAAGCTCTGGACTTCCTAACCAAATGTATTGGGGCCACTTTCTCAATAAAAGATTTAGAGAAGAAGCCGGGGCAGAAAAAACCGGCCGCCCCGTTTACCACATCTACACTACAACAGGAAGCCAGTCTTAAGCTCGGGTTCTCGGTAGCGCAGACGATGACCCTGGCACAACGTTTATACGAATCAGGTAAGATTACATATATGAGAACGGATTCTGTAAGTCTCTCAAAATTAGCGATGGATATCGCCGCAAAAGAAGTAGTTTCCGCATACGGCGCCGAATATTCAGAAACAAGGCAATACACAACCAAGTCCGGTTCTGCTCAGGAAGCTCACGAAGCCATCAGGCCTACAGACTTTTCAGAAAAAAGTGCAGGCAGTGACAGAAACCAGACACGCCTTTATGAGTTGATATGGAAACGGGCAATTGCTTCACAAATGGCCAACGCCAGGATTGAAAGGACCACGGCAACGATCGGTATATCCACGGTTCCCCAAACCATGAAAGCAACAGGTGAGGTCATCATATTTGAAGGATTTCTTAAGGTCTACCTTGAATCAACAGACGAAGAAAAGGAAGATGAGGAAAACAAAGGAATGTTACCACCACTGAACATTGGACAAGAACTCAACCTTGACAAAATGAAGGCGGTTGAACGGTTTACAAGACCACCAGCCAGGTACACAGAAGCAAGCCTTGTTAAGAAACTTGAGGAAATGGGTATCGGCAGACCATCTACCTATGCGCCCACCATTTCTACCATACAAAAAAGAGGATATGTACTCAAAGAACACAGAGATGGCAGGGAGAGGCAATATCAGGAACTGATCCTGGCAAACAACGAAGTTAACGCATACACAAGAAAGGAAATTACGGGTGCAGAAAAAGCAAAGCTTTTTCCAACAGACGTAGCAATGATAGTCAACGACTTCCTCGTTGAAAATTTTCCAAGAGAATTAGATTATTCATTTACAGCGTCTATAGAAGAAGAATTCGACGATATTGCCGCCGGTAAGCTGGCGTGGGATAAAATGATTGGCAACTTTTATGGAAGCTTCCACGAAAAGGTAAAAGCGACGGAGGCAATAGACAGAGCAGAAGTTGACACTTCAAGAGAACTTGGTAAGGATCCCAAGACAGGCCGAACCGTATTGGTCAGATTAGGACGATTCGGTCCTGTGGCACAAATCGGCACAACTGAAGAGCTTGGAGAAGAAAAGCCTAAATATGCCAGCCTGCTAAAGGAGCAGAGACTGGAAGCCATCACATACGAAGAAGCTATAGACTTATTTAAACTTCCAAGAGAAGTTGGAACCTATGAAGACAAAGTAATAACTGCTGCAATTGGCAGGTTTGGACCATATATCCGGCACGACAATAAGTTTGTTTCCTTAACCGATGATGATAATCCATATACTGTCGTCCAGGAGAGAGCCGTTGAATTAATAGAAGCCAAGCGTAAAGCGGATGCAGAAAAATTCATTAAGTCATTTGACGAAAACCCTGATGTGCAAGTTTTAAACGGACGGTACGGGCCTTATATAAAAGCAGGGAAAAAGAATGTCAAAATACCCAAGGACAAAGAACCGAAAGATCTGACCCTTAAGGAGTGCCTTGATCTTGCCGAAAAGGCTCCTGAAAAGAAAAGAAGGAAAAAGTAAGCCGAAAACTGTCACTAAAAAAAAGAAGTAAATACCGTGGGCCGAAAGAAGAGCTAAGCTAATACCTCAAAGTAACATAGCCCTTTGATTTGATAAGCACAGATACAGACACACCTTTTTCAACAAACCCCTGCAGTACTGACTGGAATTCATTAAGTGAGTTAACTTCACTGGAACCGACTTTTAGTATTATGTCACCGGGTAATATACCCGCTCTCTCTGCCGGACTATCACTTACAACATGCCTTACAATTACGCCATGACGTTCTTTATCTTCATGTGGCAGGTCTTCAATCGCCAGGCCGATGCCAAGGCTTGCCTGTCCGAGAAGCGTCTTAATTGTTACGTATTTCTTCCCTGACATGCTTTCAGGTTGTTGATCAATTTTGATTGTCAGCGACTTTTCTTTTTTATTGCGAATGATTCTTACCTTCACGTCACTGTCAACAGTCGAAACCCTTATGGCCTTCTGCAGGTCGTCTATATTTAGAATCTCACGGCCGCCAAACTCAATGATGACATCTCCGGGAAGAATCTTTCCTCTTGATGCAGGAGTATCCTGCCATACTTCAGAAATGAAGGCTCCTTTATCAGATTCAAGCTGAAACTCCCTCAACACATCTCTTTTACTTTCTAAATTCAGATATGAGGCAAGATCTTCACTTATATTCTGAAGCCCTACACCCAGGTAACCTCTTACGACTCTGCCTTTTTCGATGAGATCAGATATGACTTCTTTTGCAATCTCTATGGAAATTGCAAATCCTACTCCCTGAAATCCTCCAGTGCGTGTTGCGATAGCGGAATTAACACCAATGATTTCGCCTCGCAGATTCACCAGTGGGCCGCCACTGTTCCCCGGATTAATCGCTGCGTCAGTCTGAATAAAATCCTCGTAAGCAAAAGGTTTCGCAAATGGTGTAACATGTGTTCTCCCTATTGCACTTACAATACCGGAAGAAACTGTCTGGCTATATCCAAAGGGATTGCCAATAGCAATTACCCAATCTCCAACCTTCACCCTTTTTGGGTCTCCAAGAATTGCTTCCCTGAGATTGTCGCACGCAATCTTCAAAATTGCCAGGTCTGTGTTTGGATCCTTGCCAATAACGGCAGCATCATACTTGTCCCCGTTATATAATGTAACGGTTATCCTGCCGTTTTCAAAACCCTCGATGACATGACAGTTAGTAAGGATATACCCTGTTTTTTTTATTACGATTCCAGAGCCAAAACTTGGCTTATTAGAATTCTGGGATTTTTTATCCTTTTTTTTGGGATGGACAAAAGGCGAAGTCCCCTCTTCATGGGGATCCGTAGAAGTGCCATAAGCACCTTCTGCCACTATGCTCACAACCGAAGGCGCCACCAAACGTGATACCTTTTGGAAAATCCGTACAAACGGATTCACAATCTTTTCAAGTTCTAAAATCTCTTTCCTTAGTTTTTCGGCTTCATCTTCTGCACATACCTTTTGGCTGAGTAAAAGCAAAAAAACAAAGCAAACTATTATTTTAAAACTCTTGGAATTCGAAATTTTAATATACATAATTATAGAAAATTGTATCAAAAATATCCCCTTTTACAACAAATCATTTGATTTTTGTATCTGCCTTGTTACTATTTGTTCCGGCACTGTAGCGGAAACCTTCAGGTTTCCATTACCATGTCTAAGTGTATAAATGGAAGGCTAAAGCCATTCCGCTACGTCTTGATTCAATAACATTGGGCTTAGACGGACAGGATACTAATAAAAATGAAAGGTAAACTCATAGTCGTTGAAGGAACAGATGGGAGCGGGAAAACTGTTCAAACTCGTCTCCTCGTGGAAAGACTGCTAAAAGAAGGCTATCAGGTACAAATGACGGATTTTCCGCAATACGGTAAGTCCTTCTTTGCAAACATGATAGAAGAATATTTGAAAGGCGGATTCGGCTGGCCGCAAGAATTAAAAAACCATCTTAAAACATATCCACTTTCCACAGAAAAAAAATCAATCTCTGGCAATTACAAAACAGAATATATTGAGTCAAGGCCTGATGAGGTCAATCCGTATCTCACCTCCCTGCTTTATGCAGGCGACAGATGGGAGGCAAAAGACCAGATGAATAAATGGCTTATTGAAGGAAACATAATAATATCCAATCGTTATGTCTGCTCAAATATGGCACATCAGGGAGCAAAGATCAGCGATACCAAGGAACGGAAAAAGTTTTTTGAATGGATTGAGGAACTTGAACATAAAACTTACACTATCCCCAGAGTCAACCTTACAATTTACTTACACGTTCCAATAGAGATTTCACAGGAATTAATTAGAACCAGGGCAAAAGAATCGAAAGAATTTAAATCAGAAGCGGATCTGCACGAAATAGATACGGAATACTTAAAGAGGGTTCAAGATATATACTTAGATCTTGCCAACGGTGATAATAACTGGTGTACGATTGAGTGCACAAAAAACAATCAAATAAAATCCAGAGAAGAGATAGCGGAAGAGGTATGGGGTGCTGTCACTATTTTTGGGGGAATTTCCGCCTAACAGGGACAGGGAGGAATTTAAGAATTACTAGAAACAGGAAAATAGTTCCTGTTTCTAGAATGCGGTCGCTGTCCCTATTTGTTCCTATAATTATGCTAACATGTTGGATATTAAGCTGTTACACTAATCAGCCTGTTTTTAAATGCCTACGGATAAGTCCCAATAGCTACCACATAACTTACATTGTTTAGCATAGCATTAACACCATCTAGCCACCCCTTTAGCTGTTTTGTGGAAAAGGAAATATTAACAACAGACTAAAATGGGGCTTACTTATGGATACAATATATCGTATAGTATAAATTTCCTTGTACAAAATCTAGTTTTTTTCTTGACATTTTTTGAGGTTGTGGTACTTTCTCGACAAGATTTAGTAAAAGAAGTTAAAAACCTACAATCTTTCGGCAAAGACCAATCAAAAAAAAATAGACACCATTGATAAATTCATGTAAAATGATGAAAGGTAAATGGGGTTATTCATTTCTAAAGCGATTATGTAACAATACACTCATTTGTTATTCTTGTAAAATCCAAAGTTCCAACCATATATAAATATATAAAATGCTAAAAAGTGAATTAGTTGATCTACTTGTTTCAAAATCACTTAAGGTCTCCGATAAGCCAGTCTATAATCTTGCCTCCGGCAGAAAAAGTGATGTTTATATAGACTGTAAGAAAACTACACAGAGCGCTCATGGCATGGTACTTATTGGAAATCTTATATTTAGTAGAATCTCAGATTTGGATGTTGATGCAATAGGTGGGCTTACTCTTGGTGCTGACCCTATTGCCAATGCAGTATCTTATACAAGCCGTATAAAGGAACGTGATATAAATACTTTTGTTGTAAGAAAAACAGCAAAAGAACACGGTCTTAAAAAGACTATTGAAGGCGATGTTAAAAAAGGTAGCAAGGTAGTTATTGTTGATGATGTAGTTACAACAGGGCAATCAACCATTGATGCTATACATAAGGCTAAAGAGTTTGGATTAGAAATTATAAAAGTAATTGTTCTGGTAGATAGACAGGAAGGTGGCAAAGAGGAAATCCAGAAAGAATGTATTGATTTTGAGTCAATAATAACAAAGCAGGAACTACTTGATGCATATCACAAAAAAGCTGATACAGAAGGGGCTACACCAAGAAAATCTGCAAGAAATGATGCATTGTTGCAATGCTGACTTGGATAAATCTCCACAATTATATTTTACCCTTTTTTTTATATTTAAAGCCCTCGAATCTGAATATGATGACCAAGCCGTACCTACCGATAGATACGAAGAATTAAATTCATCACTTATATCATTACTAACCGAGTGTGTAGACAATCCAACAACTTCTTCCCTAGAAAAACTTATAAAAGAATTTTGGAAATTGACGAAATGACTTAAAGGATGTTTTCATAACTGAATTAAATACGATTAAAATCAAGAGTAACCCTCCACCACAATACCTTCCTTCTCTTACATTCTATGCCGCGGCATAAATGTTATGTTCAGCATCTTCATATTGACGAAAGATATGGTCGAACACAAGCTCCGTCTTTTCATTAACCTCTTCAGGACTATAAACACCAACTGGCAATCCAGTCGTATCATCCCATAAGAAATCATGAATAAAGGTTTTTACTTCGGCTTTAGTACTCTCTTTTTCCCGCCAATTATCTATACGGAGTTTTTCGTCTTTCAAGTTATCAAGGAGTTGCCTGGCAATATCCTTAATGCGATTTCTATCCTTTGGTTTCAAATCAGGTTTGCATATCAAATCGAATAAAGCCAAATCTTCCTCAGTTAACCCTTCCCGTACAGCTCGTCTATCTTCCTCATCCAAATCATCGATAAATTTAAGCAGTTCAGCAAATGTCTCCTCAATGGTTATCCTGTCTTTCTCTTTATTATATTCAGCAATAATCTCCTGATACCGCTTATGATAATCCAGCCTTAACGGATTACGTTGCAACATCAAATCCAATCGCCGTTCAACCTGATTTTTCAAACATTGAACCGTCGTGTTTTTTTTATGAGATTTTTGAAACTCCTCCTTTAATTTCCCAAAATCAATCTTACTTATGTCATATATTCTTCCTTTATCATATATTGATTGAGCGGCAGGAGTAATGGCTTCATCAACAATAGTATGTAACTCCTTGATAATATCAGATATATCAACTTCAATCTTATCTCCTTGAAGTTTTTTATAAATAATATCAATGGCATCATTATCTTTACGATAATTATTAATTTCAACAATAGTCAAACACGCCTTGAATTTCTTAAAAACTTCCCTCGCTAGTATTTCAAACCGCTTGCGTGTTTCTTCGCTTTGATTGACCACCTCCTTGGCGTCACGTATAGCAGCATTTTTATCAAATCCTTTGGATTCAATAATTCGGCTTAATCCAAACCCTCGTTTTTTAAGATATTCTTTGGTTAAATCAATTGCCTCCTTTAAGACCTCAATCAACTCCTCATCTGATTTAACAGGATCAACACCCTCTGTTCTATCACCCCCTTCTGTGTTACCAGAACCAACAGCGTATTCAGCCTAGTGTCATGTCAACCATCAAGTGTCGGATAAAGCCTGCGTAACTTGATACGAGCGTTTTTTTCAGTGAATTGCCAGTTGACCTTTGCATTTTTGTTGTTTCTGAATTTCTGCCATGCAATTACTT
>JACZYU010000256.1 GCA_022570935.1 Planctomycetota bacterium | reverse complement strand
CTGAACTGTCCTATCACGTTGTTTTCTCTTCTCCTAAATTCATGGGCATGACCACGTAGGTACACCCTCCCCCGGCTTTAAATACACCTGCCGTTCCGGAATCCTTCATATCGAGTTTGATCTCATCGGTATCAACATTCTTAAGGAAATCCAGCACAAACTCCGGGTTTAACCCTATTTCCAACTCATCTCCAGAATATTCTACCGGTATAACCGTCTTCGACTCACCCACATCCGGCGATATACATCTTATCTCAAGTGTTTTACTGGTAAACTTAAACTTCAACAGTTTATACTCTTCTGTTGTCATAATAGATCCCCTGCGAATTGCAGTGGTAAATTCGTGTTTGTTTAAAATGGCATGCTTGTCAAGCTTAGACGGAATTACTTCCTCATACTTTGGATATTGTCCCTCCAACAATTGTGAACATAGCGTTGCGTTTTCTGTTTTTACGAGTATACGCTTCTCTTCTACCCTTAATTTTACGGCGCCTTCCTGTTCACTTATTATCCTAAGTATCTGTGAAACACCTTTTATAGGAATTATACAATTTCTTGCAATATCATTAGGATTATTTATTTTTTTCTTCACCTCTGCTAGTCTTCGTCCATCATTTGCAACCATTTTTATATGTTTCTCGCTTATGTCCAAAAATACACCGTTAGTACCGAATCTTGTCTTGTCACCTAATATGATAAAGGCTGTTCTCTTTATCATTTCTGTTAATATGTCCTTATCTATCTCTATGTATTCGTCATCTACAAACTGAGGTATCGTTGGGAATTCTTCTGGATCTGAACATAGAATTTTAAAATAGCTGTTTTCCCCAGCTATTATACATTTCTTATCTTTTTCTTCTATTTCTATGTCATCCTCCGACCATTCTTTTACTATTGATGCAATTTTATTTTCCGGCCCAACCATCTCGCCTGGTTTAATAACGTCTACTGAGTCTACTAGATAACTTACACTGACTTCCAGGTCGGTGGTAGAAAGCTCCAAGGTTTTATCTTTTGCTACAATTTTAACGTTTTGAAGCATTGGATTTATATTTGAACCGGATATAACACTTTCTACAGCATGGAATCCTTTTTTAATCGCTTCTCTATTACATTTGATTTTCATTTTATGGAATTAAAACCTAATGTGTTGTAAATAATGTATTATATTATATATATAGTATTTAATTAAGAAAACTATTATACCTATTAGTATTATGTAGTCATATTAAAATATAATATATAATATTATGTGCTTTAATATGTTGTTAAATAACGACTTAAGATTTTTAATTGATTGTCATTTAAATGACGGTTTATAGTCAGTTTCTTGTAAAAAAGGCCATTGTTTATACTACAAAACTATCAGTTTTTTTGTGTCTGTTATAATAGTTCGTCAAAACCGAAAAAGAATCTACAACATATGAACAGGTAATTAGTCATTGTGTTGTTTTATAATTAAGGTTTCCAGTTTTCTTAATGTAGCGGATATATTTCGGTCTAGTTTTCTAAGATTTCTTATTTTTTCATCCGCATGCATAACAGTTGTATGATCACGACCACCCATATAACCACCTATTTCCTCTAATGATAAATTAGTAAGTTTCCGTGCCAGGTGCATTGCAACTTGCCTGGGCAAAGTAATGGATTTAAGTTTTCTTTTGGAATGTAGTTGCGAGAGTTGAACGCTAAAATGTTTTGTAACGGTATTTAGTATTTTTTCAATACCTATATAGCTTTTGTGCTTTGTGGGTTTACCGATTACCTGCTTTACAAAGTTCAAGTCTATCTTGCTCTCGCTTATCATTGCATATTTATTAATATTTGTGAGTGTGCCCTCAATTTCTCTTATACTGGAAGTAGCGTGTTCTGCTAAATAATGAGCCACGTCATCGGAAATTTCCATATTCAAGAGCGCCGTCTTTTTTTGAATTATAGCAACACTGGTTTCAAAACCAGGAGGGTCTATTCTGGTTATCAGACCCCACCTGAACCGCGAGATGAGGCGATCTTCTATGGCTGGTATCTCTTCAGGAGGACAGTCGCTTGATAAAACAATTTGCTTCTGACAAGTATAAAGAGCGTTGAAGGTGTGGAAAAACTCTTCCCTGGTACTTTGAGAGTTTGCCAGGAAGTGTACATCATCTATTAAAAGAGTGTCAATTTGCCGGTATTTGTTTCTAAAACTATCCCAGTCGCCAGTCCTTATAGTAGATATATAATGATTGACAAAGCTTTCACATGGCATGTATAAGGCATTTTGTCCGCCAGAGCGTTTTTGTAATTCCAGGTATATGG
>JACZYU010000091.1 GCA_022570935.1 Planctomycetota bacterium | reverse complement strand
TTATAACACCCGATATCAGTACAAACATGGGAGGTGTCTTCGTGTCTTATCTGGAATGGGTACAGAATCTGAAGAATGAGCGTTGGGATTTAGAAAAGATCAATAGCCTGCTTGAAGATAATATTTGTATGATCTTTGATGACATCATCAAAATTTCTCAGGAACGAAAGATTGAAATGAGGACGGCAGCTTCCATTATGGCAATAGGACGCGTTGCTGTTGCCGAACTGTCTAAGAAAATTGCTGACATGATAACCCACTCTTCCTCTTTAATAAAGAAGGGAAGGAGGGATTTATTGTCAGAAGAGAGACTCCACGTTATACGTGATTATCTTACTTATCTGGGTAATGATTTGATGAAACGAATACCGCTCGACTACTGGACGCTTGTCACATTGATATCAAATATGGAATCCGTAGTAACTACCAACAATTTCCCCGATGAAAATATAATAGAAATAGTAAAAGACATATATACAGAAGCCATCCATCTTTTTGCCTCATTTGTCAAAGCCAAACCGGATAACGATGACCTCTTGATGGCAATGGCTGCATTACCTGAAGAAGCAAGAAAGCAATTATAAATAAGTATAGTGTTTACCCGATGAGTTTTTTGGTAGGTCCTTATTTATATTTACGAAAGAGATGTTTCTCGGTCTACTTAAGGGTAATTCTAAGTTACATGCTTTTGTAATATCAATTCAATTTCTTCAATTGATTGTTTTGTCTTAAAGGCATTGGATAAATCTTTATATAGGCTTTCAAGGTTTTTAAATTCAAATCTCTTCCAATTTAAATATAATACAATTCCCTGTACAATTTCTACTGGTGCATCATAGTTATTATCATCATTATCAATAAAAAAATAATGGAGGGTAAATGCTGCTTTCTCCAACGGTGTATTTCCATACTGTTCAAGGCTTAAAGATTTTAGTTTTGGATGGTCTTTAAAGAAATATGCTATAGATGTACGGCCAACCTTTAAAGAAAGAATGATTGCTTTCGATACTTCCTTCATTTACTTCTTGAATTCCGGTATGTTTTTGAGAAATGATTTGGCTTCATTAATTTCGTCTTCTGTAAATATATCTTCAGAATAATCAATTACACTGTATTTTAATGCCTTTTGGTAGGATTTAAGGCGGTGTGTTTCTTCTTTTAGCTGATCAAAGTCTTTCTCTTTTACTTCAGAATATGCTTTTTTAATACTTTTTAACACAACTTCTGGAAATTTTACAAAGTCTTCATGACTTTCAATATCCTCTAAACCAATCAAATATCGGTCTTTTCTATAGACCACTCCTTCCTCAACCAAATCGTCAATAATTTCTCTATAGTCATCAATGCCAATACCATAATCTAATTTAACACAATGATGAGTAGAGACTAATGTTCCATAATCTTCTAAAGCATAACGATTTGCATAATAATATGCTTTACTAATATGCACAAGATCAGTTTTTTTGTCTGGAAACAATTTAAGCAACTCTATTATGAATTGCTTAACTTCATCAATTGATTTCATTTGTTTCCTCCCTAATATATTATTTTTAAATTTGCCACCTAATTACTATATCGGGTACTTTTCCCACAAAATGATTAAAAAAAACGGAATAGACAAATTTCTTTTGAAAAATCTAAGCTGCTTATACTGAAGTGAATTACGTGGGTAATGCTTTTCTGCTATGTAGTATTCATGTTAAGCAATATTTATTACTTATACTTATACTAGGATATTTTGCACTAAAGTCAAGGTGATGGAGAGTTTCATTTGATATAAGGCTATGGTATGCTAATAGTTAGAAACTGTAAATTTATTATAAAAAAAGGCATTTTTAATTAAACCTTAATTTAGTTTATATTATACTTTTTATTCCAATCAGACATTCAACTAAATTCTTCAATTTCTCAATCATAATTTTTCGTCTTCTTTCCTTTACGTTCTCTATGTTTTTGTGGTGAATCTCGTTTTATCTTCCGTGGTTGACTTTTCTTTAGATACCTAAAATATCTCATCCAATTTCTTTGAGATCATTGAAAGGTTTGTTAGATTTGTGCGATATATCTGGAACATCATCCCATGTGCGTCCCAGCAATAACCTTCCATTGGCTTTCTTTGCGCGTTTTTTTCCGTCTGCTCCCCATCCACCCCACTGCTTAAAAAAGAAGGAAACATTTTGCTCTTCACACTGACGTTTGATATTCATTATCCATTCAAGTTTCATCGGACGAGCTTTCGGGCCTGATTCACCACCAACAATGACCCATTGTATGTTTGTCAAATCAAGTTTGCCTATATCCTCAAGTAATGGTTCAATCGACAGAAAACGTATATACGCCTTTAACTGACGCAACTTGTCAATTCGTGGTAAACCATATTCTTTGTTTTCAACGGTAACACCTAGCCATACATTTTGTGATACTTCATAAGACTTGGAGAGTTCGACCATTCTTTCAGCACGTTTAGTCAATACTTGAAATGTATGAAGATGAGCATTCCTCATTACATCAAATACCTGTCGGATATAAGCATCCTTAATCTTTTCATGAAACAAATCACTCATTGAATTCACAAAATATATAGTTGGTTTTTTGCGCCGTAATGGTTCGTGTAAGCGATGAGGCTGAAGGGCAAGTTTAAACCCGTTCTTATACCCATTAACACCCATAGCCTTTAAGCGACGTGCCATAGTTTCTGCATAACAGTGTTGGCAACCAGGTGAGACTTTAGTACATCCTGTCGTTGGATTCCAGGTTTGTTCTGTCCACTCTATTGAGGTTTGTGTGGCCATAATTACTCTCCTATGAATTTAATTTGTGCTCCTGTAGTAACAGTATTATTTTTTTGTCTTGGTTTTCTTTGTATTTCAATCAAACCTTCTTGTTCTAACTGCATTAAAGCTTCCTTAATTGTCTTTCCCATACCATTCGTATTTGCATATGCCCATTCTTCAATCTCATCATAAGATATGGTTCCTTGCTCTTTACAGTAGTCCTTAATGCGATTACGTAGATCAACTTTCCCGGGATCCTCAAACAAAGACATTTGTGTAGTTTTAACACCAATAGCTTCAAAACGATATTCAACATCACTAACTCGTGCCATATTATCTTTCATAACCTTTAATGCTTTAGAATGTTGTGACGCATGAATAAGATAATATCGAGGACGAACGCCCTGGCCAGGAGTATTAATGCGAAAAGGCATAACATATCTTGACTTTGCTATCTCTCGAAGGTTCTTGCAATATAAATTCATGAAAAACAGCTGGCGTTGTTCAGCATCTTGTGTTTTATCTACATCTTTATATTCTTCCGTGCCAAACAACTCCAACATAGATTGTTCTGCATGATCTTGCTCCCAAAACCGAACCACATCGTAGACCATATAATTGATAAAAATTTCACTCCTCGGGTAAGACAAGATTCTTTTCAATGTTTGCATTGGAAAGCCAGAGTACCCAAATGGATCCACAAAAAAGAACATGGGATAATCTTTAATAGCCTTTGTATCAATTTCATCTAATATTGTATTAATTTGTTGCTCAAAATCACCATGATACACTTGCCAATATTGGTTATTAGTATTAATTCCATTAAGTATACTCTGTAACGACTCGACACACTTTTTATTTTCATCTATGCAAAGTATAGCAACTTCTCTTTGCCTATCAGCTAAGATCAAATCATTCGCAATATTTGCAACCAAAACAGGAGAGCCTGCGCATTTAGAAGCTTTTGTTGTATCACAATAATATTCTCCGGGACCACAAAATCCATCAATATAGGTGACAAGCTGTGGACGACCATAGTTTTTATTTGTGCTAAACAATATTTTCATCCAAGCCGCAATATATTGCCGAAGCAATTCATGTTTTATTTTTGTAGGTTCTTCTATAACCCAAGGTATTTCCATTATTTCTCTGCCAAGAATGATTCAAGTTTTTCAAAGCTTTCTTTGTCTTTCTCGATATATAAAGCACGGAACCGTAGGGCAGAACGGGTCAAGTCTGCCGATAGCTTATCTACTAAACAATTGTTGGTTAAAATAATATCAGTTAAGCCATAAGCAGACTTGACCCGTTTTCTATTCCTAAGCAGACTTGACCCGTTTTCTATTCCGTTTTCTATTCATTCCCGTTATTTCAACGGTAATATTTTTTTGTTTTGACATAGATAATTCATAATATTGAATACCTAATGACTGCATAAGCGGCAGACAAACGTGGCGCGGTTTTTGCTAATAGCAAAATTCCATGACGCGTTTGGTTATCCGCTTGATGCTTTTGTTAGGAATGTTTTATTGCATTATAAAATTCAAGTTCTACTTCTAAAAGTTTACGGATGTATGAATTATCACGCAATGCTTCAAGTAAAATTCCACCATTCTCTGGTCGATAGCACCAATAATCAATTTTTTCTAAACCAGTAACCATTAATTGGTGTTGTATTTGTCCATAGTAATATTCGGGAATGACTCCGCGTTGGGCTTCACGCATAGCTGATTTTCCACACTTTATTTCTACGAGTGAATCCCTTTTCTGAGATATTCCATCAAGGCTTGCTTTTAACCACGGATATTCGAGTGATTCTATGCAAAGAGGTTCTACATTAAACCCTACTGATTTTTCATAAGCCATTCTGGCTTGTGGTTCAAGTCGTGTTCCTTCCTTCATTGCAGCATTAGCTGGTTCATTAATTTGATGTTTTTTTTCATAGAGCAATTCTTCTCGACTTTTAAATCGGTTTTCACCCATTATAGTAGACGCATCAGATGCTCCTATACCTTCGTTTCGCCAAGCTAACCAAGCAGTAGAGCCTTGCTCTAACATTATCTCTTTATATTCCATGATTATATTTTATGTTAAATTACTGTTTGATATTACTATGATTTCCTAACAGTTAAATATACAGACGCCTTATATTTACAATATCATAGTCATGGTTTATATTACTTTGAAGCAATTTTATAGTGAAAATTCTGTAAAACAACCCGGTAATTCTTTCTCTTAACGGTTTGCTTCATAAATATTTCTCCTTATGCGTACGTATAATATAAATCACTAAATAATAGCAATTACATTTAAACTTGTTTTCCTGGCGGCTTTGATTTGTCTTTTGTCAGAGGACACGAAATGTTCCGCTCTCTATTCTAATGCACATGCAATATGTAAGGCATCCATCGTTCTTAACAAATTATTTTCTAATAAAGTAATAGAACGGACAATTACTTACCGGATCTTCTTTCTTCAATAATCGCTTGAGATAAAGAAATTCCATTTAATGAAAGTCTCAGGGCGGGTTTTTTCCACGAAGGAGAGGACAATTCTTCCAATTGCAAGGGGGTTATCTCCGCAACCGGTTTACCATAACAAAGGATATGTATGGTTTCTCCTTTTGTTATTAACGCAGAGGCATTATTATCCATCATTTCCAGTAACTATCCCAAAGCTGTCATTCCCGCATGTTTTTAGCGGGAATCTAGGAACGAGTCTATAGATACCCGATAAAAGTGTTCGGGTATGACAAAAGCCGCACATGCAAAAACCTAACCGGACAACACTGAGTTAAACTGACATTACTGGTGGTTTTAAAGCCGCTATAGTATGTGCGATATGAGTTATTATACAAATTGTCAATTATAAAATAGGTTTTCATTTTGTCCAATTTTTTACATTAAGTCCTTTTACTCTTTTAAATTCTTTGTCGTTATTGGTAATTAATATGAATTTTTCGGATAAAGCATGTGCTGCTATCAATAAATCCAATGGCCCAATAATTTTTCCTGTTTTCTCAAGTTGAGAACGTATTTCACCATAGGTAATAGTATGCCTCTCGTCAAAAGGCAATATTTCGAACGGAACAAGAAATTCATTTAACCGAATTTGATTGTTTTCTTTCTTTTTGCTTTTTGACACGCCATATTGGAGTTCTGCAAGGGTGATTGACGATAGTCCTATGTCTCCCACCTGAAAATGTTTCAATTTTTGAATCAAGCGGTGCGGCCTTTGATTCATAAGAAAAATGCAAATATTGGTATCAATCAAATAACGCATCTATCTCTTTTCTTTTTTGTTGATTAAGTGGTTGATTTCTCTCTTCCATAAAAGAATCTTTATATTTTTGAAGATTTTGTTCCCAAATTTCCCATACCGATTGATCTTTTGGAATTAGGAGTACCCCTTCAGCTGTTTTTTTAATAAAAACCTCTGTCCCCTTTAACCGATATGATTTGGGAAGCCTTACGGCTTGGCTCCGTCCATTCATAAATAATTTTGCGGTTTCCATAATTGTGACCCTCCATACATGTTATATATCATTAAGTATATATTATTTGGTATATATGTCAAGGTATATATCAAGAGAGATGTGTTTCATAGGTAAGACAACATGTCTGTTGATCACAGAACGACCAAAATAACTTGCCCGTTCCTGGAAACTGTTGATAGCAAATAAAGCTTAAATAGGAAGCCAAAAAAAATATTCAAAAAGCCGCTGTTAACGGGTCAAGTTGATTTTTTGTTAGGTTTTTTAATGTATTACAAAGATTGGATAAGGGACCTATTTCTATCACAAGAGAACCTGCCCTCAGAATGGACAAATATTCCGTTTTTAATCAACAATCTTCTTATCATCTTTTTGATTAGCGTTATCCAAGCAATTTTTCTCTTTTAATTCAGATATAGAACGTTTCTCCAATCCTAACCAATTGTACATAGATGTCTCTAATTTTTCCGCATCAGAAGCAGATAAACTTCCGACTTTTTTTATGATTAAATTCTGCTTAATCGTGTAAAGACCTCGTTTTACTGCTGTGGTTACATTAAGTCCCGTTTCTTTCCAGTTTGCTAAAACAAACTCACCGTCTAAAAGGCGTTTTGTTTTACTGGTTAGAGGTACAATGAAAAAGTCTTCCGAAATGTGTGAAGCACTCACAATAACTGCAGGTCTAACTTTTGAACCTGACAAATCTGAAAAAGGATAACGCACTAGAATTACATCATTTTTGGAGTAATTGTTCATAAATGTCATCCTCTGTATTATTCCAAATCGTATCTAATGAAATCTGACTGCTCTTTACCCAAAATTGTGTATCATCTTCAGGTGGCGGCAAAGTTACTAATACTTTTATTCCTTCGATGATATTAACATCTTCTAAAGGTTCAATTTTACCATTTCGGACAACAGCCCAGAATGTGTTTAGCATTATCTTATTTCCTCCTCTCTTTTTGGCAAATTTCAAAGGATCATACAGCCAATTTATCTCTTTTTAGTATGTTACACTTCTAAATATTGTCAAGTTCATTCTTCATCATTCTCTGAGTCTTTAAACCTAACGTCGAGCTAGGCTAACCCGCATGGCTGAAATAACTTTTAATAAAAATAAAACAAGCAAAGAAACAAAAAGCTTAAGAACCGCACGTGATAGAGGGGTTAGCTTAAGCGATTTGTGTACGCCCAGCATGTATGTGAACTAATAGGGTGAAAGTCCCTTATGGGAGAATCACGATATGGCGGCATTATACGCCAACCATTAGCCGAAGGCAAGGGCGAAGCCGTGAGGTTTTGTCTGAAGGAAGCCGGAGAGCAAATCTGTGAGCCGACGGACAGAAAGGTCATATAAGGCTTAGCCTCCGGGCGAGTTAGCACAACATAACGAAGCCCTGTGATTCAGGAGGTAGGGTAAATGATCCGGTTGTGCAGAGAAAGTTCACATACTTATCTGGGGAGATCTTTTCGGCATGCGATGTTGCAGGCCATATACCCGATTCACCAGTCAGGACACTGGTAGAACAAGCCTGGGCACATCGGAACGCTGTCAACCGATGTGAGCGAAGAGGACAGCAAGGGATATGGCGAACATAGTGCAATTTGGGGTAACTCAAATTGTGATCGGAAAGAAGTCAGCAGAAGGCATAGTAGGCGGTAGTATCGCTGAAGGCCTGAACATGAAGTAAGGAGGAGCGCTGTTGAGGGTAAGAAATGCGATGAACCCGATTGGGGGAGCAGATTATTCTTGGGTCTCAATCGAAAGCCAGCCTTAAAGGGGAAAACGTAGTGGAAAAGGTGTTGTCACCAGATAATATGCGTAATGCATGGAAACAGGTTAAGGCAAACAAAGGTGCTGCCGGTGTAGACGGTATGTCCACAAAGGAGTTCCCTGAATTTGTCAGAAACCACTGGAACAACATCAGAAAGCATTTGATAGAAGGGAGCTACAAACCTTCACCGGTTAAACGGGTAGAGATACCTAAACCTGATGGAGGAAAGCGACCCCTTGGTATTCCAACAGTTACTGATAGGGTAATTCAGCAGTCAATAGCCCAGGTATTAACACCTGTTTTCGATCCCGGGTTTTCGGAATCGAGCTATGGGTTTCGACCAAATCGATCTGCTCATGATGCGGTAAGAAAGGTAAGGGAATATATCGGGCAGGGTTACAAGTACGCCGTGGATATTGACCTGTCGAAATTCTTCGACATGGTTAACCACGACCTCTTGATGCAGAGGCTAAGCCTTCGTGTCAAAGACAAGGCCTTGTTGAGATTGATTAACCGTTACCTGAAAGCCGGAGTTAAAGTCAATGGGAAGATTGAGCCAACCGCTAAAGGAGTTCCGCAGGGAGGGCCGTTATCACCACTTTTATCTAATATAGTCCTTGACGAATTGGATAAAGAGCTTGAAAGGCGTGGGCACAAGCATGTGCGGTACGCAGATGACTGTGTGCCACGAACGAAACTTAGCGTTAGCTGAGTTTCTTAGCTGTACAAAAGATGAGGGTCGGCCCCTCGGAGTCGCCTTGCAGGAGGAGACTTCAAACCGCCTCAAGCTGCATTGGTCAAGAGCCATTGTGGTGAGCGTTGAGGAAAAAGGCTCAGCTTGACTGAGTCAGGTACGTGACTTGGAGACGAATGAAAATGAACCACTGATGAAGTGTCGAAAGCGTAGGGAAGGCGTCAAAACCGGGGGGTAGTCGTTAATCCGGGATAAGTCCAGAAGAAACCTGTTTACTGACTGGTCGGCGTCCGGCATTAAGGTGGCGTGAACTTGACACAGGCTTTTGTGCGGAACGTGGG
>JACZYU010000255.1 GCA_022570935.1 Planctomycetota bacterium | reverse complement strand
TTATCATATTCTATGTTATAAAGAAATTTCTGGAGTTTCTTTATCCTGTCGATGCCGGCAATCTCAACCCTTGCATAAACAAGCATCAGGCGAGGGTCATCACTTATAATTTCACCTTTTTGTGCAGAGCTTCTTGATATTATGAGACCGCTCTGCCTTGCTATATTCTTTACGTACTCCTGCAGTTTTGCCTGTGCCAAATCCTCAGTCTTACTTTGGAACAATTTATTCTCAATTGAATTATAAGAACCTCTTAATTCGTTTAACTTCGTCTCGTATGAATTTTTCAAGCTAATGGCAGTATTGTATTTCATAAGCAGGTTTTTCTTTAAGGACAACTCTTCGTCCATATTCGTAAATGAATGCGGAAAAGGACTGAATGACAACCTGTCAAAGATCACGATAATGAGTATAACCACGGCAATAGATAAGAAAATTTTTGCCCTTTTGTTAAGCTTATTCAGTAATTGCCCCATCATTATTTTATACTCCCCTTTATCTTAAACTTCTCTTTACCGGTTTTGTCTTTCGTAACAGAAGACGTAAAGCTTACGTTATCAATTCTGGGAGAGTATTCCAACAGCGTTAACACCTTTGCTCCGGACAACCCAACCCCTTCTATCTCAAAACTATCCTTTTTAAAGGATACCTGCTTAATCCATGTATCATCAGGAATAACCATCGTCAGCTCGGCAAGTAAGTCAATACGATGTGATTTATTTCGGATAACTTCATTTATTTTGTCAGTAGCCTCCATGATACTGTTTATTTCATCTCTTAATCTATTTGATATCATTACCTCAGGGTACAGTTCTTCAAGCTTCGCATCAATAGCCCGTATGCTCTGCTCCTTTTTGCTCTTAAATATGCCCGGTAATATAAAAACAAAAGCAAGGATCAAAGACACAAGTATGCCGGTTAAAGCATATTGTGGAATATGCCTCTTTCCCTTTATCTTCAAAACATTAAATCTATTCAAACATTCTGACAATCCGTTCAATGCAGCACCAAGTGATTGCTTGCTTTCTTCCCAGCATTCCACATACATATCCTCATTAACAAGACCATTTACGTCAACATATTCATGTCCCAGAAAAATCACATCATCGGGTTTATTCTCGTAGATTTTTTCCTTTAAGGCATCTTCATCTCTAACCAGAGACGTACTCACAAGTTTTGAATCTACATATAAATTAAAGGTATACTTATCCGTAAATTTTTCAACTACTACAACTTTATTATCATTAACAAGCGGGGTGTATGATAGTGGCGAGATGATGACACGGCCAGGTATGAGATTGGAGGATTCCAGCTTAGATAGTATGTCATCTAATTCCTCTTTCTTAATTGCAAAGATGAAGGCCTTTTCTCCATACTCAGCGGAACTTGAAGGATAGATGTCATAATATACTTCATCTTCAGGAAATAGAATAAAGCTGTCCAGCTGGTAAGAAAGCGACTCCCTCAGATCATTAATACTCGAACCCGGCAGTTCAATCTCCCTTACAATAGTTCTCTCTCTGGGCCATGACAATATAATATCTCTTGTCTTAAAGCCGCGGGCACTTATTATTAATTTTAAATCCAGAGACTCTTTTAATAGAAAGTCCTTGACCACGGTACTTTCAAAGCTGGGTTTTATAAATATCTGGGATGTCTTTGAAATAATCAAATCATTTCCCTGGATAGATAATCCGATACTTTCTGGAAAAAACATTTACCTCGATAACCTCCTTAAATCACACAGATATTTTAGATTTACGATTTACGATTTGAGATTTAGTGTTTTGGTTTTTAAATCTTATCTCTAAAATCATTGTTCTTTTATTCTGACGTCTTGCTTCTCGCCTCTTGTCTCTGATATGCAGTAACCGTCCGCAGTACGGGCTTAATCCAGATCATACTTCGCCAATCCTGATATTAAATCAACATAGACAATTGCCTTTCTTTCACTGCTATCAACAAGCTCCATCCTTGGGCCGGTACCTCTTCCATTGTTGTAGAACGTATACTTCGCAATCTCATAATCATCAGTTTCTATAGGGCTTAATATTATATAGGGCGGTATATTAAACAATTGCTCATCATCCCTGATCAATGTATTTTCCTTAAAGTCAACAGAGACACTTATGTTTCTTCGTTCTAAAAGTGCATCCAGATGCGCATCTCTTAAGAAGGCTACAACCTCAGAGACCGCACCCCTGAACTTTGCCGAATCTATTCCTGTTGTTATCCTGGGCATGGAAATTACGGCACCTATCGTGATTATAACGAGTACGATTATTAATTCTATAAGTGTAAAAGCAT
>JACZYU010000254.1 GCA_022570935.1 Planctomycetota bacterium | reverse complement strand
CACAACCAAGACGTCGTCCTGCGAATGTCAAGGAGCGAATTGTTGTGGATCGAGAGTATAAGAACATCTGTTTGCAATCCGAAGATGTGGCTGAGTTTACCTATCGTCCGACAAAGTGTAACAAGACGTATCGCATAGTGGTTCTGCGAAAGAACTTGTCGGTGGAACGAGGGGAAAAGGTTCTTTTTGATGATATACGATATTTTTTCTACATCACCAATGACTATAAATCTTCATCGGCTGAGATTGTGCACAGTGCCAACCAACGCTGTAATCAGGAGAACTTAAACGAGCAGCTCAAGAACGGCGTCAAGGCGATGCGGATGCCGGTTGATAATCTTCTGAGCAACTGGGCGTATATGGTAATGGCTTCCTTAGCCTGGACGTTGAAAGCATGGTTTGCTTTGCTGCTTCCTGAAAAAGGCAGGTGGAAAGAAGAATATAAAGCCGAGAAGCAGGCGGTTTTGAAGATGGAGTTCAAGAGATTCCGCAATGCCTTTATTCAGTTACCTTGTCAGATTATCAAGACCGGCCGCAAGATCGTGTATCGTTTATTATCGTGGAATCGTTGGCTGGTTGTGTTTTTCCGAGGATTAAAGATGTTGCGATATCCATTGCGATGTTGAAGTGCGTTTTATGGAAGTCGCGGTACGTACGCTGCGATATTTATTGGCCCTTTGAGAACTTTAGAAACGAGAAATATATGACACAACGACAACTTGAAGCGACAAAGCTAACCAGCCAACCGGCTGGAACAGGGAAGTTATGTCCCGGTAAAATCATCGGCTCCACTGCGTGGAAGCCTGAGAGAACTCGCTTGTTTTGGGACTAGTCATGATCTTTGTGAATGCTTTTGGGCTGTTGAATGTATCGCTGAAAGTTGTCCAGTTGTTTCGCACTATTTCACCAAGCTCACCGAATGTAGTATAATCTATTTCCTCTGTGGAGCGAGGCGTCACTGCTGAATCTATCTCTCGTTTAAAGTTCGCATTCGCATTTTCCCTTACTTGCTCGGGGACCGTATTCTTCCACCAATTTGTCCCATGTTCCGCTTGAAGTTTCCCCTTGATAAGCTCGCGAATAGATTTTTCAAGACAGTAGAGCAATTGGTAATGACTTGCCATGGATCCTGCTTCTTTGCGTATGGCCTCTTCGAATTGAGGATAATACTGTTCATCTATATCCAAATTTGCTTCCGAGCCTCTCTCAAGATCTAGCTTATGTTTGTCCTCTATACGATCGAGCTCCCGTTCCACCATTTGGTAAGACATTGCAAAGAGTTTGATTTTATCTTCTATACTCATTTTCGTAATAAATTGTCCCGTAGAGCCTTAAAAATAGCGTTGAACACAGCTATATCGTCTGTTCTCGGCAACACAAGATTGAATGTATATCCAAGATTAAGTTTTACCACTTCAGTAGGCAATTCGTGTTCGGGAGGAATCACTTCCTCTTCCTCCTTCTTTTCTTTTTCTTCAACCTTCCCTTCTTCTCCGAATTTAGCAAAAGACTTTAGGGCTGCAAACGTGCTTAATATTGACTTTAGCGTCCCGTGTCCTTTCTCTAGACCCGTGATTTCAACAAGAAGACCTTCGAGGTCCTTTTTGCTGAGTTTGTGAGCAGTTTCATTTCGTTCATATAATTGTGCATAGCCTTTCTTTATAGCTTTCGCGATAGCACCACCTGACTGTGCTGGATTTCTAAAGCTTTTATAAAAAGCGGTAGGCGTACCGTCCGAAGCTAATAATCCAAGACGCTTTGCAAGAGGAATAAAGGCTTGTGCACCGCTGCTTTTAAAACCCAAAGTTGTTTTGAGAAAATCGTAGGTGAACCGATCTGGTGTTTTCGCGTGCTTTATTTTTTCCAGAATCTTAGCAACATTTCCATACGCATTCATGAATGGTGGATATGCCGGCATTTTGTTACCTCCTTATTTACAAAGTCGTAAAGGCCGGACTTTGGCCCTTACTTTTCTTCTTATTTCGCTTTTATTATATTCTTTTTTCTTACCCCTGCAAGATTTCTTTTCCTTGTAAAACATTGAAAAATATTGGACGTATGACTAACGATACTCTAAAAACAATATGTTTGTTTTGCAAGGGAAAAACCTTTATTTATGGGCTTTGATTGTTGCAATTATTGTTAGTCCAACCCCGGCGCGCCGGGACAGGTTTGCTTGCAGTCATTGCGAGGTCTGCAAAGCCTCGCAATTTATTTCGTGGTTTTTTTCAGCCGAAATAATCTTGAAAACCATCAACACTCGGATTATTATTAACCCATAGTGCTGTAAAATTATGTAATCGCATATAG
>JACZYU010000253.1 GCA_022570935.1 Planctomycetota bacterium | reverse complement strand
GTTTTTTCTATTTTTGCCAAGGCTTATCTCCCGCAAAATTTTAAAAGAATTTAACAAGCAAGTTTTATATCAAAAAGGTATACCTGTCAATTACAAACTACCCTGTCGAATCCGGAACCCCAAAGCATTTCATCCTTTATCATATTAAATCCTTGAAACGCCATTTATTTATGATTAGACTGTAGACACACTTTGGCAGATTCAATGATGTTTCGTTGAGGGGACACACCGAAACATCAAAATTTGTGGTTCCAAAATGGAGATACCTATTCATTAAAATAAAGAAAGGACGGCAGGTGATATGGAAGATAATAAGAAAATTATTGTAGTTGCAACGGCCGGGGGAATTGAGATTGTCGTAGAAGGTGAGAAAATTGAAGATGTTTATACCTTAGCACTTTCGAAGCCACAGGCCACAGAACTTGCTTTAAACATTCTGAACACCTTATACAAGACAGGAGCAAAACTATAACCAATTATTGGTAGATATGCTCTTACTACCCCATTTCTCCTCCTTCTCAAGGAAGGGATTAAAGTCCTCGGCGCTTTTTGTCCGGGGAAGGGAAGGCTTTCCTCTGTTTATTGACAACTTAATCTTTCTTTTCTTTACCCAGCGTAAATCATCTTGACTTAAGATATATTATTTATAAACTACAAAATAGAGTGGATTATATTTTAGAATATAATAAGGAATATGAAAAATGCTTATACTAACAAGAAAGTTAGGCGAAAGCATCATAATCGAAGATAACATAAAAATAACTGTTGTAAGTATAAATAATCAACAAATCAAACTGGGGATTGAGGCTCCAAAGCACATTACTATAAATAGAGAAGAGGTTGCCAGAAAGGTTAAGGAGGAAAATCGATTATCTTCTAATTCAATGATAATTGATATTGCAAAGGAATGATGGCAATCACTTTTTACTTTATAACGGTTTCTTCCCATTGAATGAACTTGAGATAAACACCGCCCAGACGGGTGGTTAAGGTATAATAGACGCTTAAAGCGTCAAAACTACCAACATGTTGTCGATGTTTTGTAAGTTCTTGAAGTTTCATATAGTTAAAATTCGAAATACGAATATCGAAATACGAAACAAATCCAAAATTCAAATTTCTAAATGCCCAAAACCAAAAGATATTTTGTGGACTTAAATTCTTTTGTTTTTGAAATTGGAATTTTGGTGATTTGAAAATTGTTTCGAATTTTTGGATTTCGTGCTTCGAATTTATTCTATCAAACCATGATAAGAAAATATTCCCACTGAAAGTGGCCTTTTTTCTAAGCTTGTCTTAGAAAAAGATTTAGACTCCTACTGCAATCTTTCTACGCCAAGGAACACTGCCATTTTCAAGAAAGCCCTGCCAAGAAATGTGCGCTTCATCACAATCGCCTTGTAATTGCACACCTCGTCACAGCAAAAGCATCCAATACATTTGTCCTCGTCAACGATCACCCTACCATCAGGAGCGGACATCGCTTTAGCCGGACAATTTCTGATACATTCATAACATCTCGTACAATTCGGCTCATATATTGAAGACACAGATGTACAGCTATTATCAAACATTTTTGCAAGCAGGAAATTTGGAATATAGTTAGATGCAAAATCCTGTGCAGAACTGGAAGGCTTCTTAAAATCTAAGACTGTCACCTTGCAGATGTCCTCACCCACTATATTAATATTATTCATTATTGCAGTACCCAGTTTTCTTTCATGGGCGTACTTGATTATAGGTACTTTCATGGGATCAAAGCCGATAATTGTACTGGCCACGGCATCTAACGCAACACCATCGAAGCCGGCAATAATTAATCCTACCTTTCTCGGATCTCCGGCGTTGGGACCGTTACCTTCCATCCCGATAACAGCGTCCATTATTGTGATGTGAGGCTGCACCATCTCGAAGACATCTACCAATGCCTGTGCCATTAATCTGTTCTTTGGCGCCAGCAGATGCACATTCTTCTTTCCATTTGCAGGAATGGAGCCGAACATATTCTTAATCGCACCCGTATATCTTGTCAGCCCGTGTGTTTTCAGTTTCGGGACAGATACTACTACATCTACTGATTTAACAGTCTTTGCAATCTTAAATTCTTTTAAGATTACAGCATTGTTATTTGTTATATCAAGCACTTCATCCTTGTCAAAGTTTACGATAATGGCGCCAGTATCTTCTGCTATCTTGTCTATTTGTGTAACCCTGAAACCCTTATCTGTTGAACCTGTCCTGAGGCTACCGCAAGAGTCTCCAATGTAGACCTCGCACCCATAATCATCTTGAAATATGTTAACAAGCGCCCTGATAA
>JACZYU010000252.1 GCA_022570935.1 Planctomycetota bacterium | reverse complement strand
TCAGATATAACTTTTGTAGTTTTTTTTAAATATGTTTAGATTTTCATGAAAAAGTTGTTGTGGTCTTATGGGAGTTTTTATTAGAACTTATTTGGATTGGTTTCTTTTAGTCTAAAGAAGAAAGGAGAAGGAAGAAGAATGGTTCATTCAGTAAGAGGCTATATACTAATGCTGGCTGTTATTGCCGGCTGTGCGATTTTGCCGATGAATTTCTGCAAAACCGCAAATGCAGATGAAGCTGAGGCTGCTCCTACGTTTCAGGATGTGGCATCATCGATTTATGGACAGGCTGTTGGGGACGACGATTCAGGTGAGCTTTACATCTTCGGGTTAACAGCAAAATACACTGGGCCGGATAGGACAATGCCAGGTGAAGGTAAGTTTAAGAATATATTTTATTACTTACCGGTAACGGCAATGTACTATAACCCTGAAGATTACTATGTATCAACGCAAAAGGTTGAGGGAGTATTCACGACTGAGGAGTGTGTTCTGTGCCATACAATTCAAACTCCACGAATCGTAATTGACTGGAAAATGAGTAGGCATTCAAAGGTTGGCAAAACAGATGCGATGGAAAAGGAACAAGTAGTTGGTTGTGACACCTGTCATGGAGCAAACCATATGGAATTAAGAATGCCTAGCCACAACACATGCGGCAAATGTCATACAAAGGAGCATGGCGAGCATCTAGCTGGGGGACAGGGATCTCATAGTCCTACTCATATATGGGACGTTTCGGTTACTGAATTTGCATGGCAGATAGGAAAGCCGGGAGAAGAGGTAGCCGGATGTGCGCAATGTCATGGTATCGCTGGAAACAGGTGTGATGGTTGTCATACTAGGCATCAGTTTAAACCTTCAGAGGCCAGGAAGCCTGAGACCTGCGGTGTCTGCCATATGGGTGTTGACCACGCAGAATATGAGTTCTATTACAACTCATATCACGGAAAGATACTCATGATGGAAGGTAATACATATGATTGGGATAAAAAGTTGAATCCTAAGAATTACCGAGTGCCAACTTGTGCATACTGCCATATGGGAGAAGATGGTAATCATAATGTACGGAACGCTTCAACTATATATTCACATATGGGTATGTACCAGGTTAACAGAGGCGCCCCAAGGTATAAGGCTAAGAGGGATGCGTGGATAAAGAAGTGTCAGGGATGCCACTCTCCCAGGTTTGCAGCCGAGCATTTGTATGCTATGGACGAGCAGATAAACATAAGCTTTACAAAATGGCGTGAGGCAGTTAATATTCTCGTAGGGTTGTATCTGGAAGGACTATTCGATCCTATGCCGGCTGACCTTGCTCCTGACTGGACAGGCGGGCACACGATGAATCTGTTACCGGGCGGTGTGCCAAGGTTCTATAATGTATCAGATATCGAGAGAATGGCTGTAGAGATGATTGTGTACCAGGTAACTGCAGTATACAAGGCCGCAGCGCACTTCTCAATTGATGATGTTACTTACAATTCCGGTGCTTTCCCTATGGATAGGACACTTATTATGATTAAATCTGAGGCATCTAAATTAAGAAGGATTTCAACGCTTGAAAAAGAGGTTGGTATAGAACATCAGGCCTATGATTTCTGGAAACATGGTGAATACACTGATTTGCTTACCGGTTACAAGAGAAAAGAGGGCGATTACGATCCAAATGAACCTAGTGCCGGAGGTGAGCATCATTAATTTGTTTTGTATAGCTTAGTAGCTTAGTAGTTTAGTAGTATTTAGGAGGGTAGCATAGCTAAAAACGCTATGCTACCCTTTTTTACGTTAGAGGGAGTTTGAATTATGGGAACTATAACATTTAGTGAGATACAATTAAGGGAAGAATCAAGTAAGCAAAATCTTCCTGATAAGAGTGGACACTTTGGGAAATATGGCGGAAAATTCGTACCGGAAACCTTAATGCCTGCCTTGGAACAACTTGAAAAGGAATATCTTAAGGCTAAAGAGGACCCGAAGTTTAATGATGAATTAAAATATTATTTAAGAGAGTACGTAGGAAGGCCATCTCCTCTGTATTATGCGAAAAGGTTAACAGAGAAATTAAGTGGTGCAAAAATTTATCTTAAGAGAGAGGATTTAAATCATACAGGCGCTCACAAGATTAATAATACTTTAGGGCAGGTGTTGCTTGCCATTAGAATGGGTAAGGAAAGAATTATTGCGGAGACTGGCGCTGGGCAGCACGGTGTTGCCACTGCTACTGCGGCCGCAATGTTTGGTATGGAGTGTGAAGTTTATATGGGCGAAGAAGATATACGGCGACAATCCTTAAATGTGTTTAAAATGAAATTACTGGGAGCAA
>JACZYU010000090.1 GCA_022570935.1 Planctomycetota bacterium | reverse complement strand
AAATTCTCCATACTGTTACAATCTTTTTGTTTTCCATTTTATAATATATGGCATAAGGAAATCTGCTGGAGAGCAATCTATAGTATCCAAAAATCTTTCTATGTACCCCTCCGAAAAGAGCTAAGGAATCTATATCAGAAAATAGTGTGTCAAAGAAATAATTTCCTAAACCCTCGCCTTGTTTCTCATAAAATAATCGACCTGCTTCTAAATCTTTTACTGCAGAAATCAGAATTTCGATCTTCATTCAAATTGCTTTCTGAGATTCTTTTTTGCAATATCCCAATCCACAATTTCTTCAATACCATCATTCATTCTATTTTCAGTTTCCTTAAGGGTATCTTCATGCCATGCAGGTGAATCATACTTTTCTTCATCACCACTTAAATCTTTCCAGAGAGCTTCCATGACTCTTAGTTTATCAATATGAGATAACCGCTTAATTTCCTGTAGTATTTCCATGCTTTAAATCAATCTTTCAAGATGCAAAGTAGAAAAAACTAAACAACTCATCATAACCTGTTTTTCAATGGTTGTTTTCACCAAACAGTAAACCTTAAAACTCAGGTAAAGGTAAGATTATGTTAGCAGATTAGCCTATCATGTCAACAGGAAACACCCTCAAACTTGGCCTCAAATATCAATAAATCCTTGTAATCAAAACCGTTATCTGTGAAAATCAGCGTCCTATTACTATTGAGAGTGATACATTATGAATCTTATCATCTTATTTAAGAGTGATTTTATAGAAGGTACAAAACGTGTACGTATTCGGGACCACCGCCTTACACACATCCTTGAAGTAAACAGGCCATCGGTTGGAGATGAATTGCGTGTCGGGCTTATAAATGGAAATATTGGAGGCGGCAGGATAACACTTATCAATGAGAAACGGGTTGAAATGGATGTGGTTCTGGACAGGGAACCACCTGCTCCCCTCCAATGCACACTTGTTACTGCTATGATGCGGCCAAGGGTTTTCAAGCGTGTTATAATTCAGGTAAGCGCTATGGGAATCAAGAGAATCATAATAATTAACTCCTATCGCGTAGAGAAAAGTTTCTGGAAGAGCCCGGTGCTGAAAACAGACAACTTGAACAAGTATCTGATTATGGGGCTTGAACAGGGACAGGACACTATTGTACCTGAGGTTTTGATTCGTCCGTTATTTAAGCCTTTTGTTGAAGACGAATTACCTGATATTATAAAAGGAACCATTCCCTTTGTCGCCCACCCGTATGCTTCAGAAAAGTGTCCTTACAATATAGGTAAGCCGGTAACACTTGCGGTTGGTCCTGAAGGAGGTTTCATCCCGTATGAAGTTAAGAAATTAGTTGAATGCGGGTTTACTGCCGTTCACATGGGAGAAAGAACTCTGCATGTTGAAAGTGCCATATCGGGTCTGGTATCAAGATTGGTATAATCCTTGTAATCAAAACTGTTAAATGTAGAATATTTTTAATAATAGATACAAATCTTGTTTATACACATATAGGAAAAAATATGAAGAGAGTCGGGGCACATGTAAGTTCAAGTGGCGGCGTAGAGAACGCACCATTAAACGCAAATGAAATAGGCGCAAAGGCGTTTGCCCTTTTTATGAAGAACCAGAGACAGTGGATGGCAAAACCTTATACCAATGATAATATTGAGAAATTTAAGCAGAATTGTGAAGAAGCCGGATATCTGCCGGAACATATACTCCCTCATGACGGTTATCTGATAAATCTCGGACATCCGGAAAAGGAGGGACTGGAGAAATCAAGGGATGCTTTTCTGGATGAGATGCAGCGCTGTGAACAACTGGGACTGATAATGCTGAACTTTCATCCGGGCAGCCATCTTAAGAAGATTCCAGAGGATGCCTGTTTAAAGAGGATTGCTGAGTCGATTAACATTGCTCTGGACAAGACCAAGGGTGTTATGGCCGTTATAGAAAATACTGCCGGACAGGGTACCAATATGGGTTTCAGGTTTGAGCAACTGGCTTCTATTATAAATGACGTCACGGACAAAGAGAGAGTGGGCGTATGCCTGGATACATGCCATACTTTTACTGCCGGTTACGATCTTCGAACAAGGGAGACTTTTGAGGCGACTATGGATGAGTTTGATAAAGTTGTCGGGATGAAATATTTGAGGGGAATGCACCTTAATGATTCCAAGCCTGACCTGGGCGCCCGTGTGGATAGGCATCAAAGCATTGGGAAGGGAAAGCTGGGAGTGGAACCGTTCCGGTTTATTATGAATGACAGCCGCTTTGATGAAATCCCCATGGTGCTGGAGACAATTGATTCAACGATCTGGGCAGAGGAGATTAAGCTGTTATATAGTCTTGAAAAATAATCTTTTCACCGCAAAGTCGCAGAGGACACAAAGAAAAACAAACAGAAAAATTAGCACTAAATAATTCCACTCACATTAAAAGTTTTTGGGTAATCCTGCCTGCTTTAATACACCATTTGCAGTATGACGAGATTTTTTCTTACTATCTACCGGAAAACGTATCCCTGTTTTAGGGCTATACCATATTTCGTGATCACCTTTTCCCTTACGCTCAAAATTGCAACCTGCCTTTCGCAATAGTTTCTTCAGCTTAGGAGTGTAATCGGCCATTTATGATCCCTTGCAACTTGCTATTTCAGATCGCTCGCTTAAGAGATTAAATGGAATTTCTGTTCCTTTAAATTTACTTATGCTTCCATTTGCCTCAAGTAGTTCAGGAATCAATGTTTTTAGTTTCTGCACAAGGTCCTCTAAATTTTCAGATTCTGTTATAAGCCCGGGAACATCCTCACTAGTCGCTACCCAGACTCGTGCTTCATTATCCCATATAGCCTTTACACGAATAGCTTTTTGAGCTATCATTGTCTTCTCCTACAAATTATCTTTTATGTTATAATCTATTTCAGTTAACTTTACATTTATCAGGTTATCGTAAATTGTTACTGTGATAAGCAATAAGAATTTAAATCAAATTCTTATTGCTTATCACATAATCAGTTATCATCCGCAAATATTCGTGAGAAAATTAAGCAAGTTTTTTATAAAAACTTTGGTAAAATGTGCTGCATTACACAGCGAAGCCGCGACAAAGTTTGGAGTGTTGAAAGTGTCTGCCTGTCCGCCAGCCTGCCCGCCGGTCTGTTAGGCGGTGTCTGTTAGGCGGGAAGTGAACTAAAATGCCTAAAGTTAATAAAAGGAATATTATGAAGAAAATTGTATTAAACATTATTGCAATACACATTTTGCTTATTGGAATAACCTGCTTTGCGTGCAGTGCTGATGAGTTACAGGATCAGGCTTTGTCTCTGTTTGGTGAGACTCAAAAAGCTTCGGTCTTCTATCTTGATAACGGGATGGAGGTGATTCTCATAGAAAATCATGCCAGTCCCATGATAACGGCATTTACGATCGTCAAGACCGGCAGTCGCAACGAGGATGCGGCAACAAACGGGTCCGCACATTTCCTTGAACATCTGCTTTTCAACGGTACTGAAAAACGTACCCAGCAGGAGCTTTATAACGAAATGGATTATTATGGCGGTTATAATAATGCCCATACAGGTCCTGATTACACCAACTTCATGATCCTGATGCCAAGTGAATATATTGAACAGGGGATGGACATCCAGGCAGATATGCTTTTCAACTCCACTCTGCCTCCTGAAAAATTCGAAAAAGAACGTGGCATCGTTATTGAAGAGATTGGTAAAAGCGCTGATCGGCCGACAACTCAGGTTCACAACCATTTCTTACGTACTTTATATTCAGCCACGCCATATGAACGACCTGTGCTCGGAACCGTCTCCACAATTACACATCTGAAGCGTGATGATGTGCAGGCGTATTATCATTCCTGGTATGTGCCTAATAATATGACGTTGATGGTCATCGGAGATTTTGCTACCACAGAAATGGTAGAATTGGTCAAGGAGAAGTACGGCCCATATTCTGCCGGTCATCTTCCTGAACATAAGCCTGTCTTGCTGACACCACCGAAAACACTGCGAATTGCCAGAGCAAATGGTATGGGGAAATTTCCTGACGATCGACAGTATCTTAATATGGGTTTCGTATTACCGGCGCCGACATCTGAGGATTTCTTTTCATTACAAATGCTGGCCGAGTTTCTTGGCGGCAAGAAGGACTCCGTCCTGGATGTTTTGTTTGAACAGGGTTCCAATAGAAACCTGGTTAATTCAATCAATGCGAATGTGACATTTAATAGTGATTTCTCAACCCTGCAAATCTCCGCAGAACTTCCCTTAAATATCGATGTCGATCGAGTTGTCGATTTAATATTAAATGCAGTACGAGACATGGCAGTAAAACCAGTTCCTATGAACGAAATTCAACCGATATTAATATCAAGGGCTACGAGTGAAATTTACCTGCAGGAAAAACTGCACTACTATGCCATGATGAAGTCGAGCTATCTTGCCGCCGGTGGTTATACATTTCTCCGTGGATACATGGATAGTATAATGCAGGTAACGCCTGAATCAATTCAGGTTGCTGCATTACAATATCTAAAATCCCAGTTACCGGTAGTCACATTAATGTCACCACCTTTTGAGTCGTCCGGAGCAGCCACTGATCTAACACCAAACAAATATCATATGGAGACGCTTGAGAACGGTATGACGGTTGTTGTAAAGGAAAACCATGACAGCCGTGTTGTCGGCGTGCACCTGGCGGCAAAGGACAGAAGTCTGTGTGAAGGAGAGAAAAAGTGGGGAATGGCAGAGGTTTTACAGCGAATGCTGCTTGAAGGAGGAACGGTAAACCATCCTGAAGGGAAATTGTATCATTCACTTGAATCCATCGGTGCGGAATTAAAACTTTACGACAATCCGAATATTCCTTATGACGATTACTACAATTCACCACGCTTTGCTTTCATGAGATTGAAGGTTGTAGATTTCTTTTTCGAAGAAGGCCTCAAATTACTTGCAGAAATGGTATCCCAGCCTCAGCTTACAAAGGACGCTTTTGAACAAGCCAAAAAAACGGTCATCTCATTATCTACAACAGCAGCTTCAAGTACACCTAAAGTTGCAGGTAGAATGTTATATGATAATCTGTTTGTTGCAAATCCGGGATTTGGGTGGTTGCTTGGTAATGCGAAGGATATAGAACAATTTAACCTCGAAGAGGTAAAGGCCTTTCATGATAAACTATACAATCCCTCAAATCTGTTGCTGACTATTTCAGGCAATCTTCCGATTGACAAGGTAATGGAGATTGTAAAAACCAATTTCGGCGGGGTATGGGGAGATGCCGGATGGCAAGCGCCGGCGTTTACGCTCCAACTTAAGGAACTCGGCAAGACAGTACGCCATAAAATCGGCAAGTCTCAATCGTATATTATCGTTGCAAACAGTTGTGAAGTTGAGGAGAAAGATCAAGCGGCTTTACACATACTCAGTAACATATTCTCTGATAGACTTGCCTTTAACCTTCGAGAACAGCAGGGACTTGCATATTCAATTGGTGCGCACTTCCCAAAATATAAGGATGCTCACTGGTATCGTATTGCCATGGGTACGAGACCTGAAAATATTGAGAAGGCTATTTCCGGTATTCGAGAGGAAATCCGGTCAGTGCGTGAAGCATCTTTCGATGGAAAGGTAGTACAAAGGACAATAAACGCAGCTTTAGGACGCCGTGGTATGCGCCGTATGGATCGTGTGAGCCAGGCGTACTACATAAGTATGGAGATACTTGACGGTAAATCACCAGAAGCTGACGACCAATACGGTGAGAAACTGAAAGCGGTCACTCCACAGGATTTGGAACGCCTTGCACCATTAGTTTTCCGTCATGATGAGCATTTGATCGTGATCGTAGAATAGTTTGCTATACTTACCAAACAACCCTCCTCTTTCCCCCTTTGCTAAATGGGGACTAAGGGGGATTATTATTAATTGCTGATATTCGCCCCGCTTTGTAGATTTATATTACGGAGTTACTGAATTGTGAGGTCAAAGTCTTTTTCGCTTTCTATTAAAGCATCCTTTAGGTCATCCATTTTGTAAAGAACTTTCAATGCTTCTATTATCTCTTCCGTGATCTCGTGATCTTGATAGTGATCGCCTATTCCAAATGCGAGGGCATGGGCAATACATTTGGAGCAGTCACAGGTTCCAATCGTAGTATACGCAAATTGGTTATATTCACCGGTGCCATGAGTTTCAGGAGAGTAATGGCTGTTAAAATATCCACTGTTTTGGAGATGATTCAGTTTTTTAACTATGTCTGTGTATTTCATTTCCCTGCTTTCTAAATAATAATTTTCATCGGTCTCTAATAATATAAAACAATGCCTTGACTTGTTTGTACAATTATACACATATGTTATTGAGTAGCCATATTAAAATCCAATTAACACATTTCCACAATTATTCCTCTTTGTATTTTATGTGACAATTGTCACATGCCTGTTTCACTTTTTCATATTCGATGTTTAGTTGATCCATTTCTCCTGCCTCGGCAGCTTCCACCAGCTTAAGCGTACTAAGGTGGTACTCGGAATCAAACGTAACAAAATCTTCTGGCAGTTCTTCCTTTTCTCTTCCTGTCGAGACTACTGGTGGCGTTTCTTTTAACTGCAGGGCATGTTTTTTTATTTTTTTCCAATCTTTACTTTTGATTGCTACCGCTAATACGTCACAATAATATTCAAGATCTTTCATGTGCAATCTAAAACTTGATTTACTCTCAAACTCTAATATAGTAACAATATCTTCCTCGTCTGAGGCGGGTTTCTCAGCCTTTCCGCATGAAAGAACAAAAAGCAGCATAGACGCCATAATTATAACGTTAATGGATATGGATGACTGTTTGTGTAACAGTAATACTGATTTAAAAGGGTTACTAAGGTTTTTAGTTATTACATTTGACTTCCAGAATTCTATCATGGTGAAACGTCTCCTTATTAACGATTTCTAAATAATTTAATTAATCCTACACAATTGATATTCACATTTCAATTATTTGTTTATTTATAATACAAAATTCATTAAAATCTTGCCAGCGTATTTGGCATAGTCTATATTTATACACATCTCAAAATAGTTTTCGGAGAAAATCCAAAAACAATTTTGCCCCTGCCTACCGGCAGGCAGGCGAGTAAAGTCCTCGGCGTCTTCTGTCCGGGGAAAGTCCTCCCCGCCTGCCGGACGGGCAGGGGCGTCTTTTGTCCGGGGATAACTACCCGCCTGAACGACATGTCGGGCAGGCAACCAGGATTTGGTTTTTTGAAAAGCTAAAAACCAAACCGGTTTTAGTATAGATATCACTGTAAATCCTGAATCATGGCAAACATGGTAAAAAAAAGTGTTGTTATGAAAAGGTATTCCATTATTTCCCTGGCGAGGTTAAGTCTTTTCATAGTGGTCTCATTTCTTTCACTCTTCACTCCGGCAAACCCCATATTTTCAGAAACTCTCCTGCATGACGGTAAACAACAGAAGGTTCCTGTGATGCTTGCGCATCGATGGGATGAGAAGAGTGACATTAAAGGGTGGTGGATGAGCGAGAAATTCGATGGGGTACGGGGATACTGGACAGGCAAAGAGATGGTTTCCCGTGCAGGAAACCCTTTTCATGCTCCCGAATGGTTTACCAGAAATTTTCCATCAATTCCCCTGGACGGTGAACTCTGGACAGGAAGGGGACAATTTTCAGAGCTTGTAAGTATTGTTCGCCGGTCCCCGGACAAAAAGCGCCGAGGACAAGAAGGCGCTGATACTGACTGGAGAAAAGTCCGTTACTTTATCTTTGACGCTCCTCAAATAGAGGGGGGTTTTGAAAAACGTCTTGAGTTTGCGCACCGTTGGTTTAGAGAACATCCAAATCAGTTTGTTGAAATGATGGAGCAACAAATATGTGAAGGCGAAGAACATCTCCGAAGAAAGCTCCGTGAGATTGAGTTACTTGGAGGTGAAGGTTTGATGTTGAGAAGACCTGATTCTCCGTATACAATTGGGCGTTCCTACAATTTATTGAAAGTAAAAACATACGAGGATACAGAGGCGACCGTCATCAGCCATCTTCCAGGTTCTGGAAGAAATGCAGGACGTCTCGGGTCGCTGTTGGTGGAGCTACCAAATGGAATTCAATTTAAAATCGGAACCGGCTTTTCTGATCAGGAACGAGACAATCCTCCTCCTGTCGGAAGCATTATTACCTTTAAGTACTATGGTTTCTACAAATCCGGCATTCCCAAGTTCGCTTCCTTTCTTCGTGTCAGGGAAGAGTTTTAAAAGGAAGATTTTATGAGCATCATTTATATTGCAATAGATAGTTCTATTGTATCGTATTCAACACGCGGCGTTACTTCTTTGCGTCCAACCTTCTTTCGTTCCAAATCAATAAGATTAAGTGATTCTAATATATTAATATCTACGGTAATGCTCTTGATGTCTCTTTTGGCCAATCTTGCGAGGCCTTGAATGCTTTTAGGATGTTTTTCCTTAATCAGGTGTAATAGCTCCAGCCTCATCGGCGTTAATGCCTTTCTAAATCTTTTAATACTCTCAAAATAAATTGCTTTCTCTCCATTTACTTGTTTTCCAGCCTCTATCATGTTACCGGTCTTTACAAAGTCTTTTAAGACACCTTTAACGCTTCTTACTCCTATCTTGACGCTTTTTCGTTTCACAGTTCACGCTCCTTATATTCTCTTATGTCGTTATAAAAATCTTCTGTAAGTTTTTTCAAATCCTTAAATTGATATGGTTCTATATGTTCTTTATAATGCCTGTGGTCACCCTTGCTCTCACCATTATCATAACCGATAATTCGTTTGTTTTTTACAATGTAAGCGAGAGAGTATTTATATCCGTGAGGTTTATCATGAGATGGCGTTACTTGCCACATTTTGTCTTCTACAATATTTCCATCGTCTTCGATAACCTTCACATGCCTTATTAGACCACTTACCATTGTTGGTATAATATACCAGCTATCACTGATTATCAAGTCTAAATATTACATTATTATTGAAGTATCAGCTAATTACCCATATAGTTCAACTTACTTTTAAATGATAGCTTGTGAAAAAACACTCTATATGGAATTAACTCTTTATCAAGTTGACGCTTTTGCAGACAGGCATTTTGAGGGGAATCCGGCGGCAGTCATCCCGCTTGAAACATGGCTTCC
>JACZYU010000251.1 GCA_022570935.1 Planctomycetota bacterium | reverse complement strand
ACTTTAATACTATGGGGGCAATAGGATGTGCTTTGACATTAATAGATAAGGGTATTTCTTCCCCGTTTAAAGGGTTTCAGGCAATTGATGACTATCTAAGGGACCGTAAGGGAAAAGACACCAATCTAAAGAAACTGACATGTAACAACTATACAATTAATGTTAAGCCATTTAAGCTTAGTACTAGAAAGAAGACAGATGCGTATTTAGGTGTTGATGTTGGATCTATAAGTACAAATGTTGTTGTATTAGACAAGGATAAGAATGTATTGTCCCGGCGTTATTTGATGACAGCGGGTAAGCCTCTGGAGGCGGTAAGACAGGGGTTGATCGAGGTAGGGGAAGAGGTTGGTAAAAAAGTTACAATAAAGGGAGTGGGTGTAACCGGTTCAGGAAGGTACCTGACAGGAGAGTTTATCGGTGCAGACATAGTTAAAAATGAGATAACGGCTCATGCAACTGCTGCCGCCCTGGTTGATAAGAACGTGGACACAATCTTTGAAATAGGCGGACAGGACTCTAAATATATAAGCCTGGAACACGGGGCAATAGTTGATTTTACAATGAATAAAGTATGTGCAGCCGGAACAGGATCATTTCTTGAAGAACAAGCTGAAAAGCTGGATGTTAATATTAAGAGGGAATTTGGCAAGATGGCGCTGGATTCATGTTGCCCCTCTCAGCTTGGTGAGAGGTGTACGGTTTTTATGGAATCTGACCTTAACCATCACCAGCAGCTGGGAGTGCCTAAGGATGATTTGCTGGCAGGGCTCAGTTATTCAATAGTACTGAATTATATAAATCGTGTTGTTGAAAAAAGAAAGATTGGCAGTACTATCTTCCTGCAGGGCGGAGTAGCTGCTAATCGTGGGGTTAAGGCCGCTTTTGAGAAGATTACCGGCAGAGAAATTATAGTGCCGCCACATCATGATGTTATGGGTGCAATAGGTTCTGCAATAATATCCATGGAGGAGCAGTCATGGAGTGAATCTAGATTTAAGGGCTTTGATTTAAGGGATAGGAAGTACGAAACAACGTCATTTGTTTGCAGGGATTGTTCAAATATCTGTGAAATAAGAAAAGTAACGATAACAGGAGAATCGCCTCTCCATTACGGAAGTCGTTGTGGTAAGTTTGATGATGAGAAAAAGGTAAAAAAGTCAAAAAATATACCCAGATTGTTTAGAGAAAGAAGCAGGCAATTGTATGGCCCATATTATACTGACAGGAAAACTAAAGCAGTGCAAATTAAGCGTGACAATGGTAGTAAATCTTACGGTCGGATTGGTATCCCGCAGGCGTCTACCTTCTTTGAATTGTTTCCCATGTGGAGGACGTTTTTCACAGAATTGGGCTTTGAGATAGTTATATCAGAGAATACTAACCGTGGCATAATTAATAAAGGGATAGAATATGTTAATGCTGAAACGTGCTTTCCGATAAAGGTTGCGCACGGACACGTTGCAGACATGCTTGACAAGGATATAGATTATCTGTTTTTGCCCAGTGTTATCAATATGACGCATTCTTCTTCCAACCTGACACACTCTTATGCTTGTCCTTACATACAATGCCTTCCATATATAATCGGCTCAGCTATTGATATTGATTCACAGAATTTCAAGGTATTACAGCCTATAATTCACTTTGAGTATGGAGAAGCGTTTGTAGATAAGACGTTCCGTAAGATTGCCAGAGATATTGGTAGAAGAGGTAAGAATGTTGACAATGCCATAAGAAAGGCCAGGGAAACACAGAAGAACTTCTATAAACATCTCGAGGATAGGGGTAAAGAAATATTGGATAATTTAGGAGAGGATGAGATTGCATTGGTAATTATCAGTCGTCCTTACAACGGTTGTGATTCAGGTGTTAACATGGATCTTCCTGAAAAACTCAGAGATTTGGGTGTACTGGCAATACCAATGGATTTTATACCAATGGATTTAGAAGATATTTCCAGGGATTATCCAAACATGTATTGGAAGTATGGGCAAAAGATACTCGCTGCGGCGAGATTTATTGCACGCGATAAGAGGTTGTATGCCCTGTATATAACAAACTTTGGGTGCGGGCCTGATTCTTTTATTTCCAAGTTCTTCCCTAAAGAGGTGGGAGGCAAGCCGTATTTGATGATTGACATAGATGAGCATAGTGCGGATGCCGGGGTAATGACACGTTGTGAGGCGTTCCTGGATAGTTTGAAGAATGCAAGAACCAAGCAATTCAAGAGTGGCAACTACGCGGAATGCAAGTCTTTATCGAAAAATAAAAGAACTATGTATATTCCATATATGAATGATTGTGGATATATAGCTGCTGCTGCGATGA
>JACZYU010000089.1 GCA_022570935.1 Planctomycetota bacterium | reverse complement strand
AATATTATTCCTCCACTCTTTCACTAAAACAGATAAATTCAGGATATAATATTCAAAAAGACACTTGTGTTTTATTGACAATTCTACTACCCTAACAAAATTACTGAAAAGCAATTTCATATCATCTTAAAAAAAGGATGGGTTGTAACAAATAATATTTTAAACGTATAAAACGTTTGTAAGGGATTGTTAAGTTAAGCCATCAGCAGACTTGACCCCTTCTTTTATCTATGAAGGATCCGGGGTTGGAGGCAACGGGTGGCTGGGTATTAGGAAGTGAAACATGGGCAAATAAAATCATAAAGAAATGGATTGATTTCTCTTCAAATGAAATAACCGGTATAAAGCCGTTAAGAGTTCGAATTCCAGTTAATAGATATGAACAGCTTGTCTGTAAGGAATTTGAAATAAGTAAGCAAGACCTAAAGAAACTTACTTACAATAACATCTCAAGAATGTCGGTGATTTATCTTGCGTACAATTATTGCGGATTAACATTAAGAGTGATTGGGCAAAGGTATGGAGGAATAAGTGATTCTGCTGTTAATAAGGTAGTGAGCCGTTTTCGTACACGTCTTTCAAAAGACAAAAAACTAAATGCTAAAATAATAAAGATTGTGTCAAGTGGCGAGATGTGACACCAATTTTTTATTAGTATCGCCCATATTGTCATACAAGGACTTATGTGAAGTGGTAGGTTCTTCAGAATTGAAAATTGTCAAGTAATTGTCAAGTTGCTTGTTTTTCACATGCGGTTTTGTTAGTACATTATCGAGTATATTCTCAACGGACAGCCTCCATAAAATAGTTGTAAATAGCCACAATATAACGCTTTATGGATATTTTGCAAGGTGTTTTTTGGAAGTCTATGAATAATCCAGGTTAAAGAAAGCTGATTAATATGAGGAAATATGGATATTTTAGATAATGAACCTCCAGTAGCCGTTAATTCGCGAAAGAAGAAGTTCTTAGGGATTTATTTCTCTTGTTGCAATGTGTATGGCAGAATCTATAATTACTCAGGAAAACAGTATGAGGGGAAATGTCCCAGATGTCTTCGGCACTTGACAATAAAGATTGGTAGCGGTGGGGTGGGTGATCGTTTCTTTATTGCATCATGAGTTTCTTCGTATTCATTTACTTATGGATGGATAAAGGAACGTATTAAATACCTCGTATAGACTCAACACTCATGTAATCGGCTGGCAAACCAATAGCTATATGACTGTCCATATAAGGTTTGCCAGCCGGAGTTTATGCTATTGCTAGGCAGTCACGTTGATTTGATTACCCAATGTACTTGTTACTGATGCAGTGCTGTCAGTTTGTGTTGTTGCGGCGGCATTGTTGTCGTGCTTGTCTGGTTTAGCCCCCTCTACCTTACTTTGGTTAGGAACTGAGTGTGGAACAACTGAACTTGCAGCCGATGAAATATGCATTACGATCTCCTTAAAAAAAAGTTCAATACTTACGAGAAATTAACATACACTTAAATTCATCTTTCTATGCTATTGCCATTTTTGTGCCTCCCCATAACTAAATTAAAAAAATATAAAAAGTGCTAATATTATTATCTTCGGCAGTATTAAAGAAAAGTTTAGCAAAAAATATTTCTAACAACCGGCAAAGGTGATGAACGTCCTTTCGTAAGTAAAATACTCTCTCCCGGTCAGACAGGTGTAATGGATCGATATTATTAACCCGGCAATTAAATACATGAATAAATTTGCCAAATATGTTATAATTATTGCATGAAAAAAATCGATGCACGAAAACTTCCGACAGAAGCACAGCAGCAAATACGTAATCAAGCAATTCGTCTTAAGAAGTCAGGAAAAACCTACAATGAGGTATCAGATATTACTTGTGTTCATAAATCAACAATTGTCAGGTGGTATAAAGCTTATCAACTAAAAGGTACCAAAGCAATCCAAATTAAGAAAAGAGGTAGACACAAGGGTAGTTGCCGAACTTTGACAGTAGAGATGGAAAGACAAATACAGAAAACTATTTATGAAAAATGTCCTGATCAGTTGAAATTTCCATTTGCATTGTGGACTCGCAAAGCAGTTCAGCAGTTGATCAAGCATTTCTATTCAGTTGAAATGCCAGTGAGAACAGTAGGCGAATACTTGAAGCGATGGGGATTTACACCTCAAAAGCCATTGCGTAGAGCCTACAAGCAGAATCCCAAAGCCATTAAAAGAAAGGAAAGGGGTCAAGTCTGCTATTGACTTAACTATTAAATTGTGCAATATTCTTCCTCCACTCTTTCACTAAAGCAGATAAATTCAGGGTATAATATTCAAAAAGACACTTGTGTTTTATTGACAATTCTACTACCCTAACAAAATTCCTGAAAAGCAATTTCATATCATCTCATCTTAAGAAAAGGATGGGTAGTAACAAATAATATTTTAAACGTATAAAACGTTTGTAAGGGATTGTTAAGTTAAGCCATCAGCAGACTTGACCCCTTTTTTCCACTCTGGTTCGATTCCAGTATCACCCATATTGTCAGACAAGGAGTTAGGAGAAGTGGTAGGTGTTTCAGAATTGAAAACTATTGCATAATGGATTAAGTCTTTCAACCACCTTCTCAACAATCTTCAATAGTCAGTAGTGATTTGTCATCCTTTAATTCCTAAATCCCTCAATCCTTAAATTCCTTTATCTGTATTTAACTGTAAAATTCGTGTTATCAATTCCAATCTTCACACCAGTAACAAAACAGGATTTTCCTAAAGAATACGTTTAGAGCACCGATAATATGGTAATAGAGGAACTTGATAAGACGATGTAAAATACACATTACTTTTAAAATTATCACCCTTAAATAGACATGGACGCTAAAAATGGATATAGATCAGGAAGAATACATAAAACTTTTTAAGTCTATTAAAAAACGTATTGAGCTTCTGGAGGCTAACGATCCGGATAACGAAAACCTTGATGAACTTAAGCTTATACTATCTGACAATTTATCGAAAGATGGCAAGATTCATAACCGATCTTCTTTAATGAATAAAAACTTTCATCTCTATTACTCAAATTATAAGGATTCTATGCACAAATATGAAACAGGTCACTTATATAATTAGACGCTTAAAGCACCAAACTACCAACACGGTGTCCCTGTCTGCCCTGTCCGTCCCTGCCTACCGGCAGGCAGGCGACAAGTGGGCATTAGTCAGAAATAATGAATTCAGCAAAAAAGCATGCCTAACTACCTGTTAATATTTTGGGTTTTCTTCACCAGGCACTTCACGTTCTTTGTTTTCTCTGTATCCTTTATCGTCACTAGATTTAGAGGAATTCATTATATCAATTAAATTTGCATATTTTCCTCCTGCAGCTTTTACCTCTTTTTTTAAAATATTTTTGTCATTCTGTAACTCTTTTATCTCCTCAATATCCAATTGCAAGGCCTGATAGTATCCATTCATATACGCAATCATCAACTCCCTGCGTTTCATGGGTGATAGTTGTGAGTATGTATAATTTATAAACAAAGAAAAGAAAATCATAGCCATAAAGACAATGAGAATTAACCGTTTTTTTAAATGCATTTCTTAAGCCCCCAAATCAAGACATGGTACGTTTTCTAATTTTTATTGCCTGAATTATTCTCTTTTGTCTTAAACGAAGAAATAATCTCATTTAATCGTTTCAAATGTTTTTCCTGATTTCCATCTTCACCAAATTCCCGGCAAATACACTGGAGCTCTTCAATCTGTAACCTCCAATACTCCTTCACATTATTGATGTCTGTGAATAAGTGCTTGAATTCATCTTTCCTTCTCAGGCGACTTACCGGACGACTCAAATCTCCTTGCGCCATCTCTCCTAAAACCATTCGCATCCGGTAAACAGGCCCTGCCATTCTATGAGAAATAAGTAAGCTGTAAATAAAGGTAAATGTTATCGAACCAAAAAGACAAATTGATAGAACCGGCCATAAAATATCTAAAAGAGTATAGGCCCTTATTGTCTCATTATTTCCGAAATTATCTGTTGAATCAAAAGGGACAGGCTGAACAATAGCTACCTGCACATCTCCATATTTATAATAAACCAGTACCAGAGAAAAGAGTGAACCTATAACAATAAAAGCGGCTACGATTGCAAATTTACGAATTAGTCCGTATTGAAAACTTTTATCTACAATGTATTGCCGTCTTTTATATGTTCTCTGGCTCATTCGTTCTCCCCTGTCAAACTGTCAAAACAACTATGGCTGAAAGAAAAGTGCTGTTCTAGTCTAGCCCCTTTAATCATTATCAATATTACCCTGCATAATGAGAAAAATGAGGCAATTTTCTATAAGTAGCGCAACTATAATGCCATTTACGGCTTATCGTTGTATGTATTTCTAAGGCAATTACTTAAGGCAACAATAAACTTCTAATGATCCTCAACGTTTACTTTAACTGTGTCCTGTTATGAACCAGATATCATGTCTTTACACAAGGAGTGCCTCATTATGAATCAAGGAAAAGAAGTATAGCCAACTCCAACCGTATCAATACCTCACAAAAGTATTGTCTATCTCTTTCACATTTCGTTTATTGAATTTTATATAAAAAAGGAAGGTGTTCGGTATGTTACTATTGATTATGAAAAAACTGAATGCAGGATATTGTGATGTACGAATTACGATTTGAGCCTGCCCTGGTGCGACTCGCACTGCGGTCTGGGCCAGGGATTTACGATTGAAGGATTCCTGTCTGCCGACAGCAATGTCATTGAATTAAGACGTAGCGCCTGCCTGCCCCCGCCTACCGGACGGGCAGGGGTAGGCGGGGAAACCTTAAGGTTTCCATTACCGCATCTAAGTGTATAAATGGAAGGATGCCCACCCGGATTAATCCCTACCCGAATATATTATTCAGGCGAGGAGACAGGTTGGAAAGAAGATTTAACTGGTAATATCTACATGCTGCTACTCAGTCATGTTATTGTTTGTGGCTAAGAATCTTCCAAACGTTTTTCCAGGGCATCTACCTCATATTTCAGCCCTGAGGGCAGTCTGTCACCAAATTTTGCAAGGTGTTTCCTTATTAACGGTATTTGTTCCTTCCACTCTTCTGGATCAACTTTTAAGAGTTCTTCTAAATCCTCAGTAGAAACATCCAGACCATCAAGATTCAGGGCATCTTTGGTTGGAACCCAGCCAATGGGTGTTTTTTCAGCCTTTCCTTCACCACAGACTCTCTCAATTACCCATTTTAAGACACGGCTGTTTTCACCATAGCCCGGCCAGAGAAACTTACCGTTATTGTTCTTACGGAACCAGTTAACGTAGAAGATTTTAGGCAATTTGTCAGCGTCTGCTTTTTCACCAATGTCGAGCCAATGTTTAAAGTAATCTCCCATATGGTAGCCGCAGAAAGGCAGCATTGCAAATGGATCGTAACGTAATTCACCAACTTTACCGGCAGCGGCGGCCGTTTTCTCTGAGGAGACAATAGATCCCAGGAAGGTTCCATGCTGCCAGTTGAATGCTTGATGAATCAGAGGTACAACGCTTTCGCGGCGTCCGCCAAACAGGAATGCCGATATAGGAACTCCCTTTGGATCTTCCCATGCGGGATCTATTACCGGACATTGACTGGCAGGTGCCGTAAAACGTGCATTCGGGTGAGCTGCAGGAGTACCTTTATCAGGTGTCCATTCATTACCTTTCCAGTCTATTAATTTAGCAGGCGGTTCATCTGTCATTTCCTCCCACCAGACATCGCCATCTTCTGTACGGGCCACATTTGTAAAAATGCAGTTTTTCTCCATGGCAATCATACAATTTGGATTAGTTTTCATGGAGGTTCCAGGCGCTACACCAAAGAAACCTGCTTCCGGGTTAATTGCATATAGACGGCCATCATCACCAAACTTCATCCAGGCAATATCATCACCTATACACTCTACCTTCCATCCGGGAATGGTCGGGACCAGCATCGCCAGATTGGTTTTACCGCATGCACTGGGAAATGCTGCCGTAACATATTTTTTTTCCCCATTAGGAGGCGTAATGCCCAGAATAAGCATATGTTCGGCGAGCCATCCTTCTTCCCTTGCCATCGAAGAAGCAATACGCAGGGCAAAACACTTTTTCCCCAATAAAGCGTTTCCTCCGTAACCAGATCCGTAAGACCAAATAGTCCTTTCTTCAGGGAAATGGGTAATATATTTATTATCTGCGTTACAGGGCCAGGGAACGTCCTGTTGTCCTTCTTCCAAGGGCATACCCACTGAATGAAGACAGAGAATAAAATCACCATCTTCACCCAAAACATCTAAAACAGCGTTTCCCATACGAGTCATAATTTTTAAATTATTTACAACATAAGGAGAATCTGTTAATTCTATACCTATGTGAGCAATATTTGAACCTAACGGCCCCATACTGAAAGGAACAACATACATGATGCGCCCCTTCATAGAACCGGTATAAAGCCCGGTCATCTCGGCCTTCATCTCATCCGGGTCACACCAATTGTTGTTGGGGCCGGCATCTTCCTTGCATCTTGTGCAGACAAAAGTTCTGTCTTCTACACGGGCAACATCTGCAGGATCTGATATTGCCAAATAACTATTTGGCCTTTTTTTTTCATTTAATCTTACATACGTGCCGCTTTTGACCAGCATATCTGCCATTTCATCATACTCTTCCTGGCTGCCATCACACCAGACAACCTGGTCAGGTTGACACATTTTTGCCACTTCATCAACCCAGGCCAGAAGTTTTTTATTTTTAGTTAGTGGGATTGTGCTACCCATAGAATCTCCTGTTAATTTTAAGGTTTAGTATATTTAGCAAGAAATATTTTTTAAAATATTTTGTCATTCTAAAACAAATTACTATGAAATTCCAACCATTTTTCCAGCTACACTTTTTTCCAATCTTACCAAAACTCAGGTTTCTAAATTTTTCTTAATAAACATACATTTTCCAGATGAAAATTAAGCTGATTAATATATAATTAGTATCTGTTTCGGGAAGTTTAATTTCCAAAATGTCTTTATGCACTTGCCTGCCTGCCAGCCCGACAAATCTTTCTGGCGGGAATGACGCCCGTCCGGCCAAGCCGTTCGCCAGCCCGACGAGCATTCTGGCGGGGACTGAGAGTCGAGCAGGTTTCAGAATCTATATTTAATATCCAGGAATTTTTAAATTTAAGCTTCTTCGTCACTCCGTACTTCAGAATGAAAAGATTGTGTGTGTATTGTGGATCAAGCTCTGGCGCCAGACCTGATTATATACTAGCCGCCAGACAATTGGCACGAACCATAGTGAGTAAAAATATCGACCTGGTTTATGGTGGAGCGAGCGTAGGCATAATGGGTGAGATTGCTGACGCTGTCCTGGAAGAGGGTGGAAATGTAATCGGCATAATCCCGAAAGATCTCTTTGTAAAAGAAGTTGCTCACACAGGTCTCACAGAATTACGGGAAGTCGTTTCTATGCATGAACGTAAATTATTGATGGCTGAACTATCTGATGGTTTTATCGCTTTGCCGGGAGGATTCGGTACGTTTGAGGAGATACTTGAAATCATAACATGGTCACAATTGGGAATGCACCAGAAGCCATGTGGCCTGCTGAACGTGTACCACTATTACGATAAACTGATCGACTTTCTTGATCATGCTGCTTCGGAACACTTCATAAAAAAGATTCATCGCTCCATCTTGCTTGTAGAGGAATGTCCGGAAATATTGCTGGAGAAGTTCGAGGCATACAAAGCTCCTGAAGCTGTGAAATGGATTGATCGAGACAGTGTCTGAAAAAATGGAACTGTTTTTTGTATGGAAATGATACTATGAAAACATTCATACTTATTTTTATGATGTTTGTTGTTTCAATTATTGTGATATTAAAATTGGTTACTTCACCAGAACCCTTAACATCTCCTGATATTTCCTCATTAGATTCGAAAGAATACTATGCCGGAAGGCAGACATATCAGGATAATATCGTAATACCTTTTCAGCAAAGTACGAAATCAGAGATAAGTGATCTGAAATTAATGACTTTTGCAAGGGCATTTATTGAAGTCCAATCATACATGAATAAAGCCGGCAGCAAAGCCAATTACAAGGAAACGATGGAGATTGTACAAGACCACGGCTTAAGTGTGGAGGATTATACAATGATAGCAACACAGATAAATGAGAATCCAGATTTTCGAAAGAAATTTCAAAAATTGATAAATGAGGCAAAGTAGGAGCGAACGGCAAAGCTGAGCTTAGCTCTGCCGTACGCCACTACCTTTCATCGGAATTCCCTTAAAGAGACCGAAATATGAGATATATTAATTATTTATTTATAATATTTATAATTATTTTATCAGTAAATAAAACAAGTTTTGCTATAGGTAAGATTGTAGATTATTTTCTAAGCAACCAGAATGCTTGGAACGATACAAAGCGGATTACTGATAGTACACCAATTAAGATTGTAGTTGAAGATGGGATGGAGGGATTGTGGCTTGAGCTTACGGATCTGACAAACGGGGATGAAGTGGCATTGGTTTTTCTGGAAACCAAAAAGGCAGAGAAAATGAAATATGAGGGGTTTTGTAATCTAAATGGCAAACTAATACGGGGCAAAAACAGGATTGTGTCTGTCATCACAAGGAATCACGGTAACCGTAAAAAGTTTCACTATAAATTCATTCTTCAAAGGAGAATTAACAACGTACCAGCTAAAATATATAATAATGGAGATGCTGTTCTTGAATGTGAGTACGATGGCACTTTACCGGTTGAAAACGATTCAGATCTATCAGGGATTAACCTTCTTGAAATTGAGGTTCGTTAGTTAATTGTTCCGGCACAACTACAGAAAGAATATATACTATTACTCTGTAAAAACTTCTTTTTTAGAAGTTTTTTATAGAAACACAGGTTTTGGAAAAACATAAGTTTCATGAATTTAAGAATTTAGGGATTCCTGTCTGCCGACAGGCAGGGAGGTATTCCTCAAATTCCTGAATTCCTTAATTTTTTTAATTTGGTTGCGGCTACGCCGCGCTATGTATATAGACTTCCGGATTCGTGTAACTAACGTAATGGATAACCTTGAATTTATTAATACAATATAATGATTGAATGGTCAAATAAATACAGCGTAGGTGTATCAGTAATGGACGAGGAGCATAAGGGCTTCATTGTTATTATCAATAAGGTTATTGCT
>JACZYU010000088.1 GCA_022570935.1 Planctomycetota bacterium | reverse complement strand
CTAAAAATGTTGTTCTGCATACGAGTAGTTTTAAGATATTGGTAATAATACTAAGCCTGATCAGGTGGTGGTTTTTGAGAAAGAATTTCCACCAATTACCATTGTCTAAAAAGATGTCTCTTATTTTGATGCCACTGACATATTCCATAAGTTAGAAGTATAGAATAATTAAAATAATTTAGAAGAAAGAAATTTTCGTCGCGATAGCGACTTAACTTGTATTATTTATGAATGTTACTTTGCTATATGCCGAGGGTAAAATCAGTCTACTTGAAGAACATTTAAACCTTTTCTTTCTAAAATCTGTAACAGACGATCAACTGTACCGCTTGGTTCTCTTGCCCCTCTTTCCCATTTCTGGACTGTACTTACATTAGCATTTAATAAATGTGCAAAAACTGATTGGCTAATCTTTAATTTCCGTCTAACCCTGACAATGTCTTTAGCTTGATAATGATGTGGTTGGGGGTATTTTAATTCATAAAACTTTTTAAGAAGCTTAGAATTGTCTTTTATTTTATTCGTTGCAAGAAGCTCTTCTTCTACCATTTTCAAAACTTTTGAATTACTCTTTTGTCTAATCATAATCCTTCAAATCCTTTTGGAATGTCTTATTTGCCAGATATCTCATTTAATTTCTCATTCCATTATGTTTTACACTATAGCACAATGTCCTATATGATGCAATATTAATTTCCTCCCTCTCACTTCAGCTAACGCTCCGCATAACCGGAGGCCAACGGAGCGCAGCGGGTTAAAAATCCGGTTCATCCGTTTGTCAGCTTGTGCATGAGCTATTTCGTGTGCAACATACTGTTTTGAGGACAATTACCAGGACAGAGATTAATCCAATGATACACATACCTGTAGATGGAATTGCCAGGAATGACAACGCCTCTTTTGCTGCTCCGGTACTACCAAGTCCCGGTGCCTTTAAAGCAGCAAACATCCAGAAAAGGGAATATCCAAGAGAACCCAATCCTAAAAATATTGCGGTGATTTCTTTGAGAATCCATGTGGCTTGCATAAACATGAGAAGCAAAATTACAGCTAATGAAATTGCCCCCAGTCCAGTTGCGTGAAAGTGAGCACGTTTAAGGTAAACCCATGATTTATCTGTGATCTTTTTCATTTTTACAGAATCACCTTTGTACACGGTCTCAGAAACAGCCTGTGCTTCCGCCTTCAAATGGCCTTTGATTTTGCCTTCGATAGCCCCAAAAAGGCCTCCTAAGACAAAGCCAAACAATAATGTAAGAAGTGATAAGATAACGCCAATTCTTACAATTTTAATCTTCTCAATAATTTCTTTTTCCATTTGTTTCTCCTTTTTAAAAGCTAACTACCAGAATCACCTGCACCAAAAGCCGCACGAACTTTACGCCGCTGTTAATGAATGGTACGGCGTCGGCTGATGCTACGGCTAAGCGGTTACAATAGAGCGCAACGGAATTGCAATCAAACTTCCGCAGATTGTTAAGTGCAAATGGTTTTAATTATTTCGATTGTGCTAATAAAACAAAGACTTGCTTTGGAGTCAAGGGAAATGAGATGGATTTACTGCAGAATACATTGAAATTGACGACACTGAGTTTATGAGAAATAATTATATGTGGGAACTTATTCGACAGAATAATTTGTTTAAATATAAAGAGGCAGAATACAATTATTGTACTATAAAAGCATAACCATGAAGGGAGGGTTTAACAATGTATAGGACGATAAAACCCTTAATGCTTTTTCTATAGAAAAACTCTTGTATTAAGTTCTAAGGAAGGGTATTGTGATGGAAGAGAGGCAAAAACAATTGAATATTCTAATATTAGGTGCTGGTTTTGGGGGTATCTGTACTGCAAAATATCTTCTGAAACTTACCAGAAAAATTCCAAATATTAAAATCACCATAATAGATCGGAATACTTATCATTTTTTTACTCCACTTTTACATGAAGTAGCAACTGCTTCTATTCATTCAGATCACATCAAAAGGCCATTGCGTATGCTGTTTAATAAAGAAAACGTTGAATTTCACCAAGGCGAGATAAATAAAGTAGATCTGAAAAACCAGACTGTTGAGATATGTACAAACTGTAGTAAATGTGACAACTCACCAAAATACGATCTCTATACATATATTAATACACCAGACTTTGTTTCAGAAAGAAGACAGGCATTTCAATACAACTACCTGGTACTGGCAATGGGAAGTCAACCTGACTTTTTTGGTATTACAGGTGCTGATAAGTATTCATATACTTTGAGTAGTATAAAAAGTTCAGAAGACATTAAGGCAAGAATACTTGAATGCTTCGAACTCGCAAACCATACAAATAACCTGCAACTAAAAAAAGAGCTTCTAACATTTATTGTTATAGGCGCCGGCGCTACCGGAACAGAATATATAGTAGAGCTATATGATCTATGTAAAAACGTTTTAGCAAAAGATTTTGAGTTCGTAAATTTCGACCGTGACTGTCGAATCATATTGGTCGAAGCTAAGGATCAAATATTGCCGAATATGGATCCATACCTGGTAAAATATGCCATGAAACATCTTCAAGGAATGAAAATAGAAATTATGACATCTACTAGAGTTACGAAAATAACAGATTGTAATATTGAATTAAATGGAAAGATTTCTATTCCTACACATAACGTTCTATGGGCTGCGGGAGTGAAAGCCAATAATTTAGTAGCAAGTTTACCTCTGAGCAAAAATTCAGATGGTCGAGTAAAAGTAAATTCTTTTTTACAGACGACAGACAAACCTGAAGTATTTGCATTAGGAGATAATGCCTGTTTTATGCCGAAAGAGAAAGAGAGAGAGAGTCCACTAATGCAAACGGCACAGGTTGCAGTACAAGAATCAAAGGCTGTCGCCATGAATATTGTAAAGCACTTTAGTGGAGAAAAGCTTCATCATTTCAAATATGTGTTTCTGGGGTCAACTGTGTCCCTTGGTGAAAGGAAAGGTGTAGCAAATTTAGTTGGTAAATTTGAATTAAAAGGTTTCTCTGCCTGGTTTAGCTGGAAGCTCACTTATTTAAGGCATTTACTGATTATTGAGAAGCTAACACATGCATTATGGGATTGGTCTTTTGATTTGCTCTATAACAGACAGATGGCACGTTTTAAGCTTCATTAATAATTTTGATATTCTTATTTCATTTCTGCAATTCAATGGTTGATGGCGAATTATGGGTAAAAAGTTTTTCAATAACTGATGTGTTATTGAATTCTGTTGTTCATGAAAATGAATAATTGATGTTTAAATTATGTTGTAAACACAATCTGAAAGGAGCTATGTATGGTATAATCAAAGTCAGGTCTAAATTAGATGTATATAATAAAAATTCTTTATATATTTTTCTAGAAAGGAGAAATTCCGAATGAGAAGAATCAGTCAAGTATTTATAGCCGTTTTTTGTGCGTTTGTTGTAACCACCGGAGTTATAACTTACGGTTGGAACGGTAGTAAGGTGTTTGGAGATGAGAAGGTGGTGGAAGCAGCAAAGGATATTCATATTAGTAAATCCTCACCTACACGCGCTGTGATGCGATTAATCAGTACCCATACTTCCAAGATACTGAATGCGATAATGGTTGGTGATTTCAATGCAGTTGCCAGAGAGGCCTATGCAGTTGCTGAAAACAGTAAAATCGTTATGGAGATGTTCTTTTCAGCAGATGGAAGTGCCGGGGAGTGGCATCAAGAAACCGGTGGTGATGCAAAAGCTACCGCGGAAATGAAGGCTGAATTTGAAAAATACCTGAAAATTACTATTGACTCCGCTAATAATATTGCTGAAACTGCCGGAAAGAAGGATATCGTGGAAACCTATAAAAGTTTAGATGAGATGCTGCAAAAGGCATGTTTTGCCTGCCATAAGGTTTCTCGATACGCATGGCCGGACTGGCCGGACTTTATGAAGCAAGCTGGAGGTTGATTTATATTTGATAACGCATGTACATTATCATGGTGCATGCGTTATCTTCATTATTACAATTAATTCAATGTATAGTAATTTCAATGTTTATCACACTTCGACTTCGTTTAGTGCAGCGTCATTCTCCGCCCAGGCGGACGGGCGAACGGAGCCGAGGAATCTAACTTGTAAGCAAGTCTGTGAATAATTGAGGTTAATTTATCTTTATATATATTTTAAGAAGTTATAATCTTTTTTGGAGAATAAGGAATGTCTAGTGAAAAATCACTGTTTTGTAAGTTAAATAAGCCTGAAGATGTAGAGCCGGATTCACCGGTAGCGAAGAAACATGTGCCCGTTATTACGGTACCTCCGGTTTTAAAAGCCGGTGAGTTTTACGATGTAAAGATTACGGTTGGAGAAATAGAACATCCGAATGAAAATGAACATTTTATACAATGGATTGAATTTTATATAGGCGATGTATATCTGGGTAGATTTGATTTTGCGCCGGTAATGACAAAGCCAGAGGTGACAATTCCTATACAATTAGGCCATAAGGGACTCGATTCTACATTAAGGGCGATAAGCCGTTGCAACCTACACGGTCTGTGGGAAGGTTCTGTTCAGGTAAAGACCGAATAGAAAAATTTATCTTGTTTAATGTTAAAGAATGGAGGTTGTATAATGTCGTTAATGAACATCTTAGAAGATTTTGATTGGATAAATACCTTTACTGATGAGGCTAATCGGCTGCTCGTAGGTGGCAAATTTCCTCCGATTAATATTTCTGTTAAGAATAAGAATTTTCTTATCAGGGCTGAGTTGCCGGGAATAAAAGTAAAGGATCTTAATGTGACGATTGCAGAAAGAACAGTAACTATTCAGGGAGTGAGAAAAATAGAGGCTAGTGAAGGTTCTGAGGGTGTTGTTTCTTTTCATGTGGAGCGGAGTGATGGCTTCTTTAACCGTACTATTGCTTTGCCCAGAGATGTGGACACTTCTAAAGCTGAATCTGTCTTGTCTAACGGTATTCTCACCATCACACTTCACAAAAAAAAGATTGCTGAAACAAAGCAAATTTCTGTGAAGGAAGGATAATAATGTTTAATTAAATTAAAAATTTATTATAGGGATATATAACAATGCCAAAGAAACAGCAGAAGCATGTTGAAAAAAAGAAACTAGATATTACCACTCACAAGGCAGAGCCTCATCTGATTTCACATACGGACGAATGGTATGTGAGTGCTGCCGATATTTTTGAGTATGAAAACGAAGTGATTGTAGAGATGGATATGCCCGGCGTTAGCAAAGATGATGTGGACATGAAATTGCGGGAGAATGAAATTGTTGTTACTGGTCATGTAGTACATGGAGAGGATCGTGATGATGATGTACTTTATCGAGAGTATGATGAAGGGCATTTTCACAGGCACTTTGTCCTGAACGATACTATTGATACAGATAAGATTTCTTCTGTGATGGCAGAAGGTGTATTGAGGATCGTACTTCCCAAAAGAGAAGCATATAAAAAGAGACAGATTGAAGTTAAGGCAGGTTAATCTGTATAAAGTAAGATTGAGGTAAAAGCTAGCAAGAGGCGCTATCGGTAATCCATTGATTTCTAAAGAAACCCGCGCAATGTGGGAAGATATGGTTCAGGTAAAAACCGAATAGAAAAGTTTATCAAACCATTCTTAGCTAAATCTTGATGGTATATTAAACCAGTTCATAAAACCCGAGCAGGAATTGTAAATGACAAGAATTGGTAAGGTATTGGGAATATCTGGCAGTCCCAGGAGGGATGGAAACACAGAATTGCTTTTAAAAGAGTTTTTACGTGGTGCCAGGGCCAGCGGTCATGAGACCGAATTGTTTATTCTCAGTAAATTTAAAATTTCGCCATGTACATCCTGTGCTTCTTGGCAAAACAATGGTCAGTGTATAATCGATGACGATATGCAATTAATGTATAATAAATTAGGCATTGCTAATTAAGTATAGCCAATGTATTGTTTCTGTAATGCATAAGCAAAAGGATAGACAGTTCGAGCATATATAGCATTTTCGAGTAACATTTAGTTTTCCTTCTTAACCTTGCAAGAAAATGCCTAAACAAACTATTGTATCCTTCAACTGTAAAAGTGTGAGATTTTGATTGGATATGCTGTGATTCCGGCACAAAATCCTCATAAGGCTTCCAATGGTCAGTTGCTATTTTACCGTAAGATTGTTCTTTGATATTAAGCCAAAGTCGCTTACCTGTGGTAGCGCTTCGGTCACCAATAACGAAGTCGATGAATCTCTTTTCATATCTATTAACAGCAATCCATATCCATTTATAGTTTTTTTTGTTCCAATATAAGTATGCATTTCGTCTATCTCTGTAATGCTTACAGGTTCATCGCTTTGTAAACTCTTGACTTGTTCGCCAAATTGCCTAATCCAATTTAGTATGCTTACATTACTTACTTTCAGTACTCTACCTATAGACCTAAAGCCCAAACCTTCCAAATACAATTGCAATGCAAATCTTTTTAAATATAAGGGCTATAGATTCAAAATCCTTGTTGGGTTCTATCATTGGTGGAGGTATTATAAGTATTTATTTCTTCCTGGGCATGACGGTGCCATATATTCTTATGAAAACGAAGAATAGTCAGATGCTTGAGAAATTAGGGATAATAAGATATTCGATAGTGGCATTTTTGTTCGTGTCTATGTTGGGATTACCGATCAAGATGGTTTTGAAATTAGTATTTCATTTAAAGTATATATGGGTAACTCCATGGTTTAATATATAAAACAATACATTGTTTTAACCATTTCATGAAGAAACAACTCATCCAGGTAGATAAGAGCTTGCCACGTTAATAGGCGGGCCTGGTAATTTTGCTAAAAAGCGAAATCATCTCAAGCTGAGAGATCTCCTTGCCGGCACGAATGTGCAATCCTACACCATACATTTTGTCCTCTTCCGTAATGTCTGCGATTATAACTCAATTTTAAGATGTCAGTTATATCAACTGCCATCTTCGCCAGCCAACAGTGTTCATGTTTTTCAGTATACACTTCCTTTCTCTCCCATGACATTCCACTCTTCCACAATGAAATCATAACACTGTAACAGTAGTATAAACTCTAGATTTACATAGTCTTATCAGGCATGGGCGATATGGAATGAAGTTGTGGGTAAAAGAATGTGGAAGGATTACCAGCGAAAGTTTTATTCACTACTGGTAGATAACGTCAATGATGATATAGAAGAAGCAAAGAAGAAGTTTGAGAGTTCTGAGGTTCAAAATGAATATCAGGCAGTGAATGATAAGCTGAAGAAAGCAGAAAAAGAGTTCAGGATGTCAGGTAATCAAAATGAGTTCAATAAATTAGAGGAGGCTATACGTAAAGTCAGGAACAAAGAACTTGCTCCCTTACAACTGCAGTTATCAGACATCAGAAACAGGGTACTAGAAAAAGAATATCTTTATACTAAAGACCATACGGAAGAGCGTAAGGCAGTATTAGATAAGCTTGAGGAAGAAGCGAGTGAGGTGCTTTCGATTGTTGAGAAAGTAAAGGCCAGGTTGGCAGAGATGCAGGAGAAAAAGATTTCGTTAACTACACAAATAGTAAAATATGAGAATGAATTAGAGCCGTTTGTTGCTCCGATTAATAAGCTTCAGGAGAAATTGACAGCGCTAACAAGAAAGCGCCCGAGTTTACAGGAATATCAGATACATATTCCGGCACTGAACGAGGTAGATCGGTGCAAAAGCTGTCATCTGGGGATTGACAGGAAAGAAAGCATTTCAAAAGAGCAACCCTTTAAGAAGCATCCTGGAAGCTACATATTCTTAAAGAATCACTCTCTCAAGGATTATGGTTGTACCGTATGTCATGAGGGGCAGGGAAGGGCAACAACATCTGTTGAAAAGGCACATGGTGATGTTGAACACTGGTTGCATCCGATGCTTCGGGGGAATTTGGCTCAGGCGAGTTGTGTCAAGTGTCACGAAAGAACTGATGGTCTGCCGGGAGCCGAGACCGTTTCAATAGGGCAAAAGCTACTCGTTGAAAGAGGTTGTGTAGGTTGTCATGATGTGGAGGGATTTACTACTGTAAAAATTGGGCCGCCTCTTACTTTTGTTGGAGAGAAGGTTAGCTACGAATGGTTGAAGACATGGCTGAAAGATCCCCATGAAACTTATGAAAAGGCAAGGATGCCCAATTTCATGCTTTCAGATGAGGAAATAGAAAACATTGCAGATTTCCTTGAGAGTCTGAGCAGAAGTGAACTTGAGACAATGATTGCTGCTGATCCTGATGTGGACGAAGAAAAGTATCAGAGGGGTATGGCTCTTTATAATAGTTCCAGATGTGTTATCTGCCACCCAAGAGAGGGCAGGGGTGGAGTTGTAAAATATGTTTATGCACCCGATCATACTAAGATAGCGAGCAAGATTAGTAAGGACTGGTTATTTCGTTGGATAAAAAATCCAAGGGAATATCATCCCGATACAAAAATGCCGCATTTTAGATTTACGGATAAAGAAATAGGGGAATTAGTGGCCTTTATGAGCGCGGAGTTTATAGATTGGGATGCTCTTGAGGATGAAGAGGAGGGGCAAGAGGAAGAAGACGTAAAGGCTGTTAAAAGGGAAATCGACCCTGTGTCTGCAGAAAGAGGCAGGAAGCTGGTAAAGAATTATGGTTGTTTTGGTTGCCATGAGATAAAGGGTTTTGAGAACGAGAGTAAGATCACACATCCTGACCTCGGTGATTTTACATTGATACCAATTTGTAAGAAAGCCGCAGTTCTGTACCAGGAAAAACTGTTGCAGTTTCATTGAGTTGCTTGCAAAGATTTATAGCTGTTTTATTTGATTTCTCATTGCTTAGACTATGAAGTGATACGTTCAATATATTATTTTTGGTATCCGGTTCAAGGTCTACTTCTGTTGAAAATATCTGTCGCAGCAAGACTTTTGTTGCCTTCCTCTGTGATAGTTTCGGTTGGATCATTGATGCCATCGCTGTCTCAACTCTATAAGCTATCATCTTTATTGTATCCATAATATGTTTCTTTTCATTCGTCAAGCTACTATATTTCTCACACTCCGGCAACTCTCCCATCTCAATATTCTTCTCTATCTGTTTGCGTTGTTCCTTTAAGCCGGCTATCTCATTCTCATATAATTCAATTACTTCCTGCAACTGCGATTTCTCTTTAACATACTTTTTCATTTCTTCATCTTCTTCAGTGATGTTTTTGCCTTCGAGCTCTAAGGTTGTTCGCCCAAATT
>JACZYU010000250.1 GCA_022570935.1 Planctomycetota bacterium | reverse complement strand
ATCTTGTCTATTTGTGTAACCCTGAAACCCTTATCTGTTGAACCTGTCCTGAGGCTACCGCAAGAGTCTCCAATGTAGACCTCGCACCCATAATCATCTTGAAATATGTTAACAAGCGCCCTGATAACGGCAGGATGTGTATTAACCGCCCTTTCCGGCCCCAACGAGGCAGAAAGAAGGTTCAGTTTCAACAGCACCTTCATTCCTGGTCTTACAATGGTTTCAATGTTGCCCATCAGGCTCAGGCATCTTTTAGTAGCGGCACTGACTTTTTCTAATCCATAATCATCACAACGTGAGATTGCAATCGTTGACATCTTTTATACCTTAAGAAAATTGTTAATAACTATTCTGGAATCCTCCCGAAAGGGAGGTATAGCCCTGCTTCCCCGGACAAACAACGCCGAGGACTTTTCACAGGTCGTGCCTGAGGCAGATCCGCCTGGGCGGAGAATCCAGATTTCCCTGTTTGCTTGCCATGTGGGCAAAACCACGGGAATGACAGATAATACAATATATTTCCACGGAAGTGTAGCGTGGTGTCAGGCATGGGCAATAGTGGTAAGTTCACGTGATTTCTCTTACCATTTCTTCAAGTGGCTTTCGGAAAGTTGGCTCAGGAATGGTCTCCGGGTAGCCCAGGGGTGTTAAGAACAGGGGTTCCATATTGTCAGGTATGCTTAAAACTTCCCTTACTACTTCTGGTTTAAAGGCGGCTATCCAGCAAGTACCAAGCCCTTCGGCAAAAGCAGCAAGTATTAAATGATCCATTGCTATTGCTACATCAACATCAACGTATGCCTTCCCATCATTTCTTTTCCAGGCATTATCAGGCAATGCACACGCACATATAATTACAGGAGCTGTAAAAAACCATTCCTGTGAATAGGCATCTTTTAGTTTTAGTTTGGTTTCTTTATCTTTAACTACAATAAGAGAGAATGGTTGTCTGTTTGCGGCGGTTGGTGCAAGCCGTGCGGCATTCAGGATTCGACTAAGTTTGCTGTCTTCCACAGGATCTTTTTTATATGCCCTTATGCTTCTCCTTTTGGTTATTACTTCATAAAATTCCATTCTATGTACTCCTTATATTTTTATCTGAAATGATCGGTTTAGACGAAAAAGATTCTAAAATGTTGCCATGCTCCAGTTATTTTTTCTTACTTGCAGGTTGTTTAAGTTTAATATCCTAGATAATGAAACTTTAACAACTCGCAAAATGTCTTTTGTGGTAACAATTTTTTCCGCTATCAGGTATTTGAAAAATTGCCTTTCAGAAGATACTTTAATCAGCATTCCATCAATATCAAAAATTGCAGCCTTTCTCATATTCGCTCCAATTCTTTAATTTACCCAATCCGAATGAGCCGGCCGCTAAAGTCGCCCCTGTAAGCAACCCAAGGTCCGCCTCTCCGCCACGGCGGATCTGCCTCTGGCATGACCGACAGAGTCGGATCTGTGTGCTGCCCACAGGGTCGTCCTCAGGCGACAGACGGGAATTACAATATTTCTCGTGGTAAATCTTATCAAATCTGAATTTCTTTGACAAGAAAATTGTATGTTGATAGTATTACTTACAGTATATTTTAGCGTATATGTGGATTGGCCGGATCGATCGGCCTTATGTAAGTATAGAAATGGATAAAAATGCGAGTCATAGTTGCGAAAACGGCAGGCTTTTGTATGGGTGTGCGCAAGGCCATGGACAATGTCCTCGATGCTGCAAATAAAAGGCAGAGAGATGACGGCGCTGTCTACACAGAAGGGCCGCTGATACATAACCCTCAAGTACTTGAGAAACTGGAGAAAAAGGGGATAAGAGCTCTCAATGAAGACACTGATCTGACCAAAAGTACGGTAGTCATAAGGGCACATGGTATTACACCCAAAAGAAGGCAGGAGCTTGAAGCATCTGGAGCTGAAATCTGCGATGCAACCTGCCCTCGCGTGAAACGGGTACAATTAATTATTGGGGAAAATGCAAAGAAAGGATACTCTACTATTATAGTAGGCGATGTTGGACATGCTGAAGTGATAGGACTACTTGGATATACTGAAGGCAATGGTTATGTAATTTCTTCACCGGAGGACGTGTCCGGTTTACCGGATATGGAGAAGATTTGTGTTGTTGCCCAGACGACACAGGATATGAGTACTTATACATTAACAGTTGAGAAACTTAAGCATAGATATGGAAATCACAAGGTGTTTGATACTATTTGCAGCTCTACATCCAGACGACAGGAAGAAGTAATAAGTATGAGCGAAGAGGTAGATGCGATGATTGTTGTTGGAGGTAGAGACAGTGCTAATACAAACAGGTTGGTTAAAATCTCTGCGGATAGCGACACGC
>JACZYU010000087.1 GCA_022570935.1 Planctomycetota bacterium | reverse complement strand
GCGTTATATACATCAACGATGCGTGATATCCTGCCATAGTAATTAATATCGTTCCCCTTCAGGCCGTAAGGATAACCACTACCATTATAGTTTTCATGATGGAGCAGGGCAAGTAAGCAAGACTCTGAAGATATCTTTCCGGTTTCCTGTAACATGTGGAATCCTATCTCAGCGTGCTTTCTGATTATAGTAAATTCTTCATTATTCAATTTATCGGGTTTGTTAAATATTGAAGGATCAACATTTCCCATGCCAATATCCTGGAGAAGCAGACCCAGGCCAAACTCTCTCAGATCCTCTATATTCATACCCATATGATAAGCAAAGAGCAGACTGGTCATTGTTATATTTATGGAATGCCCGTATAAATATTGATCGTTGCTCTTTGCATTCATTAAATCAGCATAATTATTACGGGTACTACTAATGAGTTCCAATATATTATTTATCCATTGCTTAGATCTTTCAACATTGCATACTTCTTCGGGTGTAGCGCTTAAGTCACTAATTATATTTATGGCAACGTCCTTGACTACATCATACTTTTCCTTTGGACTGGATTCCTCGTCCGCTATAACTCTTTCCAGGTTTGTTTCCATGAATCGCAAATATTGCTTTCTACCATTTTTTGGAACATAGAGTCTATCAATATTCTTCCTTATGAATTCTTCCCTTTTTTCATTAATAAATAATCTGTCGCCACCCTTCCAATACAATACATATTTCTTATCGCCATCTTTGTTATTTTCAAGATATAATTCGCTCTTGCTAAAAGGGCCTAATTTAAGACTTTTAAACGTAACCGGAAGATATTTACTGGAACTGTCGTAGTAATCTCTGTCAAGTTGCCTGGCAATAGTAAGCTTATTGGTTTTCTCAATCAGGGTGGCATTTCTGATAGCAATTGCAGAATACTTTGCGATAACCTTAAGGATACTGAGATCACTTTCACTAAACAATTCATCATTATTCTTATCATTAACGTTTATGACACCTATAATTTTTTCACTGACAATTAAGGGAATAGATATGAAAGATTTACTTGAATATCTTTCACTGTTTCTCTTCAAAAACCTTGTACCACTTTCTATATCATTAACGAGTAGAGGTAATCCTTTTAAGGCTACCCATCCGGATATTCCCACTCCCACTTTAACTCTGGTTTTCATCATTATTTCTTCAGGAAGATGATTTGAATACTTTAGACGAAGGCTGTCCCCGTCAATGAGCATTAGAGACGCATACTTCGATCTCAACATCTTATTTGTTAAACTAATTATTATCTTAAAAAGCTTTTTATGGTTAAATACAGACGTTAATGCTATGCCGATTGTTTCCAGACTCGCCTTGTTATTAAAATGCATATTAGTGATTTCGACTTCACCCGGTTTCCAATCATTACCATCCCGTGTTATAGATTCTTCTTGATGTGTTATTAACATTTAGATCACCCCTTTCTACAAAACTATCTTTATGTTATCAGTGTTTCTCTTTACATATTCTTGAAGCGATTTCAGAGCAATTAATCTTGCTATCTGCCTGTTTTTACAGATTTTACAAGCCTCTTCAGTAAATATTGCAACTAAGTCTGCCAATGCTATTTTATTATGCTCGCCACAGCGAGTCCCGCCATGGCGGATCTCGAAGTTGCCCACAGGGTCGTCCTCATACGACTGCCTTGGATATGACCTGGTCAGATTTTTACTTTTCAATCTTCTCATCATATTAACCTTTACTATGAAAAAGATCCCTGTCCCCTTAAACTCCTCTTAGTTTCACGATACATAGTTCGCAACCCTTGTGCCTAACACCACAATAAATTATTTTATTCCTCCGGTATCGCATAAGACATTGAGTATACATGATATACGTTTAGGTCAAGAATACGACTACACATAAAGAGAATGTCTTTCAGGAAAATGTTGTTGTTAAATAGTTCCATTTCTTTCCCACCAGTTGTTATTTTTTTCCTTTTATAATGCGACCTTATTTATCGTACCCCAACCTGGACGAGCCAGAACCAAACAGGAGATTAATAAATTACAAATCTCAAATTACAAATCCCAAACAAATTTCAAATTACAATGTCCGAATGACCAAAACCAGTTTGCCCGCCCTGTTAAATATATAGCCTGGCTTTTTAATTGGCTTTTATAAAAAAGGTGACTTTTGAAAGTTGTTGTAATGACATCATCCTAAATAATTTAACAGGGTAAAGAATTTTGTGTTTGTTTATTGGTATTTGTTTGCTATTTGGAATTTGTTATTTGATGCTTATCAGATATTATGCAAAACTCAATAAATAAATATTTTACCAAAAATGGTCAAAATATTTCGACTTAGAGACTAATGCCGGTTCAGGCATGCTCCACGTCTTTACAACTCATTCTATTATCCATGGCCCAGACCGCAGGGCACCTGTCCCTGTCCGTCCGACAGGCGGGCGCATCGGCGGAGATCGCATCCCGGCCAAGACCAAGTCTTCGCTTGGGCAGGCCAAGATCTGAAATATAAAACACAGGCTACCCTCTATGCCCCCCCAGAAACTTTATGAAACTCTTAAGCATTGCCTGGTCAACGAAATTGGACATTTCATTCTTCATCAATTTTAAAGAATCGAATGGTTTTTGAGGAGGTGAATATGACCTTCTTGTAGTTAAAGCGTCATATATATCGATTATGTGCACTAACCTGGCAATATAATGTGTCTCTTCTTTTTTAAGTCCATATGGATAACCACTGCCATCACAGTTTTCATGATGTTGTAATATTACTATATATTCATCCTTAAAACCACTTCCGGACTCCCTCAATATGTTTGCACCCATTTCAGGATGCATTTTTATCTTTTCAAATTCTTCTTCAGTTAACTGCCCTTTTTTATTAAGAATGCTCGGACTGATTCGGGTCTTACCAAGATCATGAAGCAGCATACCTGTACAGAAAGATTTCATATCTTTCTCATTTAAACCAATGTTTCTTGCAAACAAGGACCCTATAGTTGCAACATTTACCGAATGCGTATACGTATAGTAATCGTGTGATGTTATCTTGAGCAGGTTATATGCAGCCCTGCCATCTCTGAGAATATAGTCAATCATGTTGTAAGCAAACGTCTGAGACCTTACAATATTCTTGTGCACTGGCTCCTGGAATACATCATGAAGCATGGTTGTGGCTGTACTATAAACAATTTTAGCTTTTTCTTCAGGTTGGATTTTCTCATCAGATAGAATATGTTGTAAATTTGCCTCCAGGTATTCAGAATATTTCTTTTGATCTTCATTGCTGACAAAAAGCCTATTGATATTCTTTCTTACCAGTAATTCTCTTTTCTCATTCTCAAACGCAGTATCACCTTTACAATACAACACATGGTTACTCCTGCCGTTATCAGAAACAAGCAGGTATATATCACAACCAATTATTGTATCAGCTTTTAAACTACTCAACGTAACAGGAAAAAAAGCAGGCATTACTTTGCTCCAATTATTTATGATTCCATTAATACCTTTATAAAATTTTCTTGACCATTTTTGGCAAAAATTTCAATTTACGATTGAGGAATTCAAGAATTCCTCAATTCTTCAATTCCTCAATTCCTCAATATTATAATTCCCCGCCCGGCGGGGCCGTTCGGACGGGCGACTCGTTCGGGTTAGGTCTTTAAACATACTATACCGCCATCATCTTTAATTATCTGTGAACTCCTAGGCCCCAGGAAGCTTACAAATTCTTTAAATAATTCCATGTCAAAACAACTAATCATACCTTCCCTCATCTCCTGTAAGGCAGCAAATGGATTCCTTGAACCTGCATAACTCCTCTTTGTTGTTATGGCATCGTATACGTCAATTATTCGAGAAAGCCTTCCATACAAATCAATTTCATCCCCACCAATACCATAAGGATACCCGGTACCATCAAAATTTTCATGATGTTGAATAACCACTTTTAACGATTTTTCTTCTATATTCTCTTTATCCTTCAAGAGCTTGTAACCAGCTTCAGGATGTCTCTTTATAACCTCAAACTCATCTTTTGTTAATTTACCCGGTTTGTTAAGGATTTCTATTGGGACTTCAACCTTACCTACATCATGCAATAACATTCCTGTCCCAAAAGTATTCAAACTATCCGTACCTAAACTAAGATGTTTACCGAAGAGCAATCCGAATACTGATAAGTTTATTGAGTGTGTATACGTATAATAATCGTGCGAAGTCATACTCAGCAAACTGGAAAAGGCATTTTCATCATTAAGGATGAAACCAATGGTGTATTTAACCCAGTTTTTAACCCTGTCTAAATCAACTCCAGCCGTACTGATATCCTGAAGGATTTCTTTGGTTAAACTTTTTGCAACATGGTAAACTGCATGTGACTTTTCCCTGGAACTTAGATTATTATTTGAAAGGATATTTGGCAGGTTTCTCTCTTGATATTTGAAAAAATTATTATAATCCTTTGAAAGAATATAGAGTTTATCTATATTTCTTTCTAATAACACTCCTTTCCTGTCACTCCCAAATTGCTCATCTCCACGACAAAATAAGACATATCTGGGGTATCCATTAACGTGACTCCTCAGATACAGATCACATCCCACCTCTGTATCTTCCACTAACATATCTTTGGTTATGGCCAAATAATGCACTTCTATACCTCTGTATCCAGGATTGTGCCACAGGTGCCATCCAGATCATCTTCTTTTCTTGATTGTAAAGAGTTTTTGTCTTTATTTATGTTGCCCGGAATCTTTATGTTGTTCATTTCCCAGGTTACTACCCTTGCCTTTGACATCCTCATCTTTAGAAGACAGGTGATGTGAGAAATCCTTCTTACCCTCCTTATCACCTTTTTTATCTCCAGTCTTTCCTTTCTGATTAAGGCGATGTATTGGCGGAATATAACGAATAGATCGAATACTATCACTCATGACGGTTTCCCAAATCTCTTAATGTTCTACAACCTGAAATAAGAGTATATACTATCCCAAACAATTTAAAACTTGTCCGGGTGGTAGAACCAGCCTGCAAGTTTGCCTTGTAACCGGCGTTATTTGTAATCCAGTCTGGTTTAATCTTTCAAACCAGGCTAAGCTTGCTCATTCGTTATTTGTCTTTTAAGGGCTAAGATTTCACTTCTTGAGACAGCGGCTTATTAGCCTTTGCCCTGATTGACATCAATGCTCTATGGTGTAGTTGTGATACTCTCGATTCTGATAAATTCATTACACTTGCTATTTCCCTTAGAAGCATATCCTCATAATAGTATAGGGTAATAACCAGCTTTTCCTTAGGACGAAGTTCTGTAATAGCACGTTCCAGCACCTCTTTTTCCTCCAGCAATTCCAAGTCACTTAATGGATCACTGGCTTTATTATCTTTGATGATTTCATTTGCATTTATTCTCGAACCACCATCGCTGCCAATGTTTATATCTTCAATGTATAACATGGAGCACATATTAATATCTGCCAGCATCTTATCCAGTTCACTACAACTAATACCCAACGCTTCGGCAATCTCTTCGGGCTGAGGAGATCTATTAAGTTTCTGTTCGAGCGAATTATGTGCTTCTTTGATTAAATTATCCTTTTCTCTTACTGAACGAGGCACCCAATCCTGCAAACGAAGATAATCCAAAACAGAACCCCTGATCCGGTGAAAGGCATATGTTTTGAATTTCACACCTTTATCCTCTTTGAATCTCTCCGCCGCCTCTATCAATCCCAGGATTCCAGACTCAATCAAATCTTCCTGATCAAGGTGTGCGGGGAGATAAATCATAAACTTGCCCACTACATATTTAACAAGTGGCAGGTAGTCCATTACATATTTGTCACGCTTTTCTTTGTTTACAATACCATATTCACTTTGCTGCATCTTTATTTCCATTATTAATGTCCTGGCGGTTTTCTACACCAATATTTCTCGGAACAAAGCTCACCAGCATTCTTAACATAACAAAAGAGGTCAACCCAAATAAACTACCAGCTATTACTCCCTTTTGAATGAGCGTTTCAATAGCCAGTCCTGACGCATATCCGAGAGCACATGCAAGAAAGAAAACAAATACAGCACTATATATGCTGAATCTTAAACTGATCAATAACAGTTGGTACCTTATCATAATCCTTCCTATTTTAGATTTAGGATTTCGGATTGCGGCATTTTACAATTCATTTTTCGTTATTCGATATTTTGTGGATTCGGCCTGTAGGGTGGATTAAGCGACGTAAATCCATCTTTTTTCATTCCGCATTCCGAATTCCGCAATCCAAAATTCTTATATTTTTAATATCATATCTGCAACCATTTCTGCCGTTGCAGGCCTGATACCATCCGAAATCTCCTGTCCATCAGTAACATAGGAAAGAGGAATCTGAGTCTCCTCCGCAACACTAAATAATGTGCCATACAAATCCGTCTCGTCAACCTTGGTAAAAAGTAATCGATGAACAGGAAAAACATTTAACTCTTTAACAGTGTTAATAATATCAATGTATCTGGTTGCCGCACTGACAACAAGATGAGTCTCCAGATCAGGTATTTCATCAAGGTATTCCTTCAAACTTGACAATGCATCTTTATCAAAATGGTTTACTCCCGGCGTATCTATAAGAATATGTGAGTTACTTCCATATTCATCTATAATTTCTCTGAGTTCCTGTGGTGTTGAAGCAGTCAATACAGTAGCCTCTATTGAGCCTGACATCTTATTTAGTTTTCCCGCAAAATCACCTCTGATACTTATTAACAATATGTCTTTGTCAGAACGTTCTTTTATATCTGAGGCTAACTTTAAAATAGTCGTAGTCTTCCCTGTTCCTGCGGCACCTATGAATGCCATTGTTTTACATTGCTCCTGACTATTTAAGTCTGGAGCAGAACTCTCGATTTTATTCATAATGCTTTCCCTGATCATCAGGCGCTGTACATCCATTTTCCTAGAATCATCTCCGTTCTGTCTGCTTAAAACATCATTTATTAAAATCTTGGAATGTTCTTTTTCAACCTGCTGAACACAAAGTTGTTTATATAGCTCCTTACTTTTTTCAGGCCAATCAACATTCAAATCGCAATTTTGTTGGCATTCGTCAACAGCCGCATTCTGCTTGTCAATCTGGGTTGTAAGCCAGTGGATGGTTTCGTCTTTCCTTGATATGCCATTCTGGTATTCATCAGCAGCCTCTTTCTGCTTGTCAACCTGTGCTATAAGCTGGCGGATGGTTTCGTCTTGCTCTGACAGGCCATTCTGGTATTCAACTACAGCCACATCCTGCTTGTCAATACGGGCTGTAAGCTGGCGGATGGTTTCGTCTTTCTCTAACAGGCCATTCTGATATTCATCAGCAGCCGCTTTCTGCTTGTCATCCTGGACTGAACCTTCATCTGTGCTATAGTCTGCAGCTTGTATCAGGTCATCTGAGAGTAATTGAAATACCAAATCCGCCTGAATGTCACTATCCGCCTGGCGGCCAGGTCTATCCTTCCTGCCACCGTTTCCGGTTGGGTATGGTTTCAGCGAATCCTGGTCTGATTGAGATGAGTCTATCTGGTGCCTGCCTGGTAATTGTGGATTTATATTACCTTTATCACTTTGTATATTCAGACCGACATGAGATACTGACTTTCCATTACTGCCTGCACCTTCCGATACCTGCCCGACTTCACCCTCCTGTACCTGGTCTGACCGGCCATTACCATTCGGATGGATTTGCCAGACTGGCTTACTGACAATTGTAGACAAATCAGCCATTTCCACCAGGTCATCCGGGCTTAAACGATCTGCCAATGTTCCATTTCCGTTACGCTTACCAGACAGATGCGTCTGACCGTTTCGGGCCTGAAATAGTGCCGGTGAATGCCGGCCTGGCGGTTGATCATCTGATTGATGCCTGTCTGATGATTCTGGATTCAGACCGTCATCATCACTTTGCACATCCTGATCGCGACTCTGATCCATATTATGATCAGAGTTCCGATTCTCATCCCCACCAAAGATATTTTCCGCTGCGACAACCTCAACCAGTTTCTGTCCTGCCTTACTCTTTATATCCCCTTCCTCTATATTTCTCGTTTCCAGAATTATGGAAGAGTCACCCATTTCTCTTTTTACATCTGCCAATGCCTCTTGTACTGTAGATGCAATAAATGATTTAATTCTCATTTGTCAGGCTCACAGTCCCGAGTGATTCAATTTGAACCCCCGGTGCAATTTCTTTATAGGATAACACAGGTAAATAAGGTAACGCTGTTTCTGTAAGTTTTCTAATATGACTTCTTAATACTGAAGATGTTAGAAGAACCGTATTGTTACTGGATGCGTAGGCTTTCCTGATAGTTTCCGTAACTGCCTCAACTATTTTCTGAGCATAATTAGGTTCTAATGCAAGCACAGATTTATTCCCCATTTCGTGAATAGAATTCATGATTTCCTGCTCCAGTCCCGGTTCAAATGAAATTGTACTGATCTTGTTGGATTCACTCTGATATTGACCGCACAATGTTCTACATAATCTCTGCCGCACATGCTCAGTCAGGACTTCGGGGTCCTTAGTTACAGGAGCATAGTCAATAAGAGTCTCCAGTATTGTCACAAAATCTTTTATTGAAATCCTCTCTTTCAATAGATTCCTTACCACCTCTTGAACTACACCCAGCGTAAGAACATTAGGTGTAAATTCACTTACCAGGGTTGGTGAATCCTTTTTAGTTGTATCAATTAGTTTTTGAATATCTTCTCTGGTTATTATCTCATGAGCATAGGTCTTAATGGTTTCTGTCAAATGAGTAACCAGGACTGAAGTTGGATCAATTACTGTATAACCGGCAGCTTCTGCAGCTTCTTTCTTAGCTTCAGTTACCCACTTACCAGGTAATCCATAAGCCGGATCTGTGGTTGCAATACCTTCAATAGGCTTTACCCCCTCTTCACCCAGGGCCAGAAAATTATCAGGCATCAACTCACCTTTATCAACGGTCTGTCCCTTTATCTTTATAGTATACCCGTTCGGGGGTAGCTGCAGATTATCTCTTAAGCGTATTGGAGGAATAATTATGCCTATATCTCTGGCAAGCTGTTTTCTGAGAGAGCTAATCCTGCTTAATACCCCGCCTGCCTTCTTTGGATCAACCAGAGGAACCAACTTATAGCCAACTTCAATCCCCATTCTATCAACCTGTAACAGCCTCTCAAATTCATCCTCAGGTTCTTTCTCCTGTTTTGCTTTTTCTACCTTTTTTTCAGTACCCTCTCTGGAATCAGCACTGGTTGCGCTTTTTCTGGTCAAAACGAAAAGAGTGCCAAAGAGTGCAGCCATTAAGAA
>JACZYU010000249.1 GCA_022570935.1 Planctomycetota bacterium | reverse complement strand
GGGAGTTTTAGGTAAGTGGAAGGGCGGCTACCACAGATGCCTTTCTATCAGCATTAACTTAATATCCAACTATACGTGGGAATATGTTCAGGAGGTTCTCTATCATGAAATGGCCCACCAGTATGTAGAAGAGGTTTCAGGCCTGCGTGAGGAATTGCCACATGGAGAGGCATTCAAGCGGATTTGCCTGAAAAATGGCATTGATTCCACGGCCACTGGTGATATTCAATCCTGGGTAGAAAAACGGAAAAACAACTCCGCCATAAGTTCAGAAAACCACAAGATACTGGACAAGGTTCACAAGCTATTGGCATTGGCCCAAAGCCCCAACGAACATGAGGCCCAGAATGCCATGGCCAAGGCCCACGAGTTTCTATTAAAACACAACCTGTCGTTACTGGATGTGCAAACCAAATGGAACTACATCCACAAGCAAATCGGAAAAGTGGGAAGGCGTAATCCCATCAAGACTATAATCAGTACCATAATTACCAGGTTTTTTTTCGTGGAGGCTATCTGGACATTCGGGTATGACCAGCATAAAGACCGGAGTGGTCAGGTTCTGGAAATTTATGGAACACCTGAGAACGTTGAGATGGCGGAGTATGTGTATGATTACCTTCAAAACATCTCGGAACTTCTATGGATAGAGCATAAGGAACGAAAGGAAATCAACGGGAACAGGCATAGAAGGTCGTTTATTTACGGCCTTCTGGACGGGTTTTATAATAAGCTGGATGGACGGGTTATTGAGTACCAGTCTAAAAAGCTGGTCTGGAAGGGGGATCCACGGCTCAAGGAATTTTATCGGCAAAGAAATCCCAAACTCGTACGCTCCTCCTCCAGATATACCAGCAGCAGTACGGATGCGTACAATTCAGGAATAACCCGGGGGAGAAACTTAGTCATCCATAAGGGCATTCACGGAGAAGGCAAAGGGAAGGTTAAGCTTTTGAATTGAACAAAAAACCCCTGAGAAGCTTTTGGCCTCCCAGGGGATTTTTCAGGTTTGGAATGTGATAGCAATAAGTCTTAAATCCAGTCTTCAGATAGGATTTCTCCGCCTTCTACATCTACTACTACCTGCTTGACTGGTATCTTGCGGGTAGCCTTGTCAGCACCGGATTTTGCAATTTGAGTCAAACCCATACAGCAAGGTACCTTCATAATCACAACCGTCAGGGTGTTGATTTTTGAATCATCAATCAGAGCGGCTACCTTATCTACATAAATTTCCTGTTCTGAATCCAGCTTTGGACATGCAATGGCCAGACTCTTTCCTTTAAGATAATCCTTGTGGAAATCTGCCAGTGCAAAAGGCACGCAGTCTGCAACTAATAAAATATCTTTCTCCTGAAAATATGGCGCTTCGGGAGATACCAGATGCAACTGGATCGGCCATTGTTTCAGTTGAGACTGGCGCGCTCCTGATTCTTCAACTTGCTCATCTTTTTCGCTGAAATCCATTGTTTCTGATCCCGGACAGCAGTCACTCATTTTGAATCCTCCTTATTAAATTTATTTCATTAAAAGACTAAGATAAACTGTAAAGATTAACTGATTATCATATATTATGTCAAGTATTGATTAATTTAGGTTGTGGCCTAATTTAAGCGCATAGCCAGCAGGAATTGCACATTCATCTGCACCTGTATCTTACAAGTCCATATGAAAAAATGCTCTCTTTAGTATGAGGGTTGATTTTAAATTCTCAACTTTCTTGCTAAAACTATTTGTCAGCCTTGTAAATCTCCGCATTTGTATATGCATTATAAGATTTTGCTTTTCAATATGAGACATTGAAATCTGTGGTTAATAAAAAAGCCCCTGAGAGGCTTTTGGCCTCCCCGGGGTTTTTATGTTTGGAATGTGATAGCAATAAGTCTTAAATCCAGTCTTCAGATAGGATTTCTCCGCCTTCTACATCTACTACTACCTGCTTGATTGGTATCTTGCGGGTAGCCTTGTCCACACCGGATTTTGCAATTTGAGTCAAACCCATACAGCAGGGGACCTTCATAATCACAACCGTCAGGGTATTGATCTTTGCATCATCAATCAGAGCGGCTATCTTATCTACATAAATTTCCTGTTCTGAATCCAGCTTTGGACATGCAATGGCCAGACTCTTTCCTTTAAGGTAATCCTTATGGAAATCTGCCAGTGCAAAAGGCACGCAGTCTGCAACTAATAAAATATCTTTCTCCTGAAAATATGGCGCTTCGGGAGAGACCAGATGCAACTGGATCGGCCATTGTTTCAGTTGAGACTGGCGCGCTCCTGATTCTTCAACTTGTTCATCTTTTTCGCTGAAATCCATTGTTTGTGATCCCGGACAACCTTCACTCATTTTGAATCCTCCTTATTCAAATTT
>JACZYU010000248.1 GCA_022570935.1 Planctomycetota bacterium | reverse complement strand
ATAGACAATATTTAAATAAATAACAAGCGATATCAGATTATAAATAATTCTATAGAAATACGTTTCGAATGCCTTCCCGGTGAACTTAATTAATATCTCTTTAAAGAAATGTGAGATCATAATGCTATGTACAAATCCAAAAAAGCACCAGAGGAATACTAAATAAACTACATCCTTCATGCCGTATTTTAGCATAAAAATCAAAACCTGAAACAAACTTTTGTTCCTGGTCAGAAGTATTTTACGGGTGCGGCAATAAGTGGAAAACAAGATTTGTCCTCCTTGAATGTGCCCGGAAAGAAACAGGCCATCAACTCTCATCTCCTGAGTACGAGGCCTTGCGTTTCTTTCTACAGTAAATGCCTTCGATAGAACTCTCAGTGTTCATTACTATGTCTAAATAAAGAGAGAATAACTAAATGCACCAGGTATAATAATCTACGGGTTTTTTACTTCATTTCCATTGTTTTTGTGTTATCATTACTCTTATAGATTTCTAGATTTCACATAAATTCAAATATTTAGCTATTTTTTTTAAGGGAAAGTTTGAAAACCGTAGGTTTTCATTTTACAACTTGGCCGAGTTGGAACAGATCAGAAATTTAACCTTTTTTGGTTCCCGCCTGGGGCGGACCTTGAGTTGCTCACAGGGGCGTCTTTAGCGGCTGGCTCGACCAGGTTGGGGGAGATAAACTATGATAGTAGCTGAGTCAAAACCATTTAAAGAAATATATGACTTGGTTAAAGACTTCAGTAAAATTTGTGTAATCGGCTGTGGAGATTGTGTAACTGTATGCCATACCGGCGGCCAGAAACAGGTAGAAGAACTTGCATTAAAATTACGCATTGCGGCAAAAAGAGATGGCCGAGAGCTTGAGGTAAAGGAAGAGACTGTATTAAGACAGTGTGAACAGGAATATGTAGAACCAGTAGGTAATTATATTAATGACTATGATGCAGTAATTTCTATTGCCTGTGGTGTGGGAGTGCAGACATTAGCAGAGAAATATACGCCGGTCAGAGTAGTTCCCGGACTTAACACCACCTTCATGGGCGCGCCCGTAGAACCGGGACTGTTTTTAGAAAGATGTGCCGGTTGTGGAGATTGTGTGCTGGACGAAACGGGTGGGTTCTGTCCCATAAGCAGGTGTTCAAAAAGTTTGCTCAACGGCCCGTGTGGAGGATCGATGGGCGGTAAATGTGAAGTGTCAGACGATATACCCTGTGTATGGAATCAAATATATGACCAACTTGATAAACAGCAGAGAATGCATTACATGGATGATATCAGGCCGCCAAAGAAATGGTCGGTAGGCACCGGAAGTATTCCACGCAAATTGGAAGTCAAACATCTGCAAAAGGAAGCGGAATAAATGGAAGAACCAGTCAAGATTAAGGAAGGCGTTTATTGGATTGGTTCACTGGATCCCGACCTCGTAATATTTGACATAGTTATACCTACCAAGTACGGTACAACTTATAATTCCTATCTGGTTCGCGGTGAGAAGATAGCTATTATAGATACTGTAAAGGCGTATTGTGTTGATGACTTTATTTCAAAAATAAGGTCGTTAGTCAGGCTGGAGGACATTGCTTATATAGTGATCAATCATACAGAGCCTGATCATTCAGGTGGTTTGATCAGATTGATGGAGTTAGCGCCTAAGGCAATCCCTGTCTTTTCCAGAGGGGCCAGAACTTTTGTGAAGAATATTCTACACAAAGAGTTTGATTACAAAGAGGTGAAAGATGGTGACAGTATTGACCTTGGCGGTAAGGTGTTAAAGTTCATATCCGCTCCATTTCTCCATTGGCCTGATACTATGTTTACGTACCTTGAAACCGACAAGATACTATTCCCGTGTGATGCGTTTGGTTCACATTATTGCAGTGATAAAAGATTTAACGATGAACTGGATTCCAAGGAAGAAGCATTTAGTGCATACGAATTTTATTATCATACGATATTAAGGCCTTTTAAACAGCACGTTATTAATGCCCTGAATAATATAAAGGATATTGATATAGAAATTATTGCTCCCTCCCACGGTCCTATACTGAGAGAAAATATAGAGAAGTATATAGGCGCTTATAGAGAATGGTCAGGAAAGACAAAGAAAAATCCTGACAAAAAAAAGATAACAATTATATATGTATCATCATACGGTAATACAAAAAGAATGGCAGAATCTATTTATAGAGGAGCATGCCTTCCTGACACAGATGTTTCTATTTTCGATGCAGCAGATACTGATATGGAGGTTTTGCTTGATGAGATCGAGGCCTCTGATGAGATTATCCTGGGTACCCCCACACTGAATGCGAAGGCGCCAAAACCCATATTCGACATTATTTCAAGCCTTGTAACACTGAATAT
>JACZYU010000086.1 GCA_022570935.1 Planctomycetota bacterium | reverse complement strand
CAAAACAGTATGATCTGGAAGATCGAACATTCGAATTCGCTAAAAGAGTAAGAACCCTTGTGAAAAAGTTGACCAAGACAATAGGGAATATTGAAGACGGGAAACAAGTCATAAGGTCTTCTGGATCAGTGGGTGCAAACTACATTGAGGCTAATGAATCATTAAGCAAGAAGACTTTGTAATGAAAATAAAAATTTGTCGTAAAGAAGCGAAGGAAAGTAAATATTGGTTAAGATTAATAGATATGAGTGGAGATAGTGCATATGAGAAGAAAAGGCAAAGTCTAACACAAGAAGCTTATGAACTTATGAATATTTTTGGCTCAATTCTTCGCAATACAAAATAGTATTTTGAAAATTTGAATTTTAGATTTGTTTCGGATTTCGTACTTCGGTTTTCGAGTTTTTTAGTTTAGTACATTTTGTTTAAAAAAAGAGGGGTAACAATGAATTTAAAGTATATTAAAAACAGATTCTTTTTGTTCTCTAAGTTGTTGTCAATTGTATTATTTATTGTTGTAATATTTACGGGAATTGCACTATCAGAAGATAAGGGTGGTGATGTTTTGAAAATAAGATGGATTATAGATGAAGCGTTAAGGATGAACCCTGGACTTCAGTCAGCAAAACTAGGATGGGATGCATCGACAGAAAGAATACTTCAGGAGAAGGCCTTAGACGATCCGGTCGTGGGCTTTACTTATTTTGGTGAGCCGGTTCAAACTCGTGTAGGAGAAAAACAGGCCGGTGTTATGGCATCACAGAAGATACCCTTCTACGGCAAGCGCAGATTGAAGGGTGAGGTTGCCAAAAACGAAGCAAAGGTATTTGGGGAAAGATATAGAACGCTTGAAAGAGTGGTTATAGCAAGGACCAAATCTGCATTCTATGAGTTATTCTGGGTACATAAATCAATAAACATAGACGAGGAAAACAAAGAACTTTTACACAGGTTTGTTAAGATTGCAGAGGTAAAATATACCACGGGTAAAGCGACACAACAGGATGTATTGAAGGCGCAGGTAGAGCTTTCCAAGATAGTGAACGAACTGATCACACTGGAGCAGCTTAAAGAAACTGCCATAGCAAGGATAAATACTTTATTAAATCGCCACCCGGATTCTCCACTTGGTACTCCAGAGGAAATAGATATTACGGAACTTACTGTTTCACTGAAGGAACTTTACGAGAAGGCGAAGGAAATCAGCCCGGATCTTAGTATCCTTAAGTATAAGATAGAAAGAGATAAGGCTGCATATAAACTTGCGAAGAAACAATATTACCCTGATTTTACATTCGGCCTTAATTATACTTTTATAAATGATTTGCCATCCAGCGTAATGTCTTCACCAATTGGCGAAAGCAGGGATTCATATACGGGAACTTTGAGTATGAATATTCCGATCTTTCAGAAAAGGAAGTATGATGCAGGCGTAAGAGAGGCAAGTGCCAGACTGAAATCCAGCGAAAGGGCATACAAAAACATGGAAAATATGACGCTTTTTGGCGTGAAAGATTTCCATTTTAAGGTACAAACTGCAGAGAGGCTGGTTAAACTTTACAGGAATAGCATTATACCTCAGGCAGAACAGTCACTCAGGGCGGCAGAGGCCGGCTACCAGACTGGCCAGGTTGATTTCCTGAATCTTATTGACAGTCAAAGAGTGCTTCTTGCCTTTAATCTCGCTTTTTATAGAGCAGTAGCCGACTTCGGAATAAACATAGCAGGATTAGAAAGAGTGGTCGGAATAGAATTGTCAAATAAAACACAATAGGGGATGAGTAAGAATGAAAGGCCAGATATATAATACCTCTTGACATAAGGGTGCTGGTATTAGAATGGTAACCGCCGAACAGGCTGATGCTATCTTTAAGGATGTGTAAATAAAAAAATGTCAAAAACTAAGTTGGTCAATAAAATTAAGCCACTTGAATCTAGTGTAGAAGATACCGAATACAAGGAAATAAAGGGGCTGGCAAAATTTCCAAGTGAGAATCCAAATCCTGTAATACGGGTACTTAATGATGGCAACATCCTCTATCACAACAAGGCAAGCACATTCTTATTAAATTTCTGGGGTTGCCAGACAACCAAAATATTGCCTGATAATTATATTAAAATAGTTTCTGATGTTCTTCATTCTGGTTTAAATAGCGTTGCCGAAGTTGAGTGCAAGGACCGCGTAATTTTATTAACGTTTGCGCCTATAATTGAGGAGGGTTACGTAAATATTTATGGAATAGATATCACCGAGCGTAAGAAGGCAGAGGAAGATATTAAGACGATTAACGAGTCTCTTGAAAAACTTGTGTTTGAGCGTACAAAAGAGTTAGAAGAAAATAATGTAAAACTAATAAATGAAATCAACGAGCATAAGAAGACGGAGGAAGAGTCCAGAAGAAGCAAACTACTTCTGGAGGCCTTTGTCGAAAACACACCGTCCGTCATATTCATAAAGGATCTCAAAGGTAGGTTCATACGCATCAATCGTGCATTCGAAGATTTGTTTGGCATTAACCGGAAAGATTTTCTCGGCAAGAAAGATTACGATCTGTATCCAACGTCTAAAATCACAGCCGAACGCATGAGGGCAAACGACCGCATGGTTTTGGAAGCCGGAAAACCTTTGATAATTGAAGAAGCACCAAAGGTGCAAGGGGAGAACCGATTCTACACAACCGTGAAGTTTCCAATTCATGATGAGCAGGGAGAGATTGCGTCTATCGCTGGAATCGCTACTGATATCACCGAGCGTATAAAGACGGAGAATATGCTGCAGGAACAAAAAAAGGCTTTAGAGCAAAAGAATATAGCCCTTAATGAAATTCTTGGACAGCTCGCGATTGAAAAGAAACAGATAAAAGACAATGTTATAGCCAATGCGGAAAATCTGCTATTGCCTATTATAGAAAAAATCAGTTTAAAAGGGGAATCTGGCAAATATGCACAACTGTTGCGAGAAAACGTGCAGGAATTAACATCTTCACTCGGTGCAAGACTGTCCGATAGAAAATTAAGATTAACTTCCAGAGAGATTGATATTTGCAATATGATAAAAAATGGTCTTACAAGCAAAGAGATAGCCGGCCTTTTAAATATTTCCCTCCTAACTATAGAAAAGCACCGTTTCCACATCAGAAAAAAATTGGGTATTGTTAACGAAAAACTTAATCTGTCATCTGTCCTGAAAACACTTTAACTACATCCCTTCACCTCTACACACATTTACGAAAACAGGCATATTGCATACCCATTATACACCCATATAGCTCCTGTTGCCTTCTTCATAATATTATGTAATTAATAAACTCATAGCTCTTATGAGAGATACCATAGAAAATGACTTTACCTCAGTATCTGGTTCGGTTATCCCAAATGTTTCTCTTCGTTATAATAATATAGTAAATAATGCACGGGAAACCAAATCATGTCATGACCAAAAGAAAGATCCTGATAATGGATGATGAGGTTATAGTCTGCTTTGTTTTAGCCAGGCGATTAAGAGACTTAGAATATGAAGTTGAAACAGCCGGAGATGGATTTGCTGCAATAGAAATACATGAAAGTGAACACATCAATTTTTCTACTCTTACTATTTATTATTATGACCGTTTTATTAAAGGTGTTTATCAAATCATATTCGCATTAATATTCCTAGATTTTTAAAAAACAATTAGTTATTATGGCAGAATAAATCTTATTTTGGACACTGATAAACGCAGATTATGAGGAGATAAAATGAATATTCTTGTTTCGGGATCATTGGCTTATGACAGGATTATGGACTTTCCGGGAAAGTTTTCTGACCACATACTTCCGGATAAGGTACACGTCCTCAATGTATGTTTTATGATAGATGGTTTAAGGGAAAACTTTGGAGGTACTGCCGGTAATATTGCATATACCCTTTCCCTGCTTGGTGAGAGTCCAACCATCATAGCCACAGCTGGGCGCGACTTTGGCTCTTACAAAGATTGGTTGGTGAAGAGTAAAATTTCCACAGAGAATATTAAGATCATTGATGAAGAACTTACGGCGGGTGCATATATAACTACAGATAAGTCAGACAATCAGATAACAGCGTTTAATCCGGGTGCAATGAAATTCGGTTCCAGTTATGATTTCGAATCCGTTGCACACAATGACACTGTTGCCATAATCTCACCGGGGAATCTGGATGATATGTATAATTTTTCAAATATATATAAACAGAAAAAAATCGATTATATTTTTGATCCGGGACAATCCCTCCCCGCCTGGACTAAAGAACGGTTAACGGAGATGATAGATGGATCAAAGATTTTCATCTGTAATGACTATGAATTGCAGTTGGCCCAGGATAAAACCTCCATGACTATTGACGATATTCTGGAGAAGACTGAGATACTGGTACAAACTAAAGGAGAATACGGTTCAGTAGTAATACTTAAAGAGCATGGTCAAACTAAAAATATTGATATCCCTGCGGCCAAAGTCAGTTCCGTAAAGGATCCTACAGGGGCCGGCGATGCTTACAGGGCGGGATTAATGAAGGGATTCTTTTTATCAGATAATGACATTATGCATGCTGCAAAAATAGGAGCAGTCACTGCTGCGTATTCTGTAGAGGTTTACGGTCCGCAGAATTTCAACTTTACGCCTGAATCTTTTAACAAGCGGTTTGAAGAATCCTTTGGGGGAAAGGCGTTTTAAATATACAGTGCAGCCGGGCTGCAATCGAAAGTAAAGTGCGAAAAACACGAATATCAAATATCGAAATCCCTGCCTGCGGCAAGCGGGCGAAACAATACCGAAACTCGAATTCTCTAAATTCAAAACAACCTGAATCACCACTTGTTGAATCGGTTTGGGACATTAGTAGAATTTAAGTTACCCGCCCGGCCAAGCCGTTCGCCAGCCCGACAATCATTCCCGCCAAAAGACTTGTCGAACAAGCTGGCGGGGACGGGTTCGAATTTGCTCGCCATGTTAGATAATTATGATACCAGTATTTGTATGTATTTCTGATCTTTTTAATTTTGAAGCAAGCCATGAATGGCCGTTATAGTAGAATTGTAATCGAAAAGGACACCATGTTGGAACGCGTAGAGAGCACAAGCCCAGGGTTTTATCAATGAAATAAAAATAATAATGTTCGCCACAGCGAATCTGCCTCGGGCACGACAGGCATTTACCTTGCGTATAGCGTAGATATGTGTTTGGGTAAAACGTGGGTAATCAAAAATACCTATTCATTATAAAAGGTTTTTTTAAGTAACAACCTGGTCGAGCCAGAACATACGTGAGCCAAGCTCAGCTTTATTAGATATCTATACCCCTTTTTGGTTCTGGCTCGTCCAGGTTGGGTAGAAGTAGGATGGAAAGAGTTGAAAGTGTATACATGATACATAAACTTCAAAAGGCCCCTTTGATTTTAGCTATCTTTCTATTGTTATGCCTCTTACCCATCTGTAATAAAATCAAAGCTGCTGAAGAGCAAAGAAATAATTTGCCTGAGGAAAATTCCAAACTACATAAGCAGAAAGAACCAAACATGCCTGAAAAAGCAAATAAAACCGATGAAGAATGGATGCGGCTGCTTACGCCGGAGCAGTACAGAGTTACACGTGAGAAAGGGACAGAACCTCCTTTCAACAATGAATACTACAACTTTAAAGGAGAAGGCATATATCAATGTGTATGCTGTGGCGCTGACTTGTTCGATTCAAAAACAAAGTTTGAATCTGGGACAGGTTGGCCAAGCTTTTGGGATACTGTCTCAGAGCAAAATATTAAGACAGTTACTGATAAAAGCCTTGGCATGATAAGGACTGAAGTAGTGTGTAATATATGTGATGCACATCTCGGCCATATATTCAACGATGGTCCGCCATCTACCGGACTTCGGTACTGCATTAATTCGGCTGCATTAAAGTTTGTTGAGGAATAGGAAATTAATAAATGTAGGTTGGGTGGAGTGCAACGTCAGCCCCCGTCCGTACCGGCACGGGTGGGCGACATGCAATCCCGCCAAAAGACTTGTCGGACAAGCTGACGGGAACGGGTAACCCACTTACATATTTATTAATTGCCTGATTTAAACTTATTGGCCTGCTCATAAGCGGCAATTGCTTTTTCACTATATCCTAACCTGTAAAGGGCGTTTACCTTGTTATTCCATGCCTCGTGGTAGTCAGGTTTTATCTTAATAGCCTGCTCATAAGCGGCAATAGCTTTTTCATTATAACCCAGCCTGTAAAAGGCATTCCCCTTGTTGCTCCATGTTTTGTGGTCGGGCTTGATCTTGAGTGCCTGCTCATAAGCCTCAATAGCCTCTTTGTGGCGATTTAGACTATAAAGCATATTTCCTTTATTAAACCATGCTTCGTGGTAGTCTGGTTTGATCTTAATTGTCTGATCAAGAACCGTAACGGCCTCATCATAGCGACCTAGATGACCAAGAATAACTCCTTTGTTGAACCATGCTTCGTGGTGTTCTGGTTTGATCTTAATTGTCTGATCATAAGCCTCAATAGCCTCTTTGTAGCGATTTAGATTATACAGAATATTTCCCTTATTAAGCCATGCTTCATAGTAGTCGGGTTTGCTCTTAATGATCTGATCATATACCTCAATAGCCTCTTCATGACGACCCAAACTATAAAGAATATTTCCCTTGTAGAGCCATGCTTCAAAATAGCCGGGGGCTATCTCGATAGTTTGATCAAGAATTGCAATAGCCTCATCATGGCGACCTAAACCACTAAAAACGAGCCCTTTGTTGAAGTAAACCTCGTGATAGTCAGGCTTGACCTTAATAGCCTGATCGTATGCCTCAATAGCCTCTTCGCTACGATCTAGCCTGTAAAGAGTATTTCCTTTGTTGTTCCATGCTTCATGATAATCAGGTTTGATTTTAATAGCCTGATCATAAGATTCTATAGCTTCAATGTAACTACCTGTACTACTTAGAACAAGCCCTCTGCCGAACCAGGCCTTGTAAGCATCAGGCATAATCTTGAAGGCTTGATCATAAGCCTCAAAGGCCGCATCATGACGTCCTGACTTATAGAGGGCATTTCCTTTGTTGCTCCATGCTTCATAATAATCAGGTTTGATCTTGAGCGCCTGATCATAAGCCTCAACAGCTTCATCATTGCGGCCTAACTTACAGAGAGCATTTCCCTTATTGTTCCATGCCCCGTGAGCATCAGGCATTAAAGTTAAAACGCTTTTCCAGACTATTATTGATTTAGCATAATCACCGGCGTAAAAGGTAGTTTCAGCCTTACCCATAAGGCCCCTGATTATTTTTTCATCTTTTGCTCTCTTATCTATTGTATTGGGGTTGGATAACGAACGGCCACCTAAATTAACGGCCAGATTATCCAGTTCCTTTTCAAAATCATTGAATAGATCAAATCGCCGAAAGCTACTCATGTAAAAATTACCATGACCGCAATCCTCAAGCCGTATGGGAACAAACTCAAACTCTTTCCAGAAAACATCTTGGGCAATGTCGTAAGCTATTTTGATCTTCTGATCTTGAGAAGCAGGGTTGTCGTTACTTATTTTCAGCAAAGCAGCTTTGCTGATGCAAATAACAAAATAACGGCTCAGGTTGATGTCTTCTCTGATTCTGACTCTCCAGCCCCCATATTTAATATCGACTTTGTCAAACCAGACATTTACCCCCCTTTTCGTTAATCCATCATAAACCTTCCAGATTTTGTCTAAATCATCATCAACGTAAGATAGGAAGACATTGCCTTTATTAAGTTTATTCACTTTTTAAGTTGTAAAGATATTATAGTTTGAAAATAATGTAATGTTTGTATCCGGCCTTGACTATTTTCTTATACCGTCTAAGACTAATTTTTTGTCCATTGCCTCTTCATCAGGATCTTTTGCGAAAATATTTCACTATAATCATGGCAATTCTATTGAATTGCAAAAAATTTTCGCAATTTTCTATTATTCGCTGAAAAACAAATTTCTGCCTATTTCCCCTTTAATCCACAAGGTATTGCCGTACAATAACATAGATATTAGTCCAGGCTTTTCTTCACAATTCTTCATTATCGGTATAACAATTGCGAACTTTAATAAAAAATTTCTTTTACTAAATCCAATACAATCCACCCTGTTAGATAGGCTTAATACCAGAATGTTGGTATTTCCTCCTTTCTTGACTATCTAACAGGGATAACCTTCTGAAAAATTCCCTATTAAGCCAACACTTCACTAATTAGTATCCCGAGCTCTCAAAACAATACGAACATGAGAGCTTCTAACCATATTATTCCTTCAACAACATCTTGTTATATTTCACCATATTTTTAAATTGACCTGAAAAGAGTGGTCTGCCCCCCTTCTAAATTTATTGACTTATATTCTCTGCGAATTTATGATACTGGATAAATAATAGTAGTATATTTGTATTAACTGTTCTGGCGAGAGATATGTTAGATTATGACAAGAATACCAGTAAAATGAAAAAGCATATAAATTTAACCGACTTTGTATTCGCCAGGTTTATTACAAGAATATAGAATTAAGATTGTACTGAAAGGACTACCAATGACTAACATTCTAAAACTTCGAATTACAATCCCGGATATTGAACCTGAAATCTGGCGAGAAATTGTAGTTGAAAATAATATTACCTTTAAAAAACTTCATGAAATTATTCAGCTTTCGTTTGGCTGGACAAATTCACACCTTTACAATTTTGATGTAAACGGAATTCTGTTCTCTATGCCTGACAAGGAATTTGAAAATAACGATTTAGATGTCAAAAACAAGATTAATGAGTTTTTGATTGAGAAAGGACAGAAGGCTTTTTACACTTACGATTTTGGAGATAATTGGGAGCATGAAATTAAAATTGTAGATATACTTAAAAAAGAAAAAGGGATTCGGTATCCAAAATGTTTAGACGGAAAGCGAAACGGGCCACCAGAAGATTGTGGCGGCATTCCCGGCTACGAAGATGTAATTGATGCATTAACCGGTAAGGACAAAAGTGAATATGAAGACCGTTTGGAGTGGCTCGGTGATTACGATCCGGAGAAGTTTGACATCGATGAAATTAACAAAGCAATCCTGAACCCAGGTAAATATTTATGATCTTTTGTTTGAAAAATAAGTACAAAACCTATTAACAATAAAATAAATACGTTTATTACTATGATATAATAGTAATGTTAGCCAATCTGTAAATCAACAATATCACTACTAATATATTTAGAGATGTTGATATAAATCATGGCACAGAGCATTTATCTTGATTATATAGGAATTTCCATTTTAAGTCTTTATGGTTTTTGTGGTTATGTCATTGTCCTTTTACTGTGAGGCGACTCAAACCTAAAGGAATGAGTTACATTTCGTAATTCTAAAGCTAA
>JACZYU010000247.1 GCA_022570935.1 Planctomycetota bacterium | reverse complement strand
TACATACTGGTGGGCCATTTCATGATAGAGAACCTCCTGAACATATTCCCACGTATAGTTGGATATTAAGTTAATGCTGATAGAAAGGCATCTGTGGTAGCCGCCCTTCCACTTACCTAAAACTCCCTCTGCAGAAGCAAGTTCAAGGTTTGGAAGGCGCATGGAGTCTTTAAAGTAATGGTAATTAGCAGTTTTCCAGTCTGCCTTCAACTGTTTGATCCAGGCAGTTTTTAATACGTTGTCTATGTCCATTTACCTTTAGAAGATCAGTTATTGAAATAGGCAGGAAAGATTCGATGTGCGGTCAATATCGACATATGCGGGAAGTACCAGAGTTAACATTTCAGAATATTATAATATGGAAGATTAGCTGTTGAATTTTCAGTGTTTTAATGGTAATAGATTATATCATGGAAATCAAGCAGAAGCTCAAGAATTTGGGCACGATTTATAATTTTTGGAACTTATATGGTAATGGGCAATAAATATATTTATAGCTGAAGATGGATGAATTTTCGTTTATAAAATGGATAAGAAGTAATCAAAAAAAGGATAGAAACATTGTCATTGGTATTGGTGATGATTGTGCCTCTATAAAAATTAATGGCAATAAGCAGTGCCTGGTTACTACAGATATGCTTGTAGACGGTACACACTTTGACCTGAAAAAGAATACGCCCGGAGAAATCGGGAAAAAATCAATGGCATGCAGTATCAGTGATATCGCCGCTATGGGTTGTTCGGCTAAATATGCTGTGGTTTCTATCTGTTTTCCTCAAGAGACCAGGACAAAATTTGCCAAAGAATTGTTCCTGGGGATGAAGAGAGAGGCTGATGCTTATAATATTAAAATAATAGGTGGAGATGTTGTTAGTGGTAAAAAAATGCTGGTTGTCAATGTGACGATGTATGGTGAAAACAAAGGGCTGAATCCAGTAACCCGCTCTGGCGCAAAGGTGGACGATGTAATAATGGTAACCGGTGCCCTGGGAGGTTCAATTTTAAAAAAACATTTTGCATTCAAGCCGCGTCTGAAAGAGGGCCAGTTACTGAATAAGAAATTCAATATAAATTCTATGATAGATATAAGTGACGGTCTGGTTGCAGATTTAAATCACATACTTGAGGAGAGTGGGATTGGCGCCGTTTTATATGAAGATGGAGTACCTGTATCTGCAGATGCAAAGAAGCTGGCACGTAAAACGGGCTTTTCAGCGCTTCATCATGCGCTTCACGATGGCGAGGATTATGAATTGCTTTTTACTCTTTCAGGAAAAGAGTCCAAAAAACTTCTGGCGTCAAGTTCTTTTCCTGTGCGTTTGTCAAAAATCGGTCATATCAAAAGATCAAAAGGAATAAGCATGCAGGGTTCAAATGGCAAGCTGAAAAAAATTAAACCTGTAGGATATAAGCATTTTAAGTAAAATAAAATATTCTGTTACCGATGATTCTGTCCACATTGAAACCGGAGAAGTTGAACAGACAATCGAACTTGGAAATTTGATTGGTTCTCTTCTTAAGGCTGGCGACGTAGTAGCGCTTATAGGCCAACTGGGTGCGGGCAAGACGTATCTGACCAAGGGAATTGCGGAAGGACAGGGTGTGAAGGATAGAAAAGAGGTAACAAGCCCGAGTTTTGTGTTAATAAAGCAGTATATGGGAAGGATGCCTATTTATCATTTCGACGCGTACAGAGTAAAATCACCTGATGAAATGTACGATATCGACTGTGTTGGATTTTTCTGGGGTGAAGGAATATCAATTATTGAATGGGCAGACAAAGTAATGGAGTGCCTGCCAGATGATTTCATAAAAATTACGATTGAAACAGTGGGCCAAATGTCCAGAGATATCCATGTATCATATCAGGGAGAGAGATATAAGAGCTTTATGGAGGAGCTTAAGGAAAGGGTCAAGTGTCTAAAATAAAGGTTTTACCACAAACTGTTGTAACCAAAATAGCTGCGGGTGAGGTCATAGAGCGTCCTGCTTCAGTTTTGAAGGAACTGATGGAGAATTCTATTGACGCCGATGCAACGCATATAGAGGTTCAACTGGAGGAAGGCGGTAAAAAGCTTATAAAGGTTTCCGATAATGGTATTGGAATGGATATGGATGACGTAGAAGTAGCTTTTTTAAGTCATGCCACAAGTAAATTGAGAAGCGATGAAGATCTTTTTTCTATTAATACGTTGGGTTTTCGGGGCGAAGCGCTCCCGAGCATAGGGGCTATTTCACAGACAAGTATTATCTCCCGTACAAGGGACACATTAATCGGCTCAGAAATCAAGATTGAGGGAGGAAATCTTGATAATATCAAAGAAAAAGGATCGCCTGAGGGTACACAGATAGATGTGCATAACTTATTTTATAACACCCCAGTTAGACGTAA
>JACZYU010000246.1 GCA_022570935.1 Planctomycetota bacterium | reverse complement strand
CTGCAAACCTCACCATAACCACACGAAAAGCAGGGCACTGCACCCTGTGCCTCTACGGTACCCACACATTCAATCTCGTTATAGTCAAAGAAACCCTTAATATCCTCACCCGCTATCTCATACATTTTTTTGTCTCTTCCCGGCATCTCCCACTCTCCTCCGCCACCTACAGAAGCGATTGCACCTATTTTACCGGAAAGCTTCATACCACCCAGTCCATCTTTATCATGTCTGAAACAGTAAAATCTCTCAAGAAATGCGTGCGTGAGGGCATTAAGCCTTCCGAAATAATTAGGAGCGCCAATAACTATAGCGTCAGCGTTCAATACCTTGTGCATCAAGGGAGTATAATCATCCCTGACCTTGCAAACATTATCCTCAACACAACCCAGACAGCATATACATCCATTAATTACCTTGTCATGCAGGGATACTAATTCAGTTTCCAGGCCGGTTGCATCCAGGATGGCCTTAACCAATCCTTCTGTTGTGTGACTTTTTCTCGGACTTCCACTAATGCCAAGTACTTTCATCTGGTCATTCTCCCCATAATTTATATCAATGATTTCCTGCATTGATTATAAGTATTTTCCCGCTCATATCAATATCCAATCTATGCAAGAAACTTACCGGGAGCAATGTCCCATTCCATGCATTTAGCAAAACAGAAATCAAATCTAAAGCATCTTGTCCTTCTATTGTGTGATTGTTCCTCAGATTCCCATTAACACCAAATACTTTCGATTGACCAGCCCTGGAAAAATTATTTTATTACTTAAATACACAATGACGCCCTAATAGCACGGATTATAATGACGTTTATAATTTCCATAATTTTTATGGTGACTAGATCCGTAACGCCTGAAGTTATGGTGTCTAAATTGGACAATCACTATGACATGATTGCCTGCCACAAACTTTTTCTAATTTTCACTGCACCCTTTTGCAATATTCCTGGTTATCTCACCGGTATGCCAGGCTATACTTTTGAAAGAATCGAGGATGTCAAGGTAAATAGGAGCATTCATTGGTGTACACACACCGGATATTAACCTGTCTTCGTGAAAGATAGCATATTCATCTGCCAGTTCACACAAGGCTTTCACACGACCACAGATATGATCAATCAACACTCTACTGCACGTATTGATACAGTCATCCAGGCAAGTCAACAGTTCCTGTAACTCATTAAATAATTTATATGTCTCAGTTACAGACTTGTCAGAAAACAAAATATCTCCCGTTACCTTCTTATTTATCGCGTTAAGCATCTTTCTCAGTCCATGTCCTATCCTGTTAAAATGTTCGGGAACGGGAATAAAATACTTGATACCCTCTTCGGCTTTCTCATCAAGGAGGGATTTAAGCAACCTCTCAGAGTCTTTATAAAGTTTTTTCTCAATCTCCTCTCCTTTTCCCGGAGAATCCAGGTTATGTGTCTTAAATCCTTCGTATAACATCTCGAGCATCTCTTTTGTGTAATTAAGCATCCCCAAAACGTCATTATTTATTTCACTCCGACTGGTCATCTTAAAACCCCCCTTTCTTAAAATTAATAGACAAATTAATTATTTTTAAAAGGATTCTATTTGTCGGGTTCATTCTGTTGCCTTCAAAGCTTCTATGATATCACCAGGGTCCATACGTTTTTTATAATCAGTTTTAGCAAAAGAAGCCCTTATTACACCGTTACTACCGATAACAAAGGTTCCCGGTACTGGCAATCCGAGTCGGCCTTTTCCATTATAATCCGTAACATCAAAACCAAATCTATTCTTATATAGCTCATGTAGTGCTAGCGGCACTTCAAAATATAAATTGTATGATTTCATTACGCTGTCATCCAGATCACTCAAAATTTCAAAAGAGTATTCAGCTTTCTCAAGCTGTTCTTTGGATTTGTCAGGCCTTTGTGGTGTAACGGCAATAAGGGTGGCATCGTACTCTTTGAAATGCGTAAGGCTTCTTTGAAGGACATTCAATTCTATATTACAAAATGGGCACCATGCGCCACGGTAAAATGCAAGAACTACAGGTCCTTTTCTTAGCTGCTCAGAGAGCGTTACCTCTTTTCCGAATGCGTTTACCAGTGTAAAATCAGGCGCTCTCACTCCAGGTCTCAGGCCTGGGTCAGGCATTGTTCTAGATAAATCAAGCGCTGCTTTTGCCATGATAGCTTTGTCTTTTTCGTCAATCGATTTCCTCTTATGTTTCTCCAGGAATTTGCTTACTTCCTTCTGGTAACCGGGCAATATATTTTTGCTTGTTTCTTCTGCCATCACATTACTCACAAAAAGAACAATACAACAAATTAATATTTTGAGAGAATATCTATTCATTATCATTTCTCCAATGTTGAGTCTTGACTAAATTAGAAAATAATTGAAGGTGTAAATTCTCCTTTTCTTAAAATAATGA
>JACZYU010000085.1 GCA_022570935.1 Planctomycetota bacterium | reverse complement strand
TGCCGGCCACACCCCACTGACCGCACATCTTACATCTAAGATTGCACCTGTAAGTCAGAAACAAATCAACTGTTTCCGGGTAATAGCTGTACCCATCGCAAACCTTATAAGTTAAATATGAAAGCAAACGCTGTTTAAATGCCTTCCATGCGTAACCGGGCTGTGTAATTGAATGAGCAAGGTTCCTTTTTAAATTACGTAGTTGAATCATATGTTAGAAGAATTTGGAGTACATCGACCGTGTCAATGTTTTTATATGCCTCGTCACGGTCGATGCGCTCCATAATGGAGCGTTCCCAATTTGTTGTATCTAAGGTGGCTTTCGCTTAATCCACCCTACAGACAGAAATCCCGCTTTAGATTATTCTAAGCTACTCAAACCTGAAGGTATGAGTTACATTTCGTTTAGTAGGGGTTTAAAATCTTAAACCCCTACTGACAGGTTATTGTATGTAACTCATGGCTTTAGCCTTGATGACGCAAAATTAATGCTGGCGGTCAAAGTCCGCCGAAGGCGTTAATTTAATGCATAGGAATTTCAATGCTTCGACTTCGCTCAGCATGACGTCATTCCGAGCGGAGTCGAGGAAGCATAGTTGCCGAAGGCCTAATTTAAATATCCTTTGTGGCTTAGTGTCTTCGTAGCGTAAGTTTATTTCTCCAGCAGGTAGTTTCCCATTATTAAACAATCTATACCGGTTGAGAAAAAACAGCGAATTGCCTCTTTTGGCGTAGTAACTATCGGTTCTCCTGCCACATTAAATGAAGTATTCAGCACAACAGGGATGCCGCTAATCTCTCCAAAACCCTTAATAACGTCATAGAAAAGTTTGTTATATTTATAATCAACCGTTTGAATCCTTGCTGTTCCGTCTGTATGGGTAACGGCAGGAATCAGCCTTCTCTTTTCCGGTTTGACATCGCATACAAAGAGCATAAAAGGTGACTCCTGGTCAAAGTCAAAAAAATCTTTAGCTGATTCTTTCAATACTGCAGGTGCAAAGGGACGAAAATCTTCCCTGTGTTTTACATACTTGTTAACGATATCCTGCATATCGACTCTCGTTGCGTTTGCCAGAATACTTCTGTTACCCAATGCGCGAGGGCCCCATTCCGCCCTTCCTTGAAACCATCCGACAATCTTTCCATCGTTGATTAATTCAGCACACTTTTTTGCAATATCCTGATGGTGAGTATACTTCAACTTATCAAGGTCAAGTTCAGCCTTTATTTCTTCATTTGAAAATTCAGGTCCCCAGTAGGCATGTCTGATAACGAAATTTCTGTGCTCTCCTAATATGGTGTTATAAATATAATAAGCGCTGCCGAGTGATGTGCCGGCATCATGTGCTGAAGGCTGCACAAAGACAGATTCAAAAGGAGAATCCTGCAATAGCCTATAGTTCATTAAACAGTTTAAGCCAACACCACCGGCAATACACAAATTCTTTACGCCGGTTTTCTTATGAAGGTAATCAGCAATATGCAAGGTGGTATCTTCAAGGATTTTCTGTAGACTTGACGCAATGTTCATATGCCTCTCTTCAATTTCCTGGTCCTTATTTCTAATTGGCCCGCATGCATCAATGAATTTCTTTGACATAAAACCCTCTCTCGAACCGGCACTTGCCCAGTATGTGAAGTAATCCGGATTCATCCTATATCCCCCATCAGGCAATAATTTAACCATATCTTTAAAGATATCAATGTATTCCGGCTTACCATATGATGCAAGCCCCATCACCTTGTATTCGTCATTACCATGCTGGAAACCAAGATATTTTGTTACTGCGGCATAAAGGATTCCCAGAGAATGCGGGAATTTAATCTCTTTTATCTTCTCGATTTTACTGCCAGTACCTTTGCCCATTAATGTGCTTGTCCATTCGCCCATATAGTCCATAGAAAGAATTGCAGATTCTTCAAATGGTGATGTGAGAAAAACGCTTGCGGCATGCGCCAGATGATGCTCTATATAATGTATCTTTGTGTTGTTATTTTGTTTGAGATGTCTTAAGTCAGAAAGATAATGGCCTGTACTATTAATCTCATCAACTATATAACCGATAGAATAAAAAGGGGATTTAGGGATTTTTAATATTCTATACGGAATCCTTTTAGATATCCTTAACCATGGCTTATAACTGAAGCCTATGTGGTCAATATCTTTTAATGTTATGTTAGCCTTCTTCAGGCAGTAGTCAATCGCCTTATAGGGCATACCGCCTTCATGCTTTCTTCGTGTAAACCGCTCCTCTTCCACAGCAGCAATTAACTCTCCATCTTTTATTAATGCGGCAGCAGCGTCAAGTGTGTAACCTCCTATACCAAGGATGTACAAGGTTTATCTCCTCTCAAGTTAGGTCGCTATCACGACAAAAACCATATCCTTCGACTCCGCTCAGGATGACGTCACACTGAGCGGAGTCGAAGTGTTATCAATATTGAAATTCCTATGCATTTAATTATAGCTAAAAAAATATCCTTTTAAATCGCTGAAAATATTTTGTGTCCTTGAACGACATAATATTCAATGTGCCATTCAATTTCTTCTTAAATATAAAAAAATTGTCGGTCGTCTCTATACCAATCCTCTTGAGTGCAAAAATGTCAGCATTCTTACCGTTCATACCGTACATGTTTGAACAAGCGCACGAGTACTTACATGCCTTAACAATTTCCACTATTTCGTCATTAAAATCTACCCTTGTGCCAACAGGATAGGCAAAAAAGTTTATTCTCTGTTCAAGCTGCAATTCTAACATATCTTTAGAGCCTCTGATTTCTCTTACAACTTCTTCATTTGTCAAACTTGCAAGTATTCGATGGGAAATGGTATGAGCGCCAAATGAAATGTTGTTATTCTTCATCTCATGTATTTGGGACGGAGAAAGATACTTGCTAACATTATTCTTGATAAAACCGGTTATCAGAAATATCGTTGCCGGAAAATTATGCTTTTTGAGCAAAGGATAAGCGTTGTAATAATTATCACTGTATCCGTCATCAAACGTAATTACTATTGAACCGGAAACTTTTTCGATATCAGTTTGTAAATATTCTATGGCTTCTTCCAGCGAAATTACCTTATAATTTTCTTCTATATACTGCAGATGTCTCTCAAACTCTTCAGGGGTAACTGTTTCATCAGGTTCGATTTCGTTACTGATGCTATGATACGTCAGGATTGTCAATCCATTTTTGTCAGCCTTGTTTCGGCTGATGTATCGGTATCCTGTGTAAGTGACGACGATACAAACCACGATCTTAATAATCTTTTTCAGTAAATATCTTGATAGTATAGGAAATCCCATTTTAAATCTTTTGGAGTAGGAGCGAACGTCCGGTTTGCCTCTACGTTAACCTTTTATTCTAAGCGTCTCAAACCCAACCTGAACGAGTCGGAATTATAAAAATTAAGGTATTGAGGTATTAAAGAATTGAGGAATTGAATAATTCCTGAATCCCTGAATTCTTGAATTCCTAAATCTCAAATTGAAATTTTTGCCAAAAATGGTCAAAAAAATTTTATAAAGGTACTAAAGGTATGAGTTACATTCCGTTCAGTATGGGTTTAAAATCTTAAACCCCTACTGACGGGTTAGCGTATGTAACTCATGGCTTTAGCCTTGAAGATACAAAGGTTTGACGGCCATTTGTGACAGGAGCTTGTTTGCCTGTGTATGTTACACCTGTCTGCCGTGCTCGGCACAGGCGCAGGCACGCAAACACAGGTGCACTGCTTTATATATTATACATCGCCACGCCCCTGCCACCGTCCGCCCGCCCGAATGACGTAGTCGGGCAGGTCGGCACGGGCGAGTACCAAGCGTTCGGACGATGTATTCCAAAAAGATTCAAGAATTTGCCATATATCAAATTGACTTAAACACATCTATTATTTTCTCAATAGACTTATCATCAAGATAGGGATGAGTTGGGACTGTTATTAACCTCTCCGCAATATAAAGCGCCTTTGGAAACGATTCTTTCTGCCTGTCATATCCAAGGTCATATAAATGATGCACTGGTTTCAAATACATCCGCCCTGTGTCAATTCCCCTTTCCCAGAGTTTTACCTGCACCTTTTCCATAGTCTTTGTTTCTTTAAACACTACAGGGAAGTGGTTGAAAACCGGGGTACTGTTTTTTGCTATCTCCGGCAATATTATGTGTGCATTATCTTTTAATGCCTTATAGAGAGTCATGCCTTTCTTCAGTCTTATTGCATTAAATTTATCAAGCTTATCAAGGAGGCCTAACCCGATTATTGCCTGAAAATCAGAATATAGTTTTGACTCGAAACTATCATGTACTGTTGTATGCTTAAATTGAGAAATTAACTTATAGAATGAACCATATATCACAGGTCTTGTTACTAATGAATATGCTGTCAGGATAAATGGAACTGTTATCTTAAATGAAAATCCCTGTCCGGGAAGTAAATCCCTCTCTTCCCTTATGAGGCCTGCCAATTCATCGGAGTTTGTTACAAGCATGCCACCGCTAAAAGTAGAAAAGTTTTTGCCCCTGCATAAGCTGAAACAACCGGCATCGCCCAGCGTCCCAACCTTTTTACCATTTAATGTTGCCCCGGGAGCCTGTGCAGTATCTTCTAAAACAAAAAATCCATTCTCTCTGGCAAGCTTCAGTGGCAAATCTATCTCATAAGGAAAACCGAAATGATATATCGGCAGAACACACAAAGTATTATCATTAATGACGTCAGGTAACCGTTCGGAATCCATTGAGAAAGTATCTAAGGAGCTTTCACAAAGTACCGGTTTCAGGCCGGCTTTTCGTATTGGCAGGACAAGGGTAGGAACGGTATAAGCGGGTATTACTACCTCCTGCTTATTTGAAAGTTTTTTAATTGCCTTTAGAAATATACATATCGAGGCAGTACAACAATTAAATGAAAAAGCATGGTTTGACCCCATGTACCTTGCAAAGTTGGATTCGAACTCCTTTATATAGGACTTATTTCCAAAGAATGACTTAAACCCCCTAAGCACCTCAAATATTGATAATGGAACCGCCGTTGTGGGAATCTTTCTTAACAATGTAATAACCTCTCCTTTTTATTGATATCCTGCCTTTACCAGAATTATGGGTGCGAACATTGTTATCGGAAAACCTATAGGCACTGTTTCTTTTATTACCATGCCCCTGGAGGTCAGGACTGTAGTTAGTTCACTCAATGAATATGCATTTAAAGTTACCTGAGTATCGTACAGCCATACAAATTTGAAGCTAAGATAAACAAGTGGATTTATCTTATTGCGGACATCGAATATTATAAAACCGTCCCGTTTACATACTCTTTCCATCTCTTCGAGCACTTCTACAACATCATCTTTAGTATGGAAATTGTAAAATGTATTTATGCAAATTGCAATATCTATAGATTTGTCGAGAAAGGGTAAATTCTGTGCATGAGCCTTCAAAAAATTCAGGCTATGCGGTTTCATTCCCTGGAATCGTTCATTGGCAATCTCCAACATCTCATGTTCCGTATCGATTCCTACACACCTGATCATATTCCCCTTTGTCGAGATGGTTTCAAATAAGAGACCCTCTCCACAACCAATATCGAGCAAAAAGCCGTTGTTATCTTTAATAAGCTGCTTTACTCTGCCCCTTATCTTCAGACGAAACAAATCAGATGTCAGATCACCTCTTTCATCAGGCTTTGACAGAATATGGCGAACCAGATCAGTTAATGGACGTAGGATTTTACTGAACATATACTATTACACCATAAAATCTTCTTTTCCACATTTACACAGAGCTAAGCTCAGCTTTGTGAGGACAAGCTTTAGGAAGTTTTTTGAGTCTCAGAAAAAGTTAAAAGTGCCTACCCGCCTTTTTCCTAACTTTAGTAACTTTAGTTCACTTCACACTTTAGGCACTTCAAATTTGATTGCCTACCCGACTTTGCCATTCAGACGGGCAGGCAGGCGTTCGGGTGGGTAAGTAGTTAAAATGAAAATCCCTATCAACCCAACCTGGCCGAGTCAGAACCAAAAAGGGATGAATTCCTTATGTGTTCTGTCTCGGCCAGGTTGTTAAATGAAAACCTACGGTTTTCAAACTTTCCCCGGACAAAAAGCGCCGAGGACTTTCCCTTATTGTATAAAATAATAAATGTAAGGGCGTATTGTCGTGCCGAAGGACAGATTCGCCGTGGCGAACAATACGCCCCTACTTTGTGGCAACTTTGAAATTCCTCATACATTAAACATTTTTCTTTAACACTCCGAAGGCTTCGGCGTGAGCTCAGCCGAACGGTGTGGTAAAACAGTCTATAAGGTGACAATTTCCAGTCAAAAAAAGCTGGAAATTGTCGACTTAGAGACTAGACCAGGGAGTTTAGTATTTCAACCCCTCTCTCCAGGGTCTCGAACGATGCGGCATAAGATACCCTGAAATGAGTTTTCTTTTCAGAAAACACGCTGCCGGGTATGATTAGCAAATCGTGTTTTATTGCCTCAGTAACGAATTCCTCATCAGTGCCACATGGTACTTGAGGAAAGATATAAAAGGCGCCATCAGGTTTGGTTAATTCGTAACGTTCCTTAAGGCCGTCACAAACAAAGTCACGTTTCTTTTTGTAATCTTCAATATACGCATCCATACTAATATCCATGGCCTTTACTCCGGCTACCTGTGCAAATGATGGAGCACAGATATACGTATACTGTTGAAGTTTCATCATTTCGTCAATAATCTTTGCAGGACCAATTGCACTGCCTAATCTCCATCCGGTCATTGCGTGTGATTTTGAGAAACCGCTGCAGGTCACTGTATTTTCGTAATATTTTCCGATACTTTGATATTCTATTTCATAAACGAACTTTTCATATATTTCATCTGAAATAATTATCAGGTTGTGTTTTTCTGCAATGTCACAAATTTCTTTAAGGTGTTGTGGTTTGCAAACTACACCTGTGGGATTTGACGGGCTGTTTATAATGATGATTTTAGTGCGTGAACTTATTTGGGACGAGATACGTTCAGGGGTGATTTCAAAATCAGGATATGTGTCAATAAATTTTATCTTGCCGCCGCAAAAATTTACAAGATGCTTAAATGACACAAAGTATGGGTCCGGCACAAGGACTTCATCACCGGGGTTTATGAGAACCATAAACGCAAGTGTTAAGGCTCCGGCAACCCCGGAAGTTATCATTATGTCTTCGGCCTTGATACCGTTTTCTTTTCTTGCTTTTTCCAGGATCTTTTCGCTAAGCTCGGGTATGCCCTGGGTTATAGTATACCTGTTAAAACCCCGCTCTATTGCCTTGATAGCTTCGTTCTTTACCTCTTCAGGAATATCAAAATCCGGTTGTCCAATGCTGAGGTTGACCGGATTCTTAATCTTTTGTGCCAGATCGAACACCTTTCTTATTCCGGATGCTTCAAACTCCCGCATTCGATCGGCGATCATCAGGAAGCCTTTCCTTTTTCCTTTTCTTTGTCACCTGTTGCGGCAACTGCAACAGTAGCAGCAGCAGTTTCTTCCGTTTTCTCTTTTGCAACCTTTACCTTCTTTTTCACCTTTATAGTTTTTACCTTTGGCAGGCCATACACAGATTTCTTTTCATCCCATAGGCCCTCATCAGCCAAATGCTGGATACGTTCCGTTCTTGTGAGAACACTTCTATGTCTGACCAGTTTACCTTTTGATACCAGACTTTTGTCAATACTCATTGCCTTTTCTCCCTTATCTTATTTGAATTGGATAGCTGCTTGCGAATTGTCTCTTTCCTTCGTATTCTAATCTGCTGATTTCCTTTAGAGCCTTTTTTAGTTCACTGCTATCCTTAAAATTAAATTTACCCGCACATACAACGATCTCGTTTCCTCTTTTTGCCACGAATGTATTATAACCTGTCATACCCTTGATAGCTTTTGCTAAATTAGTAGCCTGTTTCAAGTGTTGTTTAGTATTGCTATAAGATATAATTTGAAGTGTCCACTTAACAACATGTTCTTGCTTAACTATAGCAATTGGTGCTTGCTTCAATGATAAATCTACAGCTTTTATCTCCCTGTTCTGCGGTACAGTTTTAATTCCTCCATCCAACTTGGAATACACAACAGATTCCTGTAGTACCTCAGGATCTAATACGTTTTTGTGGCCAATCTTATAACCAACAAAAAAACAGACTAATGATAAAAAGACAGCGCCTAATGCAGCAAAAATCACTGTTTCCTGTTTAAGAATAACTTCATTTAGAAATAATTTTCTAAACTTTTTGCCACCTGTTTGAAACCTGTCCCTACTCTGTGTATCCGTGATCCAACCCAGCTTTTCTGTTTTTCCATCGTCATCGGTATCTTCCGTATTTCTCTCTGGAACCGGCTTAGGAAAAACGGTTGGATTCTCTTGTTTTCTTTGAAATACTTTACTATTGTATTTAATTCCTTCTTGTTTTTCTGGCTTTTTAAATACTTCAAAGAATTCTTTTGTCTCTTTATCTTTCCCAAACATTACTACCCCTTAATGTAAAGTTTATGATTTGTAATTTCCTTGGTTTCAAAAGATTTTAAAGATTTCGTCAATTTAAAAAGAATCGGGTAATACATTCCTGAATCCATACCCCCTTACCTGAAAAATGCTTGCCCGCTCTGGCGGGAAATAACGCGAGACAGGTTAAGGAAATTGCCCTTCAGTAGGATTTATAAATCATTCTAGATACTTGCAAAATTTTAAGTTATTAAGTTATGAAGTCTATAAAAAACAGATTTTATTGTCAAGGTTTTTCACTTATGATGGTTACAGAATACCACATAGCGCGGCATAGCCGCAACAAAGTTTGAAGTGTCTACCCGCCCGCCAGTTTGTTAGGCGGGAAGTGAACTAAAGTGCCTAAAGTTAAAAAAGAAGGTTCTTCAGTGTAATAGCAATAAGTTACAGCGGAAAATAAAATATCTTTGTCTTTCACACAAAGCTCGTGTATTATTTAGTCTATAAGTTGATAATTCCTTACTTTTTTTGAACGGCAATTGTCACCTTATAGACTGTTTTACCACATCTTCGGTGTGTTAAAGAAAAATGTTTAATAACAAATCAAACAACTTTATAATTTAGCTATCATTAGTTACATAAACAAGACCAGTTCGCCATAGCGAATCCCGCCAGGGGCGGATCTTGAAGTAGTTCACAGGGTCGTCCTCAGGCGACTGCCTTGGGCTGCCCAAGCAAAGACTTGGTCTTGGCCGGGGTGCAATCCCTGCCCGTCCGGCAGGCGCCCTGCGGTCTGGGCCAGGGTTTGAAAACCGTTAGGTTTTAATTTTACAACATGGGCGATATGGAACATACAGAGCTAAGCCCAGCTTTGTTAGATATATATCCGTGCCAATTCGTGCCTTTTCCTTGCCCTCGGCGCTTTTTGTCCGGGGGTAATTCGTGTCTATCCCCTCTTTGGTTCTGTCTCGGCCAGGTTGGCGATTTGAGATCATGATTATAAATTTTGGCAATTTGGCCCGAATTTTATGCATTTTTCAGATTAAAGGCGAGAATAAGTGTGAATAAGAAAGTGATTGAAAACATTGAAAATCTTCGCTCAAAGATACGATACCACGATGGAAAGTACTATGTTGAGAATATGCCCGAAATCTCGGATTATGAATATGATCAA
>JACZYU010000084.1 GCA_022570935.1 Planctomycetota bacterium | reverse complement strand
AAACTTAACAATACATACCAACCTACATATGATTTTTCTTCTTCTTTTTTCATAATAGAACAGCCCTCAACCTAACGAAACTATTGAATCAAAATAAAAAGATTTCTGTTTGGAGTATACATGTAATAATAACCTTTAATTCTTCACGTTAGATATATTTTGTATTTAAATGTGTAACTGCGTAACCAGAAACATAAAATACAATGATTTGGCAAATTCACATATTTCAACTAAACAACTACATGCTAACTGTAATATAAAGTTTTTTAGCAACTACAATGCCAAAATCTTAAAGGCATGAAAACCATCATCCTATTTTCTGTAAGTATAACTAAATACAAATAGATATAAACATTATCAATTAATAATTTATTTGTAATTTAATCCCGACAAATTTCACATTTGACAAAATGTCAATTGTAACTTTGCCACTCAAAATTTTTGAAGACACAATGTCAAAAGGCAAATTAAGGCAATTTTGTATAAATAACATATGCACTGCGCCAACTTAGAAAATATGGCTTAGCACATGTAAGCTAATGTTGGATTTCTTATATGATATATGATAGACAATTTATGTACATTTTATTAAAGAACCTCTTACTGCAATATTTAACTTGCAATTAAATAAAACTTGATTTATCTTATTGTCTATAAATCTAACTCGAACGAGTCTGAATTATAATATTGAGGAATTCCTGAATTCTTAAATTTTTGCAGAGTTAAGCTCAGCTTTGCCAAAATTGGTCAAAAAAATTTTATTAAGACACTAAAATGAAATCCATACCTCACGTAATTTCCTGGAATCTCACGAAAGCATGTAACTTACTGTGCACTCATTGTTATCTTCTGGCAGATAATATTCAACAGCCCGACCAAGCGAATACCAACCTGTCAAGTGCCACAATCAGCCAGGATACTCTCAACTTTAATCAGGTGCAATGCGGTACAGCAAGCACTGCTGATGAGTTAGATACTGACACCGCACTTAAGGTGATTGACGAAATTGCCGAATTAAATCCAAACTTAATTCTCATTTTGACAGGCGGTGAACCGCTCTTACGAAAAGATATCTTCGATTTATCCCGTCATGCTGCGCGAAAAGGGATGATGGTACTCCTTGGCACCAATGCCTGTCTTATTAATGACGAAGTTGCTAAAAAATTGAAAGACAATGGTTTCTCAGGGATAGGTATAAGTCTGGATTCTATACACCCTGAAGTTCACGACTCAATCAGAGGCATGAAGGGCTCATGGGAAAAGGCAGTCGAAGGGATGAAGGCGTGCAAACGGCAAGGATTGGAAATACAGATACAAACCACAGTCTTTAAAAAAAATTATGATGAGATTCCGGAATTAGTTGCCTTTGCGAACGATATGGGAGCAAGGGTCTTTAATCTTTTCTTCCTCGTCTGCACAGGAAGAGGACAGGATATAACCGATATCACCTCAAAACAGTATGAAGACGCACTTAAACAAATTTATAAACTCCATAATCAGTACGAGGGAACGATGCTCGTCAGCGCAAAGTGTGCACCACATTATAGAAGGATAGCTTACGAGATGAATCCCGAGTCGGCGTTAGTAAAATACTATTCAGGCGGATGTCCTGCAGGAACTAACTATTGCAGGATCACACCGGAAGGAAACGTCACTCCATGCCCGTACATGGATACATCCTGCGGAAATTTAAAGGAAAAAAGCTTTGCGGAAATCTGGAACAATTCCGGTATATTAAAGGAATTAAGGGAGGCAGACCTCAAAGGCCGGTGCGGAGAGTGTGAGTTTGAGTCAATGTGCAAGGGTTGCCGTGCAAGAGCTTTGGTTACAACAGGCGATCAAATGGCCGAGGACTCATGGTGTGATTATAAACCTGGAAAATATGGAGGAAAGAAGTTGGAGTTCAAGGAAGAGAACACATTTGGTTTAGACAAGAAATTTGAGCTTTCATGGAGTGAAGACGCAAAGAAGAGACTGGGCAAGGTACCTTCCTTTGGAAAGGGAATGGTAATCAAGAGAGTAGAACAATATGCTAGAGAAAAAGGATACTCTGAGATTACACCAGACATAATGAGAGAAGCAAAGGAGAAAATGGCAGTAGACAAGAAGGCCATGTTCCCGTTTATGAAACTGCTTAAAAAGAAAGCTGCCAAAAACGGAAAGATTGAGTGGGAGACCGAGGCGTTGGAACGGGTAAAAAATGCCCCCGATTTTGTAAGACCGGGAATTTACAAACTGATGGAGAAGCGGGCAAAGGAAAAAGGCTACAAGGTAATAACCTCAGCGTTCCTGTCTGAGATAAGGGATGAATCTATGCAGTTCGCATCTAAGAGGATGAATAAGCTGGGGTTTGACGAACTCGATATGGAGGCATTTGATAAGGCAAAGGCAAAAACAAAGAACAAAAAGAAAAAAGAGGTTATTGATGACATCAAGGATTTCCTTACCAAAAGGAATGTAAAGAACACAGAAATTATTAACAAATTCCAGAAATACCTGTCGCATGAAACGGACACAAGAGATGCAACATAGAAAAGACTAAACATACATTTACTATAAATGATATCGTGTTAATATTTATCGGGAATCGCTCGATCTAGGATAAAATTAAATGGATTATTTTCTATGATCTCCTTTCCATACAAAATATCCAGCAAACACGTAACCAAAATCACTTTATCAGATCACCATTCCACAGCATCGAAAGAAATTCCTGCCAGGGCAGGATTTCAATTTCTCCATGCTTACGAGGATGTTTCTCATTACAGACAACAATTGACCGCTCTGGTTTATATTCTTCCTGAAAGATCTTTATTGATCTAAGATCAGCCTTATCGACACGATTTGTACCCTTTACCTCAACGGCAATCTCCCCATCCCTTAGAATAAAGTCTACCTCATTTCCTGCCTTTGTACGCCAAAACTGAACCTCGTAATCTGCTTCTTTATAGGACTTGTGTGCAAGGATCTCCATTAAGATAAAATGTTCAAATGCCTGACCGAACAAAAATCCTTTTTCTTCCTGAACAATTCTTTTGGAGAGGATGCCAGCGACTCCTACATCAAAAAGATAAAATTTTGAGGCCTTTGTTATTGTCTGACGCCCTTTCTTTTTTGTGTAGGGCGCAATAAAGGTTCCCAGAAGTGTATCTTCTAGTATCTGATAGTATTCTCTGACGGTCTTGGAATCTACACCACAATCACGTGCAATATTTGAAAAGTTAGTCAGTTCTCCATTGCTATAACCCAGCGAATCCAGAAAGCGTGCAAATGCGGGTATGTTACGCGTGAGACCTTCAGCCATAATTTCTTCCTTTAAATAATCCTGAACATAAGATCTTAGCGATTTTCTATATCCATCCTCAAGGTAATGTGTCGGTATCAAGCCGCTATTTAAAGCCTTCAGCAAATGAACTTTACCTATCTCCTGCGATGTGAGTGGAAACATCTCAAAACGCCACGCCCTTCCTCCCAGTAAATTAGCATGTCCCCGTTTCAGTTTTCTTGCACTTGAACCGCACAAGATAAAACACAAACCCTTATTTTCTATCAACCAATGAACTTCATCAAGAATAGATGGAATTTTTTGCACCTCATCTATAATTATTGGATGCCTCAATCGTTTAATATTTTTTTCAGATAAGATTTGTTCTCTCAGCAAAGCCGGTTCCTTTGACAGGCTGAAAAAGACATCCGTCATTAAGAAGTCAAACCTAAGGCTATCAGGAAATGTCTTTTTCAAATATGTGGATTTTCCAGTCTTTCTTGCACCCCAGAGAAAAGCTGACTTGCGTGGCGGAAGAGAGATATCGAGGATTCTTTTTATCATAGCTATTTCGGACATTGTTCCATAATGGTATAACTATTTCGGATAAATGTCAATATAAAAATAGCCTTATATTTATTTTTTTTATAAAAACTTCTATAAACTGAAAATTCCCTCAAAGCACTTGCTCTGTCGGATTCAATCTTGAATTGCCAATTCACAACCAGATGATGCGTGGAGGAAGCCCCTTAATCCGGGCCGGAAGAGAAGAATAAGATTAAAAAGCTGGGAAGATAAAGGACTTGAGAATACACGAATTGGACGTCACAAAAAACTTATTCTATTTAATGCGTGCGTGGCTTATATATTAAACCATGGTGTTACCCATATGTACTTTAAATGAAATACTAATTTCAAAACCATCTTGATCGGTAAGCTTATCATAGACACGAACAAAAATGCCACTATCGCATATCTTATAATCCCTAGTTTCTCAAGCATCTGACTATTCTTCTTTTTCATAAGAATATATGGCACCGTCATACCCAGGAAGAAATAAATACTAATAATACCTCCACCAATGACTGAACCCAACAAGGATTTTGAATCTATACCAATAAACTGTGTTAAATCGTAATTAGTATCGGCGACTATTCTGTGAGAGTCCCATACCTCCCACGGCCAAAACCATAACCAGCCGGGACCGCGCATAAACACTCCTACTATTATCAATAAAATCCAGAGCACATGAAATCCAAAACAAAACGTCAGTATCGCAAATTTTCTCTCCTTGAAGGTATAATAACCATTGCCCTTAGGATTCATGTCAACATAAGGAATTACCATTAATCCCATTACTATCAACGAAGGATACATTACCCCTGCTATCCACGGGTCAAAATACACGAGCATCTCCTGTAACCCAAGGAAATACCATGGCGCCTTTGCCGGGTTAGGTGTGAGGGAAGGGTCTGAAGGTTCTTCTAATGGTGCGTCAAGCGCTATTGACCAGATCATCAAGATTATCATTACAATTATTGCGGCAAGGAACTCCTTCCTCAGCAAAAACGGCCAGGTTTGGAGTTCATCATCGGACACCTGTAAATCCTTCTCCTTCGCCAGTGATTCACCCTTGACAAACGCCAGTGCACGATACCTTCCTTGATCTGTCTCTTTCTTATCAGGCATTTCACATTCCCTTCACAAAATTACTAAAAGTTTGTTGTAATTCCAGTACTAAACAAAGTTAACTATTATACGCAGTTCAGTCTTGTCGATTAAACCAAGCATTACGGGAAGGTGGGTTCGCTATCGCTTAACCCACCCTACAATTCCCTTGCTGGTTCAATCTTGCAAAGCCCGCCCGGCTAAGCCTTTCGGACGGGCAAAAACAACCTGCCTACCGTCAGGCAGGGAAGTTAGCGACTGCAAGAAGCTAAGTTCTCTGTATAAGAAAACCTCTGCATCTTTATTGCATCCACGGGGCACCGCTTTACGCAAAGGCCGCATCTTATACACTGCTCTTCATCTATGGCCATCACTGCATCCCAATCATCAGGCACTGCCCCATCGAGCATACCTTCCGCTTCTATCTTATCCCGGGAAACCATCATAATGCAATTGTGAGGGCAAATATCTATACACCCTCCGCAAAGGACACATTTGTCCGCATCTATAAATATATTGTAGTGGCAGAGCAAGCACCTGTCGGCCTCTTTAGCGGCACTCTCCTTTGAAAAACCAAGCTCTACCTCTTTTTCTATATCCCATCTTTCACCCATCTCAACTGAATCCTGTTCCTGACGCGGAATAGCATCATAACCAGGATCTTTTCTCACCGGATTCTTATCCATAAAGATATAGTCATACTTTCTTTCCTTGCCACCACTTAAATATTTATCTATGGCCGTTGCAGCCTTTCTACCATCACCTATTACTTCAATAGCGTTTCTAGGCCCTGTTATGAAATCTCCTCCTGCAAAAACACCCGCCCTGCTTGTTATAAAACTCTCAGGATCTACTATAACAGTACCCCACTTTGTAAATTCAACACCTGATCCCTCAGACACAAAACCGGCATTCGGAGCCTGGCCTATTGCTGCAATCACCATATCTACAGGCAATGTAAATTCACTGCCGGGGATAGGCTCCGGCCTTCTTCTGCCGCTCGCATCAGGTTCACCCAGTTTATTCTTTATACATTCTATAGCCTTTACGTTTGAACCTACATCTCCCAATATCTTTATTGGTGATGTCAAATAAAGTATTTTTATCGCCTCTTCCTCTGCCATACTTACTTCAAGCTCACCTGCCGGCATCTCTTTCAGCGTTCTTCTATATACAATAAAGACCTCCTTGGCGCCCAACCTTAAGGACGATCTTGCACAATCTATTGCAGTAAATCCTCCTCCTACCACTGCAACTCGCGATGGTACCGTCTTCTGTTTTCCGAGATTTATATCCTTCATATACGTAATACCATGTAAAACGCCTTTAAGGTCTTCTTCTCCCGGTATATCTAATGCTACTGATTTATGTGCGCCTGCGGCTATGTATACAGCATCGTATTTCTCTACCAACGCATCAAACTCTTCTGAACTGTTTACAGGACTATTCAGTTTAAGTTCTATTCCAAGTTCCTTAACCCAATTAACTGCACCCTCAATCTTATTCCATGGTAACCGGTAAGGGGGGATACCTACACTTAACATTCCTCCTGCCATAGGAAGCGCCTCAAAGATAGTAACATCGTGTCCCATAATAGCCAAATCGTTACCGGCAGCAAGCCCGGAAGGACCAGCGCCTATTATGGCTACCGTCTTTTCTGTCTTTTTTGCAATCGAAATTCTTGCAGGAGATTTTTTGTCTGCAAAATCTGCCGCCGCTCTCTTAAGCGAACAAATCGATATCGGTTCATCAATTTTGCCCCTGCGGCAGGCACTCTCACATGGATGGGTACATACTCTGCCGAGTATGTGAGGGAACAAGTTTGCCATATAGTTTAAGCCCAAGGCACCATCATAATCCCCCTCCTGGATCCTCTCTATATAGTTTGAAGCAGGAGTATTAACCGGACAGGCACTCTGACAACTTATGTTCTCCCTGAACCAACTTTCATCAGCATGAACGATTTTATAATTCACTAAACCATTCCTCTACAATTCAAATATTATAATTAATCTTTTCCTTCTTCACTAAGCCGGTCATTTTCGAATGCCTGACTAAATGATAACCACGTAAAGAAAATCAACAGGATTATCATGCCAACTATTGGTATGTTGTCAGGCTTGCTTATTATGTGCCAAAGATTTTCCAATTCTCTTCTCCTTCAATATTATATTACAAGTTTGAAGTGCTTAAAGTTAATGTAATATGATTTCTTTTTGACAGTTTGTTATTTTCCTGGATAACCATTTTACCACTTTATTTACTTATAACTAATAATGAGTTTCACTGGTATTTTAGGAATTTTTTGTTACTCAAAACTTTAGTTCACTTTGAACTTTAGACACTTCAAACTTGATTACTCTACAGCTTACCCGAAATGCCTCCGTCCTTACGTATTCTCCAGAAATGCACTATTAGAAATGCGCTTACTATCAGAGGCAAACCTATGCAATGCCATATATATGCCCTTAAGAGTGCATTACCGCCAACCATCGATCCACCTAATAATGCAAATCTTACGTCATTATAAGCAGTTATACCAAGCATCTCACCAAAAGGACCTTCATGCCCTATAAAGGGTGTAGCGCGAGCCATGTTAGTACCTACTGTTACAGCCCAGAATCCCAACTGATCCCATGGAAGCAAGTAACCCGTAAAACTCAAAAGTAACGTAAAAACCAGAAGGACTACTCCTATCCCCCAATTAAATTCTCTTGGCGGTTTATACGAACCTGTCATAAATACCCTGAACATATGAAACCATACGGTTATCACCATCAGATGAGCGCCCCACCTGTGAAGGTTCCTCAAAAGTAAACCAAAAGGCACATGGTATTCCAACCCCTTCATATCCCAGTATGCGTCTCTTACATTCGGATGGTAGTAAAACATCAAGAAAACACCCGTTATCGTTAATGTAAGGAATGTAAAAAATGTTATACCTCCCATGCACCATGTAAACTTGAATAATAGAGCATGTCTCTTTACCTTGGCCGGATGCAGGTGGAGAAACGAATTGCTTATTACGGCCTGCGCCCTTGTCTTTGGCGTATCCTCCAGACCATGACGAAAAAACGAACGCCATACCTGAGAATTGAGCATCAACTCCTTAATTGCGCCAGGAATACCTTTTGCCTTTATCAGTTCTCGTATATTTAACTTATCTTTTCCTTCTCTATTACTCAATTTCAAACCTCCCAACCCTTTCCCGTTTATACCAGAACAAGCAGTTTATGCCACTTGACGGGACATTGTGGACAAAGCTATACTGCAAATGTGCTATTAATAAAGACAATTAACAACAACTACAAACATTCAATACCAAATTGTACACATAGAAAGCTAAGCAACAATTCCCAGGCTGCCTTTGCCATGCTCAGCGAGGCTTTGCGTGACACGCAAACAGGTATTTAGACTGAAAGAAATGCACCTGGTTTGTCCCATTCACCTCGTTCTCCCCTGAACCTCACGCTCTCATCAACCATAATCTGCCCATCCTCTGTTAATGCAACCTTAAACCTCTCTAACGGCCTTGGGGCAGGCCCTTCGATATTTACACCATCAGGCGTAAAACCACTCCCATGGCATGGACATTTAAACTTTCCCTCGGATGACAGCCAGTTAGGCGTACAACCCAGGTGAGTACATTTGGCCTGGATCACATATATCTTATCAACCTCTCTAACTATCCATACTCTGAATTGTTTTTTAAACCGCTCGCTAACCCCCACAGAATACTCAAATGGAAAGCCTACTTTATATTTTGTAGGAGGCTCATAAAGTATACGCGGAAAAAAGAACCTGATAGCCGCACCAACCACTGAGGCCAGAAATACGCCTATAAAACCCCAGCCCAGCAGATAAAGAGCCCTTCTGCGCTTTATGACCTTAGAATCTTCGAGTGATTTTTCTTCTGATGTAATCTGGCTGCTCATATGTCACTTTTTCTTCTTTAAATTAAAATCAACATTTGAAGCTTTTCCTGATTCCACAGTTACGTCTTTAGTAACAGTTCTCAACTTCTCATGCCATGCACTCACCCTATAGGTACCAGGCGGCACATTCTCTATCTTGAAAACACCATCTCTTCCGGTGACTGAAAAATAAGGATTCTTTAATACTACAACGAAAGCTGACATTTCTGCGTGTACATTACATAAAAGAGGTACGTCGCACACCGTATCAAACTTAACAGTTTTCACAACACCAACATCATAAGTCCCCAGGTTAAACTGCTGGCAACACTCTGGCGGCGAGAATAGATTGTGCCGCACCATATCACTGTTAGGAAAATCAATTGATGTTCCCTTTTGAACCGCTATAACATGAGGAACAAATGTTAAATTCAACTGATCCAGAATACCATGCTCCTCTGGAGCAGCATAATTGTTATCATTAACTTCTTCAATAAAAACAACTACATCTTCAGGATGCCTGACTCTCTTACATTTTACGGCTCCTGTAATTGTGCCGCCATTATCGACTTTGACTTCAACCCTGATCTCTTTTTTCAGCGACTTTAATGCATCTGCTAATTTTTTCTGTGCCTCCTTAGCCTGTTCTTCTGTAAGTGTCTTTACATCCTCTTGAGCTATAAGATTAGGAACACAAAAAAACGATACAATCAAAGCAGCTACAAAGAAATTCAAAAAAGTCCTCATACTAAATCTCCCCTTTCGTTTGCGAATAAAATGATTAAAATAAAAATCTATTTTAATAA
>JACZYU010000083.1 GCA_022570935.1 Planctomycetota bacterium | reverse complement strand
GGGTCATACAGGAAGAAGCTCCCTCCGGAAAAAATTATTAATGAACTTGCTGATAATGCAGGAAAGCAGTTTGATCCTTGGCTGGTTTCTTTATTTCTTGATATCTTTGAGAAACAAAAACTGCTTCCTGTACCTGTAGAGGTTTTAACAAAGGCGAAGGAAAGATTGCGTAAGATTATATGAAAAGATAATTGCTCAATATCAAGTGAAATGAGAGCATTCTCAAATTATTGTACAGAGTTATTTTCTGGAGTGCAGTGACCGCCTGTCCGCCAGCCTGTTGGGCGGGTGTCACTGCTTTAATACGCATCATCACGCCTGCCCGCCAAGCGTTCGGGCGGGGATGATGCACTCCATATTATCTTTTTAAAACCTGGGGGACCAACCAGCATGGGTTCTAGTGCAACTTCAACACTCATTGCCCAAATTGAATCTATGCCGACTTTGCCAACCGTGGCGCTTCGTGTCATGGAGGTTACTTCTAATCCGGAAAGTTCTATGGAAATTATTGGCCCGGACATATCCCTTACTGCAAAGATACTCAAAATTGCCAATTCTCCATTCTATGGTCTTACAAGAGAGGTGTCCTCCCTTCAACACGCAGTAACTGTTTTGGGTTTCAAAGAAATAAGAAACATGGTCATATCTACCGTCGCATTTGAGAGTTTTAAAAATTTCAAGCAGGATGATAAATTTGATATTAATAAATTCTGGAGGCATTCATTCTGTTGCGGCCTTGCGGCAAAGATTATTGCGGTTGATTTAAAAAGTTCAAGTAATGAATTATTTGTGGCAGGTCTCATTCACGATATAGGAAAACTGGTTATGTACATTGCCTTTCCTGTTGAGTTCTTGAAGCTGGTGGATATGATGAGTCCTCTAAAATTAAAATACACTGCCTTTGAGATTGAGAAGAATGTATTTGAAATGATCCATGATGAAGTTGGAATGAAACTTTTGAAAAAGTGGCTGTTTCCGGAAAGTCTAATTACGGCTGTTGGATTTCATCATCATCCTCTGGAAGCAGACAAAAAATCTACCTTTCCAATAATTATACATGTTGCTGATATCCTTGCTCATGTTTACGAGATGCAGGCGGAAGATGAAGAAGACAATTCTCCGGATAATGAACTTTTTTACAGTGACATTGTGACTCTGTCAAGGTCATTTGGAATAGACTGGAAGGTGTCTGACCTGAGCAGGTTTCAAAGCGCTCTGGCTGAGAGTATGGGAAAAGAGGCTGACGCCATGAAGTTGTTCTTTTAGTAATAGCTTGATTACATAGGAATTCCCATTTTAATTTTTATGAATTCCTGTCTGCCGACAGGCAGGAAGTCTTCCTGCCAGAACGGATTTGTCGGGCTGGTAGTCTTTTATTTTAACGCAGAGGCGCAGAGCTTATTAGGAAACTTACTGAAAATTGCTGACTACCCGGAAAATCCCATCGCATAATACTTCAAAGGGAAAAAAGAGTTCTCACGCAAAGCCGCAGAGATCGCTAAGAAAACACAAAAAAAATAAAAGATAAAAGTCTTTTTTACCCTTTGCGTCCTCTGCGTTAAGGTAAATTTATTTTACCTCATGATCTCCTTCATAAGAGATTCAACTTCCGCCCATACCATTTCAGAAGTAATACTTTCCATGCACTCATGAGTCCTGCACTCATATTTCAGACAAGGGCTGCAGGAAATTTTCATGCCCGTAACAATGCGGCTCTTGGACTTTGTATTATAAGGACCGTATCGATGAGAGTTTTCCGGCCCAAAGATAACGACAACCGGTATATTTAATGCATCAGCAATATGAAAAGGTCCCGTGTCATTTGAAATAAATAATTGAACCCGTTCCAAAAGGGCGCCAAGCCTGCCGAGCGAAAATCCGATTGCCAGGATGGGTTCAACATCATTAAGTTCATCTTTTATCTTATAAACAACATTATCATTACTTCCGCCTGTAAGAATAATCTGAGCTTTGTATTTTTGGTATGACTTCTTTGCTACCTCAATGAACCCTTCACTTTTCCATTGTCTGGTAGGAACGAACGCCCCGGGCTGCATAGCCACGATTGTCCTGTTACCATTTACACCTGAATCCAGCAGCCAGTCGTTTATAAATTTTCTATCTTCCGTCGAAATATAGAATTCTTGTTTTGTATCGTTAGTTTTCGCCCCTAATGCTCTGGCAATTTGCAGTTTTCTGTCAACCTCATGGACTGTTCCAAAAAGGGCATCATGCACTTTGACATCCAGGAAAAATCCCTTTCCGTCAGAATTCCTACCGACTTTATTTCCTGCGCCTACACATATATAAAATATATATCTCAGCAGAGATGATTTCCATGTTTCAATAGCTTCCAGATCTATCATCATGTCAAATCTCTCCTTGCGTAAGGACCATAATAATCTTAAGTTTGAGAATACTTGATTATAGGTAGACCTTGACGGGCCTTTGCTAAATGACTCCTGATTAAAATATATAATCTTATTTGCATAACGTTTATTGTTTAAAGCCTGTGCAGACCTTGGAACAGTGAGTAAAGTAATTTCACTGTTAGAAAATTTTTTACGTATGGCTTTTAAAGCAGGAGTTGACATTATCATGTCACCGATCCCGCCTGCTTCCATTATTAGAATTTTTTCTATTTTATTAATCACTTTTTCGCTGTTTGCAATAATTATCTACCTTGAGAAAACATAACCGTTTACGGGGTATCAGCTAAACTCCAATGCAAAAGGAGTCACATTCCCCCTTAAAAAAGGGGGATTAAGGGGGTTGTAAAAACCTAACGAATAAGGCTTTGCCACGCTGAGCGTGGCTTTGCATGGTATCACATGATACCCCGTAAACGGTTACAAAATGTTTAAACGCTTTAATTGCGTTTCCACAGCCGTCAAGAAATCATCTGTCGTAATTAACTCCATACATTCATGTGTCTCACAAATCCCCTTTTTACATGGGCTGCAATCCAGGTCCTTTCTTATAACTATGTGATTATCGCCGCGCGGCCACCAGTGGAAAGGGATGGTGGGTCCCATTGTTGAAACTGTCGGAATGTTTAAAGCTGTTGCTATGTGGAGAGGTCCGGAGTTATTACAGAGAAAGAGATTACAATGGCTCACGACAGAAATAAATTCCCTTAGATTAAGGTCTTCGAGAATGATGGGTTTTCTAACAGCACAATCTTTAAATCTTGATAATAGCGATCTTTCATCCCGACCGCCAAAAAGGATTACTTTTATACCATAGCTGGCTATCAGATAATCGGATATAGCCACAAATCTTTCTACAGGCCATCTCTGGCTCTCATAATTCCCACCCGGATGTATGCCAATAATTCTATTCTCCGGATTTGCTCCAACTTTTTCCAGGATTCTGGAAGCATTATCTTTTTCATCTGCACTTAAAAAGATTTCCGGTTGTTTTTTATTTGCCTTTACTCCTATACATCCTATCAAGCCGAGATTGTAATCAATCATATGTTTCTTGTCGGTAGAAACAGGAAAAATATTTGAAGCATACCTTATATTATAAAAAATCTCTTTTCCGGCAAACTCGAAACCAAGCCTGTATCTGCTCCCAACAATACGGGTTATAAATGATGTATTTAGTTCATAATCAAGATATGGATCAACAACAAGGTCGAATTCACTTTTACGTACATCCTTAAAAAAAGATAACCTGTTATTCAGGCTTTTGTGTTTATTCTCTCTGTCATAAACCAATATGCAATCAATAAACGGATTATTGATTACTATATTTTTATTTACCGGATTAGCCATCACAGTAATTTGTGCATCAGGCCACTTTTCTTTTAAGGCACTAAAGATCGGCGTTGTCATCACCATATCGCCAATCCTGTCAAGCCGAATGACTAATATATTTTTGATATTTGCATCTGATAAATCTTCTTTAGTATAAGTTTTTGTAAAAGGGCGTAAACCTCCGAATATGAGATTCCTGAACGTAAGATACAAATCTTCTATTTTTCTATTCCTAGATTTCATTTAATATCTAACAACTCTAAATAAACATTTTCTGTCTCTTTTATATTCCTTTCGATCGTAAACATCGCCTCAACCCTTTTTCTTCCTGCGTTTCCATACTGTTCTGCAAGACCTTTGTTATTTAACAGTTTCATAATACATTTTGCCATTTCTGATGAGTCTCCAGGCTTGATCAGTAAACCAGTAACACCTTCCTGTACAACCTCCGGTGTACCTCCCACATTTGTTGCCACAAGGGGTCTCCGCATGGCCATAGCCTCAAACAGTACCCTGCTGCAGGCGTCTATTCCCGACGGTAATACGACCACGTCCATGCTCGCAAGGATTTGTGGAATGTCCCTTCTAAATCCGGTAAAGATAGTCTTCTTATCAATGCCTTTCTCTACTGACATTTCATAGAGCGATCCTTCCAGTGATGGATTATTAAATGCCCCGCCAACAATAAGAAAGCGTACATTTTTAAAATCCTGTAAAATAATCCTTGCACTCTCCATGAAATACTCATAGCCTTTTTCCGGATCTATACGGCCGACAGTTCCGATTACGAGTTCGTCTTCGCCAATATTAAATTCTTTTCTAATTACTCTTCCGTTTAATTCAGGATCAAATTCTCTTAAGTCCACACCATTTAAAATTGTCCTGATTTTGGTATCTATTTTTTCTTTTGTGAATCTGTTCCTGACTGCACTTGAATTGCAAATAATCCTGTCTGGTAAAAAGGAAAAAATATTGTCACTATCGAATCTTCCTTTTTCAAGACATCTCTCATGCCATACTATGGGAACATTTTCTATCTTTGCCGCAATTGCACCAAAGAGATTGGATCGAGGCTGGTTTGAGTGAATCAGATTTATCTGCTTCTTTTTTATGATATCTATGAGATTTCTGACGGTATTATAAATTTGTAAAGGATTTGGCCATCTTATACTTGGGAATTGAACAAAGTCCGGAGTGATCTCTATTTTTTTCAGTTCATCTATGAAAGGTCCTTCTTTAGAGCAGATAAAGTGGGGTATAAAAACCTTCCTATTTAATCTCTTTACTAAATTTAATAAACTTATCTCGGCCCCACCCATTATTGATTCATTGTGAAGATAGAGGATATTAAACTTTTTACCACCATTAATCATGTAACTTTTTTTGTTACTCAGATCTCATATATATAAAAGCACATAACCAAAATGAACTGTGCGTAATCCTACGTTGTAATTATCAAGCTGAGTTGGGAGATTTAGGTACTATAAACAATAGCGTCTAAAATGCTAAGGACTTCGTTTAATATTTTTGATGGGGCTTTTTCTACAAACTTTACTTTTCTTGTAACGTAATCTATGGATTTAATCTGATCAACCATAATGAAACCGGCTAGTTTTGTACTCTTGGAAATTTCGACATGAAATGGATATTTACGATCGGTATTTGTTATAGGGCAAACTAAGGCGAAGCCCGTATGCTTGTTGAACAAGCTATTGCTTACAACTAGAGATGGCCTTCTTCCCTTCTGTTCATGGCCTGACTGTGGATCGAAGGTCACAACAACAAAATCGCCTTTTTGTGGTATATATTTTGTTGTCACCATTCTTCTTTACCAACAGGGCGCCCCCAATCCGTTTCAGGTGGCTTATAGCCTTTTGGTAATTGATTTATTAAGTCTTTTAATTTATGTTTTCCTCTGATTACGGACGAAGGTTTTATTGTGATTTGCCCTTTTTTAGCTGAAATACTTACAGGTTCGCCAACAGAAATTTGTGAGTGTTCCAGTATCGCCTTGGGAACTCTTATTCCCTGACTGTTTCCCCACTTTTGAAGCTTTGAAATCATAACAACCTCCTTTTATTGTATATCCGAAGTATATACATCATGAAACAGATGTCAAGACAGATTTTGTTTCATGATGTTACAATTTTGAAATGTTAATATTTTATGTTTGTGGCTCTGCCTTGCCTATCGCCTTGAGCCACAGGTGCCTGATAAGGCTCTTTATTACGCGAATTAAATCAAAACCTATTGGTGATAGTTCCGGAAAGATAAAATCATGCACTTTTACAGAAGACAGGTCTTCACCGGCTATTTCTATCTTTGATAAATCCTGTATACCTACTCCCAGTCTTTTTGCGGCTCTAAGTATTGGGACATTTTCCGGGCTAACCGAAAGCAGTTCTGCCACCACTCTGTCTACTGCGATAACGTCTATCCCACCGACAATCAATGAAACGTCCTTAGGCAAACCGCCAGTGGGCCCTGTCTTTTCCATAGCCATAACACCGTCAACTATAGTGAATATAGGTTTAACTAACTGGTAATTAGCGATTAGCATATCCGCATACCACTCCAGATCATTTTTTGCCTTGAGATGTCTCCATGCCTTTTGTTTACCGCTGACACATCCATACAGGTTCTTGACTCCTGCGGTGAAGAGTACCTGGACATGGGCCTTAAGCTTAGGAAGGTTGATTATGGCATCAACATCAAGTGCCTTGCCAGAGACTGTCAGGGAAAATTCTTTGCCCCCACAGTTAATGGATACTTTTCTGGGCTTATCCAGTTCGATGATATCGATACCCAATCTTTCTGCAACAATATGCAGTCCAACACGTCTGGTTATCTTTCCTACAGAACCAAAGGCAGGGCTGTCTCCAATTATGGGTTTTGCACCCGCTTCAAGGACCTTTTCTGCTACCATCTCTATTACGGTCGGATGTGTAATAATACATTCTTCCGGATCGCTTTCCTTCAGAAAATTTGGTTTTAGAAGTACCTTTGATCCTTTTTTGACAATGGTTTCAATACCGCCAAAATAAGAAAATGTTTTGTTTATTGCATTACGTATATCTTCTTTAGAATAATTTGTACATTTTACCACTGAGACTTTAGTCAAGTTTGTCATATTATTTTCCTCATTATGTAGACACTAATTTCCCCCGGACAAAAAACGCCGAGGGCGAGTAAAAGGCACGAATTAACACTAATCTTTTTGTTTTGAAATTACTTGTGGATAAATATCTCTACTGTACTGTCGAACAAGCCTTTCGTATTCAAGGATTTCCTTCCCATGATTTAGAATAATGGCTAACTGCAAGCTAGTTACTTTCAAATAATTTAGGGTCTGAGATCTATGATCTTTTCTGTAAATCCATGTCCTAGTTTATTATATACTTCCATCGCCAATCCAACGATTTTATTCGACAAATCTTTATACAAGATTTTTTCTTTGTTCGTGCCCATTCGTGTTAATTAGTGTCTAAAATCAAGTTTTCAAATACCTTCATAAATCCATACTCTTCCACCATTCACTATTTCTTCAGTTCTTCTTACGAGTCTTTTTTTGTAAAGGTTCAGGAGTCTTGTCCCGCTCGTATTTGCCTCAAGCTTCATGATTTCTGATAATTCCTTAGCCGTAATTTTATCTTTTTCAAGGATGAGGTCTAATGTTTGTTTAAGGTAGTTATTGATATTTCCAAGAAGGATTTTCTTGTTGTTTTTTGTCTTTGTCATCATGGCAAGGCCCTTTCTCTCAAGGGCAACCTCAATATTTTCCTTCTGGTTTTCATTGAGACCTGTAAGGAGGATATATTTATCACCATATTCTCCACCGAGCAAACGAGAGACGAGTTTTGCAACAATTTCATCAGCACATGAATAATCTATTATGCCAATCTTTGAAAAATCAAGGCTAATTACGGCTTTATCACCTTCTTTTACAATATCCCTCTCTATTCGCCCTCTTATCGCCTGTCCCGACGGTCGTGTGACAAGGTCACTTGAGCCATTCTTTAATTCTTCTTTAAGTATTTTATAAAGATCGTATTTAATCATTATTTTCTTACCATACTTTATTTGACACAAATTACACAAATTTACACTAACTTTTCAATCCCCCTTAGTCCCCCTTTTTTAAAGGGGGAAAGAGAAGGATTTACTGAAAATAATTTTATACAATTGAAACTAACCCATCTTTTTTCTACATTTAGGACACATATCGTAACAAGCTTTACAGTATTGTTTTTTACAGTTATTACAACCCGCAAAGCAGTCTGCACAAATAATATGAAGCTTGTCATCGCATACATAGTAAGACTTCTGTGGTGAAAAGCATGACTCGCAAGGTAATGCATCTATTTGTCTTGTGATAGGGTTGAAACAAACAGGAAACAGTCTTGAGGAAAGGCGGCGCTTTATGTTTATCCAGGATAGAATAGATTGTGTCTCAATGCGGATAGCTGATACCGGTTCTATCCGGATATTCAATGCATATTTTGCAATTAAGTCTTTAACCTTCCATTCCCGCTCTGCCTCTATTGCATCAAGTTTATTGAGCAATTTGTCTGTGCCATTACCGCTTACCGTTCTTTCCTCTATCTGTTTTTCAATCAGGTTTTCCCATTCAACTAATGATTGTTCTGTTTTTTTCGGAGTTTTCATATTATTTGATTCACCGGTTAAAACCTTCTTCTTTATGGTCCTTTTTGTTTCGTTCTTAAGCGTTTCATAATATTCATAAACTCTCCTGACATCACGATTAAGTCTCCTTTCGAGACTATTGATAAAGTCCTTCAGTTTTTCTTTGACCATACAGGTGCATGCGGAATACGCTGATTGAAACACTTTTTTTATCTCACATCTTTCAATATCTTGCAGTTCTTCTGTCGCCTCATTCAGCTCTGTAATGTCATATTTAAAAGAAGCGGTGGAAAGATTTTGTTCGTTTATCAATATGGACATAACGCCTTCTTGCCTTTCATCTGATAATGCAATATATTTAAAATAACACAGGAGATACGAAACGTTTTTTTCTTCTGTTTTATCTAAACGAAATGTGGCGTTATTGAACATGACCTTTTCAGAAATTGTCTTTGACAGCTTTGTAACATTTGGCAAAGAAGAGTTATCATATCTTGCAACGGATAGTTTTCCTTTATTATCAACAAGTTTTGCCATTGAGTTGAAAAAGTCCGAATCATATGATGCGTATATCGCTTCATCAGCCGTTTCGTCATAAGAAAAACGCAATCGTGCAAGTTCCGGTATGCCCAGGGCATTAGACACATCTGATGGTGTGAGCACCTCAAGGTTCCCGTCCTCTTTGTGCTCTACAATTCCATTATTATGGGTCAATATATCAGTTATTACTTCAGGTAATGTTCTATCCATTTTCCACAATCATTGCTATGTAAATGTGGAAGGCTGCCCGCCAAACAAACCGTCGGGTAAAAAGCCTTCCCTGCCTACCGGCAGGCAGGCGCTACAGTTTGGTGACTAAACCGGATTCTGTCATCTGCCATCTGACTTTTATGTCTCATAGTCCTCACCGAATATCTCATCATCCAGTGCCTTTGTCTTTAGATATTCGTTTTTGGCATTTACAAGGTCACTGCCCAGTCGCTCAAAACCGTCTTTAAGAGTGTCCGTATCACTGCTCTTTAACCAGATATCTATAATTATGTCTTCAAAGTCTTTATCCTCTTCCACATTGCCAAGGATTGGTTCTATTTCTCCTATAACCATCTCAAACATATTTATCTTGTTATCCAGGATGTCGATTATATAATCCTCAATTGTTCCCTTGATAGAAAGGTTAAATATAAACACATCACGGGTTTGTCCGATTCTGTGAAGCCTGCCTATCCTTTGCTCAATCCTCATAGGGTTCCATGGAAGGTCGAAATTGATGATTGTATTGCAGAACTGTAAATTTCTACCCTCACCACCCGATTCTGTAGAAACAAGAATCGGAACGTCATTCTTAAATCTTTCAATGGA
>JACZYU010000245.1 GCA_022570935.1 Planctomycetota bacterium | reverse complement strand
TCCTTAACAAAGAGGCACGGAGGGAAATAGAAATAGTACCGGATTATTGTTGTTTTGAGATTGAGAATAAGTTTGTCGTTGGTTACGGCCTTGATTTTGACAATAAATACAGAAACCTGCCTTACGTTGCTGTATTGGAAGATAATGGCTAAAAATATATATTGTTTTTTCACAAATTATATGCTTAATTGTTAAGTGTTTATGGACATAAAGACTAAGACGGATAAATCAAAAAGTCTTAATGGAAAAAGGAAGGGGGCTAAAATGGTTAGTCGCGATGAAATAAAGAATGATACTTTAGGAATGATTAATCATACAAAAGAGATGCTTGAGATGATTTATGATGGATTCAGGAAACATGATTTGAGTTCTATAGGGAAAGTAGAAGAGGTTGAAGGAAAGCTTTATAAAAACTCTGCGGGTCTACTTAAATCCCTTCTAGATGAGAAAGTTGAGGAGGGTATCAAACATTTTATCCCGGTTCCGGAACAATTTGATAGGATAGGAAATGGGCTGAATAAGCTTTTTAATGCTACAAAGAAAAAGATAAGAGAAGACATTTTGTTTTCGGATAAATCTGTAAAAGAGACGTACAAATTATTTGATGAAACACTGGTACTGTTGAATTCCGTTAGTAACTGTATCAGCACAAGCAATGGCGATCTGGCCAAACATATGGATGGGAATGGAAAGAGATTATGTGAACTTGCAGATGAATATGCCATCTTTCACGAAGACAGGCTTATTGCCGGTGTGTGTACGCCAAAGTCAGCTCCTATTTACCTTGATATTCTTGAATCTTTCAGGAGTATAATTTGGCATGTCCGCAAGATTCTCCAGGAATTTTTTGTCGAGTTGAAGTGAGAATAACGAAGAGCATTTCCAGAGATTAGAAAATAGATGCCTCACATATTTATCTTTTTCAGGGTATTTACTTGCTCCCATGTTTTGCGTGGGAACTGTGTTATAAGGCGCTCTGTGTCACCAATTCATACAAGTTTCAATCAACCCTTCATGTTCTGCATAGTTTCGAGACGAATTAGTAATAAGATCATTCATGATACATAAAACAGTAAAAGGGGTTTAGTTGCGAACTATTGCATTAATAAATCAAAAAGGTGGTGTTGGCAAGACTACTACAGCCGTAAACCTTGGAGCTTGTCTGGCAGACCTGGGCAAGAAAGTAGTTTTAATAGATATCGATCCTCAGGGCAACTCAAGCTCATGGATGGGCATAAATATTAACGAGTTGCATAAATCCATGTTTAATGTGTTTCATGATAATTTACCTATAAATGAAATCTTACATGAAACAAGTATAGAGAATATGTGGGTTGTTCCGTCTAACGTGTCTCTGGCTGCAATAGAAAGAACGTTAGCAAACAAATTAGAGAACGATACCATACTTAAGAAAAGCATCTCTCCTTTACTATATCATTTTGATTACATTATTCTGGATTGTCCCCCTTCACTTGGACTACTTACCGTTAACGCATTATCAGCGGTAAAGGAAGTCATCATACCTCTGGAAACAAAGGTACTGGCCCTGAATGGCCTGGTTACATTGATCAATACAGTAAATCTGGTTAAGGACACACTGAACCCTTCACTTGAGGTTACAGGTATAGTTGCGTGTATGTTTGATATAAGGACAAATTTAAGCAATAAGGTAGTGGAAAAGATTAAAGAAAAGTTCCACGACAAGTTGTTTAAGTCTATTATAAGAGAGAGTACACAACTCGCAGAATGCCCTATTTCCAGCCTGCCAATTACGCGGTATGCCCCTGATAGTCGTGGTGCGCAGGATTATATGGATTTGGCCAGAGAAGTTGTTGAAGGTGAAAAAGAAGTTGCGCGGTATTACGAAGAAGACGAAGCTGAAACCAGCCGCCATTTTGATGAGGAAAGCGAAGAGGCTGGTCAACAAGATGACAATGATGAAGATGCGATTGATCAACATTCCGGAGAAGTTGAAGCAGAGGCCGGTTGGCAATCTGGTGAAGAAAAGAATGAGACTGATCGGCAATATGCCGATGGTGAAGATGAGATTGGTAAACGTTTTGGCGAAGTTAAAACAGAAACCGGTTGCCAATTTGATGAAGAAAATAGAGAGATTGATCAGCGTTTTGGAGAGGGCGAAAAAAAAGAATAATGCGCATTGTAGATTTGCGAAGTGATACAGTCACCATGCCTACTTTAAAGATGCGGCAGGTCATGAAAGATGCTGAAGTAGGAGATGATGGTTTTGGTGAAGATCCTACTACCAACAGGTTGGAAGAAATGGCTGCCGAGAAATTGGGCAAGGAAGATGCCCTGTTTGTTCCCAGTGGTACCATGGGAAATCTTATCGCAATAATGGTACACACAAAGCCCGGTGATGGTTTGGTATGCGACAGGAAAGCGCATATAAACACTATGGTAGCCGGGAATACATCTGCGTTAACAGGAACAACAATATGTCCATTGGATGCAGATGAAACAGGCCATTTA
>JACZYU010000244.1 GCA_022570935.1 Planctomycetota bacterium | reverse complement strand
ATTTAGTGTCTTTAAATATCTCAAAACCCATTATTTCAATTGCGGAGCTAAGTCAAGTAAGATATGTCATATATTGTTCTATCGAGAAGGTATCGGCCAAAATCATTTAACGAGATTGTCGGGCAAAAGCATATAGTTACGACATTGGTAAACGCCCTTCAGTCTGACCGTGTTGCTCATGCGTATTTGTTTGCCGGCCCAAGAGGAGTTGGCAAGACATCTATGGCAAGGATATTATCAAAGGCCCTTAATTGTCAAAAAGGAACGACCGGCAACCCTTGCAATAAATGCTCAACATGTAACAGTATTACAAATGGGAATGATATTGATGTCCTGGAAATAGACGGAGCTTCCAACCGCGGTATAGATGAGATAAGGAATATCAGGCAGAATGTGGGGTATGCTCCGGCGGTTTCAAGATATAAAATTTACATTATAGATGAGGTGCATATGTTAACCAGGGAAGCATTCAATGCACTTCTGAAAACACTTGAAGAGCCTCCTGAACATGTAAAATTTATCTTTGCTACAACCTCGCCAAGTCGTGTTCCTGACACCGTTCAGTCGCGCTGTCAGAGGTTTGATTTTAAAAATATTTCTGTGCCTGATATAAGCGACAGGCTTGCAAAGATCTGCAAGGCCGAGAACATCTCAGCAGAGGAAGAAGTTTTTCAATCCATCGCAAAATATGCCCGGGGAGGATTAAGAGATTCTGAATCTATCTTAGACCAGCTCGCTTCATTTTGTCATGAGAAGATAACGTTAAAAGATGTTTACGATATTTTTGGGGTTGTCAGTGAGGAAAAAATCTCAAATTTAATTAATAGTTTTATTGAAAAAAGGCCTGAGTTATCTATAGAAATATTTCAGGAAATTATAGAAAGCGGAAGGGATATAGAGGGCTTTATTGATCAACTACTTCTTTATATCCGTGATTTACTCCTTGTTTCAGTCTGTAAAAAGGAGAGTGACACAATAGAAACCGTATCAAGCGACATTAATCTATTACGGATGCAATCTTCATCACTTTCTCCTGATACATTAATGTACATGTTTCAGATAATATCCGAAGCTAAAAGCAAAACAAGGGACTTACTTCAACAGAGGATTTTTCTGGAAGTTTTGTTTATCAAACTTGCGACTATGGAAGAACTGAAACCGCTTAGCACAGTTTTGGACAAAATAGAAGGAATAAAAAAGATGTTTGAGGGTAGTGTAGAGAACGTGGGCAAGGTAGTACCCACATATAACGAAGGCGTTACGGCACCGGCAAAAACAGAGATAAAAGAAAACCCTTCCGATGGCTACGCAGAGACAAATAAAAAAGCAAGCGGTGGTGCTGATTTTGTTAATACCTGGGACAAGGTAATGATTGAGGTTCAAGCTGAAAAAAAGACGATTTGGGCTCTGTTAAGTGGCGCCAGGGTTTTAAATATTGATGATAATGAAGCGGTTGTAGAATTTCCAAGAAATTACTTTATTCATAAAGAAAGGCTTGAAAAACCTGAGGAAAAGCGGATAATCGAGGGTTGTTTAGAAAAAGTAACCGGAAAGAAGATTCAGGTAAAATTTACAATATCAAAGAATGGCCATAAAACAACTAATATTAAAGATAGCAAGCACGGCCTTGTGCAAGAGAAAAAACACAAGGGAGTGGAAGATGATGTAAAAAACGAACCAATGGTAAAAAAAACTATAGAGTTTTTTGATGGCTCAATTGTTAATGTAAGAGGAGAAAAAAGATGAAGGGAATGGGTAACTTAGGCGGCATGATGAAGCAAATGCAAAAACAGGCAGTTGACATGCAGAAGAAGATGGGAGAGATTCAGGAAAGCCTCAAGGAACGCGTTATAGAAACAAGCTCGGGCGGTGGGATGGTAACCGTACATGTAAATGGAAGGCAGGATCTTCTATCTGTGAAAATTGATAAGGAAGTTATTGATCCTGATGACGTGCAGATGCTGGAAGATCTTATATTAGCGGCCGTGTCTCAAGGAATGAAAAAATCTCAAGAAATGTATCAAGAGGAAATGAATAAGTTGACGGGGGGTATGAACATACCGGGTTTATCCGGTTTGCTTCAATAAGATACAAGAATGAAATCATATCCTAAATCTATGTTGAACCTTATGAGAGAGCTGGGCAGAATGCCTGGAATCGGCCAGAAAAGTGCAGAGAGGTTAGCGCACTATGTTCTTGCATTACCTCATGATGAGGCAATGCAATTAGCCACGGCGATACAAAACGTAAAACAGAATATCAATTATTGTTCTATCTGTTGTAATATCGGAGAGACCGATCCCTGTTATATCTGTGGAGACCATAGGCGCGACCATAAAAAGGTATGCGTTGTTGAACAACCAAAAGATCTTTTTACAATTGAGAAAGCAGGTTTCTACGAAGGGGTTTACCATGTTTTGTTTGGACATATAGATCCTTTAGAGAACGTTGATCCGGAGGATATTAATATAGATAAATTGGTGGACAGGGC
>JACZYU010000243.1 GCA_022570935.1 Planctomycetota bacterium | reverse complement strand
TTGGCAAGCAGGATGTAAGGTTGAAGATGCTGGCAAGCCATGCAAAAAAGCACAATGTGCCAATTATCTTTGTGAATCAGATTGGCGGTAATGATGATTTGGTATTTGATGGAAACAGCCTGGTAATCAATAAAGAAGGGGTAGTTGTAGATAGGGCCTTAAGTTTTGAAGAAGATTTATTAATGGTTGAGTTCAAAGGTTCAGATATAAGTGTAGGAGACAGTAAGCCGAGGTCGGTTGGAAAGAGAACTCAATCCAGCGCTGGTGAAGATGAGATTGAATCGGTCTATAAGGCATTAGTCCTGGGCACACGGGACTATGTAAGAAAATGTGGATTCAAAAAGGCCGTGATTGGCCTGAGTGGAGGAATAGATTCTGCCGTTACTGCAGTAATTGCAGTCAGGGCGCTTGGTAAAGGTAAAGTGCTGGGAGTTACAATGCCGTCAGGCTTTTCATCCAAAGGCAGTGTTGCGGATTCAAAGGAGCTTGCCAAAAGACTTGGAATAGATTTTGAAATTATCCCTATAAAGTCTGTCTATAATGCGTATACGAAGACCTTGAGTGGTGTATTTGCGGGGCTTCCATTTGATGTAACAGAAGAAAATCTGCAGGCAAGGATAAGGGGTAAAATACTTATGGCAATTTCAAATAAATATGGATACCTTGTATTAACGACTGGAAACAAGTCAGAACTTGCAGTTGGTTACTGTACTCTATATGGGGATATGTGTGGCGGACTGGCAGTCATATCCGATATCCCAAAGACCATGGTTTATGATATTGCCGAATACATCAACCGAAGAAAAGAGATAATTCCCATTGACACTATTGAAAAACCACCATCAGCCGAATTGCGACCCGATCAAAAAGATCTGGATTCATTGCCTCCATACGATATCCTGGATGGCGTACTGAGGGCCTATGTTGAGGAATCAAAGGATGTTGATGATATAATAGAGATGGGTTTTGATGAAACACTTGTAAAGGATATTATTAAAAAGGTTGATAAAAACGAGTATAAGAGAAAGCAGGCAGCTCCGGGGCTCAAGGTTACCTCAAAGGCATTCGGGACAGGCAGAAGGATGCCTCTTGCACAGCGATATACAAGATAGTAATATACTAAGGAATTAAGGGATTAAGGGATTAAGGATAAAGTCAGGCAAGATGCCTGACCTATAGAATATAAATATCAATATAGATCAGGCGTCTCGCCTGACTGCCCTCTGTGCAATACATAGGAATTAATGAATTATAATACTGTTTCTTTGGATAAGGGAAAATGAATACACCAAAGCAAGATGAAAAATCGGCGAATCCTCCATGGGGCAGGTGGGAGGTGTTATTGGATGAACTTACTTATAAGGTAAAGAGGATAACCGTATTACCGGGGAAAAGGTTGAGCTACCAGAAGCACTTCAGGAGAAGAGAACACTGGATGGTGGTTGAGGGAAAGGGTGTGGTGACCATTGATGGCGAGGAGATTGATCTTGAGAAGGGGAAACACATAGATATACCTCAGGAGGCAGCACATCGTATGACCAATAATGGTGATAGTGATTTGACGTTTATAGAGATACAACAGGGTGAGTATTTTGGAGAGGATGATATTATACGTCTGGAAGACGATTACGGAAGGGCATGAAGCTGAGCGTAATAAAATGTAAAGTTAATAAGGTGGATTCGTCCTTAGTTTTTCCTGCCCGCCAGGGTGAATCCCTGCTCGACATATTGGCAGGCGGGCTTTCGCACGGGTCTGGCGGCAGGCCTCTCTTTCGAGAGGGACCCAATATTGGAATCCTCTCGAAAGAGAGGAACATGCCCTTACTTATTTGACATTCATAATTCGAATTCATTATTCGATATTTTTCAATTATGAATATCGAACATCGAATTATGATTTGATATTAGTTCAATCCACAAGATTGAACCAGCCAGATATACACCTTATGTGTAACGTGTGTGATACGAGGTAGGGTGGATTAAAGTCCTCCCCGCCTGCCGGACGGGCAGGGGCGTTTTTTTGTCCGGGGATTAAGCGCCTGTCCGCCAGCCTGCCCGCCGGTCTGGAGGCTGTGTTTGTTAGGCGGGAAGCGAATCCGCCAACAAAACTATAACATAAACCAGAATGAAACATGAAGCGCTGTTTTATCATTCAGAGGACGATAAAAAGGTTAGTTGCTACCTGTGTCCGCATAAATGTGTGATTGCAGACGGTAAGTTAGGTTACTGTGGAGTAAGGAAGAATATTGATGGTAAACTTTACTCAATGATTTATGGCAGGGTTTCGTCTGCATGTGCTGATGCAATCGAAAAGAAACCCTTATACCATTTCCATCCCGGCAGTTATACATTTTCAATAGGTTCTCTTGGGTGTAATATGCGTTGTAAACATTGTCAGAATTGGCAAATAGCTCATTCCCGTGCTGATAATGGAGACAGAGATACATCCTATATTTCTCCGGAAGAACTGGTGAATCTTTCGTTGAAGAACAAGT
>JACZYU010000242.1 GCA_022570935.1 Planctomycetota bacterium | reverse complement strand
GTGATTGTGGAGAACAGCTTCATAGTGCGTTAAAGATGATCCAGAAAGAGGGAAAGGGTGTTTTGCTTTATATGCGGCAGGAAGGCAGAGGGTTCGGGCTTGAAAACAAACTGCATGCTTATGCACTGCAGGAGGGTGGCCTTGATACAGTTGAGGCAAACAAGAAACTGGGTCTCGGTGCGGATAAACGTGATTACGGAATAGGGGCACAGATACTCAGGGATTTAGGAATATCGAAGATGAGACTTTTATCAAACAATCCAAAGAAGTTTGCGGCATTGGCCGGTTATGGTTTGGAAATTGTAGAACGCGTTCCCATAGTTATCACACCTCAAGAAGAAAATGTGGAATATTTGCGCACAAAAAAAGAGAAGCTAGGGCACATCCTTGAAGGCGTTTGATTGGTTTTATGGTTTCAACTCGTAAATCGACATTAGTCAATGGCCACTAGTCATTTGTTATTCGTAAATCGTAAATCCCAAATCGTAATCCCTCAATCATAAATCTTTAGTCACTTTAGTTCACTTTAAACTTTAGCTCACCTCAATTCCCAATCCATATATGAATAATTACAAGAAATACATAGCTGAATTTTTAGGAACACTTCTTCTGGTTTTTATTGGAGCTGGTGCAGTATGCGCCAATTATTCCATGAAGATGGCTGGTGGACAGGGAGCAGGTTATGCGTGGGCTATAGTAGTATTTGGTCTGGTGGTTGTTGCCGTTGTATACGCTACAAGTTATATTTCAGGCTCTCACGTAAATCCGGCAGTAACGATATCTTTTCTTGTTACCGGGAGAATGGATGCCGGCACAGCAGCCTTTTACATAATATCTCAATTGCTGGGTGCTGTAATTGCAGGATTCTTCTTGAGGATACTATTTCCGGATGCAGTCAGTACCGCTCATTTAGGTACATGTGCTTTAGGGAAGGATGTTGAATTCTGGAAGGCTCTACTTATAGAAGCGGTTATGACCTTCCTCTTTATATTTACAATATTTGCGGCTGCCCTTGGCAGCAGAAGAACGCCAGGGATCCTTGCTGGTGTTGCTATCGGTCTGGTGTACTTATTTGGGGTACTGGTTGCTTATTCAATAAGCGGTGGCGCTCTGAATCCTGCACGTGTTTTCGGCCCTGCAGTGGCATCCGGTCATTTCGACTATCACTTTGTCTGGTGGCTTGGGCCTGTGTCTGGTGGGATTGGAGCGGTATTTCTTTATGATAAAATATTTTCGGGGAAGTCTGCAGAGAAATGATTAACTAGTGACAAATGACTAATGTCTAACTTAGCCGCTGGTCACGATTCAGATTTTAGTTCAGTTTTAGTTCCATATCCAATACTCTGGTCATCCTCTTTTGCCGAAGGCTCCTCAGGAGAAACTGTTTCTGTTTTGTCCTGAACAGAGAGAGAGGCCGTATTGCCATCTTTATCTTCATTAAGTGCCTCAGTTTCAGAAGTTGTCAGATAAGATAGTTTAGTGTTGATTCTATCTTTAATACGCTGTTCTTCCTCTTCAATAAATGTTGTAACAATAGGAATTCTTATAACCAGCTCGCGGACTACCTCTTCACTCGCCCTTGCTGCATAAACGTCTCTCATGCTCATAGAATTCTGGAACGAAGCGATTACAAAATCAAAGGGATTGGTTGCTACACGGATATCATTATCATGCCTTACCTGTTCGCCTTCAAAAAATATACTGCCATCTTCCGTGGAAACACATTTGATACGCAGGCCAATCCGAATCTGTTTGTAAAGCAAGTAATAAGAGTTTTTATATTCTGTTACCTGGCCATAAATCAGAGCATCTGCGTCGAGTATCCTGCCCAACTCCTGAGCCGGTATCTTATATAAGTCATTGGGTGTTAAAATCCCGAGTGCTTCCAACATCTTATCAATATACATTAATTCTATATCTACAAATTCTCTGGCGGCAAAATGGCCGAAGAAAAACCTTCTCAATCTATTTGCATAAGTCCAGTTCCAACCATCCTCTTCTTTCTTACTGAACCTGGGGAGAGGAACGGAATTCAGGATATAATTACCACCCACCAGATTATCAAATGGTAGTATTGCGATTCTTCTGGGAGGATCTGTATAAAACTTATCCGAGATCTCAAATGCCTTATTTCCCGGATCAAGCTGGTAAATCCTGTCTATGGTGCTCTTCTTTCCGTGTTCTGCAAGCCCTGTTTCTTTCTGAAAGAAAGGTTCATCACCAGTGGTTCTTCGTTTATTCGAAGAACCACACCCAGTTACAAATAACGAAGCCAAAAGCATGATTGCGAAGCATTTAGCTATTTCCCAGAAAGACATAGAATATTTCATCTGTTTACAATTAAATTTATATATTGATAAATTGTGAAGAAAAAGTCTACTGTGTGAATCATAATTAAGCCGCTATCCCTGGACTTTCAATAGTATTGCTACATTCTATTTAAATAAAATATAAGTGTCAATGGCTTTTAAAATTCGCTTTGGGAAATATTTCAGATATATCATTCAGTCTCATTTTCTGAAACCCTTTTTCTTGACTGTTTCT
>JACZYU010000241.1 GCA_022570935.1 Planctomycetota bacterium | reverse complement strand
AAAAGGTAATAAATGAAATGTTCTTTCTCACCACCAAACGTACAAAGACACAAGAAAGACAAATTATTCAACCACGAATTTACACAAAAAACTACGAAAAAAATATAGTAACTATAGGATTCCTTTTTGCCCTCTATAATATAGAGAAAATTAGCCCGTAATAGTCTCTATCATGTTTAAATCATTATTGTTGAGTTCAAACTCCTCAACCATCAGATCTTCCTTCATATGCTGTTCGCTTGTTGTGCCTTTCACCTTGACATATTTTTCTGTGATAAGTAGAATTAATATTTGTTAATTCTAAACGTTTGTAAATCAAATTAACAATATAAAAAAGCAATTTAGTATGCCTCATAATTATGGGGTGACGAAATGATGTAACAATCAAAAATTAGGACTATCATTGAAACTCTACGAATATCAGGCACAAAAAATCCTTCATAAATATAATGTAAATGTTACCAAAGGTGAAGCGGTAACTGATGCAGAAGAGGCAGCAAAAATATATAATCAACTGGGGGCGAAAAGGTGCGTTATAAAAGCTCAAATCCTTGCAGGTGGCAGGGGAAAAGGTGGCGGTGTAAAGATAGTTGAGACGCTGGACGAAGTAAAAGATTATACTTCCAAAATCATTGGTTCTCGTTTAATAACTGCTCAGACAGGAGAAAAGGGAATAAAAGTAAACAAAGTTCTCATTGCAGAAGCCATTAATATAAAAAAAGAGCTATATCTCGCTATATCAATAGACAGAAGTACATCGAAAATCACCATAATAAGCAGCACAGAAGGGGGAACAGAAATAGAGGAGGTTGCTTCAAAAACACCTCAAAAAATTTTTAAAGAACAAATCAATCCAATACTTGGTATTCAAGATTTTCAGGCACGTCAAATAGCGCTTAATCTGAATTTGACCGGACCTCTTTTAACAAAAGCATCTAACTTACTCAAAAACCTGTTCAAAATATTCATCGAAAACGACTGTTCACTTCTTGAGATAAACCCCCTCGTATTAACTCCGGATGAAGAGATATTTGCCCTGGACATAAAAATGGACATTGACGATAATGCCCTTTTCCGCCATAAGGAGTTTCTGGAAATACATAACTCTTTAGAAGTTGACAGTACAGAAAGCATGGCCTCGGAAGCAGGATTAAGTTACATTGGACTCGAGGGGAATATAGGCTGTTTAGTTAACGGCGCCGGCCTGGCAATGGCGACAATGGATATTATCAAACTTCATGGTGGAGAACCCGCTAATTTCCTGGATGTGGGAGGTGATGCTCCTGTTGAAAGAGTTACAACCGCCTTTGAGTTAATCTTTACAGACTCAAAGGTCGAAGGCGTACTAGTAAATATCTTCGGCGGCATAATGAAATGCGATATTATTGCCGAAGGAATTATCCATGCCATAGAAAAAGTTAACATTAAAGTACCGCTCGTAGTCAGATTAGAAGGTACGAATGTAAAAGCCGCAAGAAAAATATTAGATAATCCCGATCTTCACATAATCTTTGCCGATAGTATGAAAGACGCGTCTGAGAAGATAATCAAGGCCGTAAGGGGCAAATAACCAAAACCTGAACAAGAGTTTCTTGTAGTGCTTAGATTTATCATTTGTAATTTGTTTGAATTTTGGTAACCGTTCACGGGGTATCAACTAAACTCTATTGCAAAAGGAGTCACAACCCCCTTGCCCCCTTTTTTAAGGGGGAATTGAAAGCAAGCCCCCTTTTTGGGGGCGAAAAAGTATTCCCTCTTAATAAAGGGGGATTAAAGTCCTCGGCGCTTTTTGTCCGGGGAAAGTCCTCGGCGCCTTTTGTCCGGGGAAGGGGGTTGTAAAAACTAACAGATGAGTATCTTAATCAATAAAGACACTAAAGTAATCTGCCAGGGAATTACAGGCAAGTCAGGAATGTTTCATACGGAACACATGCTGGAATACGGCACAAAAATCCTTGCAGGCGTTACTCCCGGAAAAGGAGGCGCTAAGGTTTGCGATGTTCCGGTCTTTGACTCTATGAAAGAAGCTGTAGAAAAGACCGGATGCGACACATCCATAATTTATGTACCTGCGCCATTCGCTGCTGATGCAATTATTGAAGCGGCAGAAGCAAATATTAAATTAATCATTTGCATTACAGAAGGAATTCCAACTATTGACATGTTAAAAATAAAAGCTTATCTCAATACAAAAACAGTACGCCTGATAGGACCTAACTGTCCGGGAATTATTACTCCGGGAGAATCGAAGATCGGAATTATGCCGGGTTACATTCATACGCAGGGAACAGTAGGTGTTGTGTCAAGAAGCGGTACACTGACCTACGAAGCCGTGTGGCAATTAACACAAAGAAATATCGGGCAGTCAACGTGTATTGGAATAGGCGGTGACCCCATTATTGGAACAACATTTATAGACGCCTTGAAACTCTTTCAGGAAGACCGCAACACCGAAGCTATAGTCCTGATTGGTGAGATTGGCGGAAGTGCAGAGGAAGAGGCAGCCGAATTCATAAAGATGGAAATAACCAAGCCCGTAATAAGTTTCATTGCCGGATTAACAGCGCCGGA
>JACZYU010000082.1 GCA_022570935.1 Planctomycetota bacterium | reverse complement strand
TCATTGACATCAAATTTTGATAGATGGTCGGACAAAGTTGATTTTGTATTTGGCATGGATGCATGCCAAAGTTTTGTGAGCCGAGCACAACAGATACCGCAAGAGAAATGGAAGGTATTGAAACGTGCAGCTAAATATGAAGTAAAGACAAAAAAGAGGGATAAGCCTGCGAGAGTAAAGGAGCAAATCGTACGTGAACGAGCATTTAAGAATATACGATTAGAAAGTGAACATGTTACCGAATTCGATTATCGGCCTGGAAAATGTAAAAAGGAATATCGTATGGTAGTGGTGAGGAAGAATCTGAGTGTTGAAAAAGGGGAACTTAAATTGTTTGACGATGTAAAATATTTTTTCTACATAACGACTCGCCGTGACTTGAGCGTATCGGGAGTGGTGAAGTTTGCAAACAAGCGTTGTGATCAAGAAAATGTGATAGAGCAGTTGAAGAATGGGGTGAATGCGATGAGGATGCCGGTGAGAGACTTGAATAGTAATTGGGCATATATGATTATTGCGGCGTTGGCGTGGAATATAAAGGCATGGTATGGTTTATTAATGCCTGATGTGACACGGGGTACACAGGTACTCAAGATGGAGTTTCGAAGCTTTCTTCATAAACTGATATTAGTGCCCTGTCAAATAATTAAGAGTGGCAGGAAAATCATATATCGTTTTTTAGGATATAATGGCTGGTTAAAAGATTTCTTTGACACATGGGAGCTAATTAGACAGCTTAAGTATACTTAAATGGATAACGATTCGACTCAAATAAGCTAAAGGATAGGTGAGAGTGGGAGAGGTACGTCATAATTTTATGATATTTCTCAAAACAATGCTAGCAAAGTTGCTTTTTCCCTTTCAACAACTGAAAAACCTGATAAGGATAGGATAAACGGGAAAATTTTGTGCTTAGAAATCAATTGGGTGGTGGAGATAAGCTCGTAAAAAAACCTCGCTTATTTTAGGACTAGTATACACAATGTGATGAAAAATTTATTCCTCGATGAAAGTGGAGAATGTAGTTTTGCCAAATCAAGTAGATACAAACATTTTCTCATTACAATCATTTCAGTAGAACCTTCATATAATAAAAAAATTAAAAATTGCCTTAGGCGAAAATTTGCAGGATTCATAAGAAAGGGATGGGATAAAACAAAAGAAATAAAAGCAAGCAGCCTTTATGGTAATAAGACATTTGGAGCTGAATCAATAAAAGAAGTTATACAATCACTTGTAAAGATCAGCTCTTTAGAAATCAGTTATCTTGCTGTAAATAAAGACAAAATTACTAATGAGTCTTTCAGGAATGCGGAATACGGAATAGCATATAATTACTTTACTGGAGTTATATTATCTGAGTTAATTTTTAAAGACGGTTTTCATAATGTGAATTTGATTTATGATATCCGAAATAAAGAAACGCATTACAAGAAACATTTTAAAGAGCACCTTGAAACAAAGATATTGGGAAAAGCTCTCGAAAGGGAAGTTTCTATAGAAATAAAGATAGACGGCCTTACTTCGGATAAATGTTATGGACTCTCAGCAGTAGACTTCTTTTCGTGGGCTATTTTCAGAAAGTTTGAGCGAAACGATGATAAATTTTACAACTTATTGGTAGGCAATATTAAACGAAAGAGAGAATGGTACATAAAAGAATGAGAAGCGTTACTCCGGGTGCGATTGCGACACACGCAATTTATGTCTCTAAAAGGAGGCACACATCCCAAAGATTTACTTCGCTTCCCGATGAAATTCAACTTATGGGTGTATATTGAAATTCCCTGATTTTTGTTAACTTGTTAACAACTAAATTTATAAATTTATTGTACAATCTGAGACCACTTTGTCAATCGGAAAATCGGACTAATCCAATTATCGTCATATCCATAATAATCTTTAGCCAATAAAACTAAAACAACTTACATAAATTCAGTGTTTACATCACACAACAAATTATACATGTCTATATGACCTTGAATAATAAGCCCCTTGACAATTAGTAAATAAGTAGTAGGTTTTACGAAGGAGGAGGCCGTAATGAAGAAACTCATTTTCATCATACCACTCTTTTTTCTAATCGGCTGCTATACCAGTCAAGTATATCTACCACATACGTCCAGGGTATTCCATAAGAAGAATTGTATTGCCCTTGCCGACCCCCTCACCCATTGTATACCAGGTCAGCACAACAGGCCATGAGTACAGGCGGTATAAGCCCGTGTAGTGTGTGTATTACGTCAAAGGATTTTGAGGTAAAGGGGCAGGGTTATACTTCAATCAACTTTTCAACCATGCCGGGGAATATTCAGGGTAGTAGTGGTATGGCCAATCCTCCTGCAACGTCCGGCTCACATACGGCCTTACGGGTACTTATAGGTGTACTCAATGGTGTATCCCAACCAGGAAAGTCGTATAATGCTAATCGAATTAGTCCTTCCACTGGTAGTTTAAACACCCTTAACAACCAGAATTCAACCACTGGCACCTACATTGGAAATTTAAGCAGCAACCCGTATGCTCCAAACTCGACTTCAAATCCATATGGTAAGTATGGAAGCCCTTATTTTTTCGACAGTATTAATAATCCGTATGGAGCAGGGAATCCATACCTGCAAGACAGCCCTAATAATCCATACGGAAGTGGGTTTAAAATAATTGGACAATAATTAAACTTACCTACTCCACTTCTACAATAATATTAATTTCACCCTTGACTTATTTCAAAAAGGAGTAATTTGGCAATACTCTAGAAGCTTGAACAACGAAACATATTTGATAACAATAAGGCTGGTTCCTTCTAGGGAATTGGCCTTTTTTTGTTATCAAGCAAACCCGTACACTTGGTGGTAGCCGTGAGGCCCACGAGAAAGTTCAAGCTTTCTAGAGCAGGTGTACGGGTTTTTTTATTGAGAGAGGGGGTGAGATAAAATGACAAAGAGAGTTGCCATATACGTACGTGTGTCAACCAAAGATCAGAGCGTGGATATGCAGTTGAACGATCTTGAAAGGTACACCAGAGAAAGAGGGTTTAAGATGTTCAAAATATATAAAGATAATGGTGTATCCGGTACAAAGGAAACAAGAGCAGGGTTGACTCAGTTAATGGAAGATGCCCGGAAGCGTAAGTTTGATATTGTTCTGGTCTGGAGGTTTGACAGATTCGCACGATCTACAAAACACCTTGTAAATGCTTTGCATGAATTTAGGAACTTAGGCATAGACTTCATATCGTATCAGGAGAACATTGACACGTCCAGCCCACTTGGTGAGGCCATATTCACGATTATAAGCGCAATGAGCAAGCTGGAGAGGGATATCATAGCAGAACGTGTCAGGGGTGGTTTGCGTAAGGCCAGAGCCAACGGTAAGCGTCTTGGACGGCCTAAGACTGAGATTGATATAGACAAGGTGGTTGAATACAAAGAGCAAGGCAAATCAATACGTGAGATTGCTAAAGAGATGGGATTGTCTCGTGGTAAGGTAGAAAGGACGCTAAAACAAAGTGTCACGAAAACCCTTGAAACTTGCACGTTGTAAGTATTTAATTTTCAATAGTTCAAATCTGTGGTTTTAGGTGTCTTGATAACAGATGTTTTTGGGACACAATATTACGCTTGCTACGGAATTGAATTTGTCCTGTATGCACTTTGTAGAATATTTATTATTTTATTAAGGGCTACTAATACCACGTCCATACATTTCCATGCCTAATTCTCTTTGCCGGGATAATAGCTCGGTAACTCGTCTCTGTCTACTTCGTTGTAGTCCCGCATTGAAGGCATTAGCAACGCCTCTATCCGGGGTAATTCTTGTCGTATTGCCGTAAGTGGTAGCAGTATATGACGTAGGGCGTTGTGATTGGTATCCCGCCATACTCGAAGATTCAGATTCTGCTATTCTTATCTGATATTGAATATCCAAGTGCTCTTGCTGTAACTGGTAGTCGCTCATTGATGATACAGGTTTGTAAGTTGTGTAACAGCCAATAAAGCAAGGCAGGATTAACAGAATTAGAAGCTTCTTCATAACTTTACCCATTATTGTATCATCTATGATGTTTATAATACTCAAGTAATTACTAAGATCAAGAGGAAAAAGAGTTGTGTCTAAGGGGTAGGGGGGTATGTGCCTTGTGCCTTGCCTCAGTGTATATATTACATCCCGTACACAGTTCGGGAAAAATAAAAGGGCTTGCTATTTTAGGCATTGCTAATTAAGTATAGTTTTGGTATAATAAATTTTATTTTTATTTACATTATACCGGGAGGTCTTATTGTGCAATGTCCAAAGTGTAAATCAGAAAGATTCATTAAAGACGGAATAGTAAAAAGCAAACAACGTTATAAATGTAAAGCATGTGACTTTAGGTATACAGTGACCAAAAAGTCAACAGAAAAGCCCTTATATTTAAAAAGATTTGCACTGCAATTGTATTTGGAAGGTTTGGGCTTTAGGTCTATAGGCAGAGTACTGAAAGTAAGTAATGTAAGCATACTAAATTGGATTAGACAATTTGGCGAACAAGTCAAGAGTTTACAAAGCGATGAGCCTGCAAGCATTACAGAGATAGACGAAATGCATACTTATATTGGAACAAAAAAAACTATAAATGGATATGGATTGCTGTTAATAGATATGAAAAGAGATTCATCGACTTCGTTATTGGTGACCGAAGCGCTACCACGGGTAAGCGACTTTGGATTAATATCAAAGAACAATCTTACGGAAAAATAGCAACTGATCATTGGAAGCCTTATGAGGATTTTGTACCGGAATCACAGCATATCCAATCAAAATCTCAAACTTTTACAGTTGAAGGATATAATAGTTTGTTTAGGCATTTTCTTGCAAGGTTAAGAAGGAAAACTAAATGTTACTCAAAAATGCTATATATGCTCGAACTGTCTATCCTTTTGCTTATGCATTACAGAAACAATACACTGGCTATACTTAATTAGCAATGCCTTCTTTCCTTTGTCATGCGGCACTCTTCTAGTTTTTGATTTATACACATCACAAAATAGCTACCTAAGTAATGAGCATTTGCCATAGTCCTGCAAGATAATCTCTACAATGAACGACATTATTTTTAAGCGGTGGGAAATAGTGCCAGGCTATTAATAATCCAATCACTCTCCCAATTTTAATTAAAGATTTTGTATTCATCTGTTATCTCCCCCTGAAAAAAGGTGATGTGTGGTCAACACATAATTATATGACAATCATCATTCACTATTACTAGCGCAACAAGAATGCCAAACATACTAAAATATACGATGTATAGCTAAACAGTACTGTATGTATTTTGATAGCACATAGTTATAACAAACAGGGATTAACGGCTGATAAATATACTTGAAAGCAAGGTGTAACAATATGGGGCACAATACACAGAAATATTATGGGCCCGCCGAAGGACGCGTCGGGTAAACCTGCCCCCGTCCGAATGACATGGCCGAGCGACGAGTCGTATGGCGGGTGAGATTTGGTTTGGGGAAGGGTAGCTATGAAAATAAACTTGCTGGTCTTAATTCTATGTAAATCCAACCTGAGCCACAATGATATTTATCTCTACTGAGTTACATTCACTATCACACTATCATAATATCATAATATATACTCCCCATATCCAGTGAACCGTTCATAACCATGTCAACACCGAAATAGAATGTATGTGTTCCTTCGGACAATCCAGACGTATGCAAGGCTTCATATGTATTCAGGAAAATATCAAGAATAAAGACCTGACCCCATTTATTTATATTATTTATATTATATTTATAGTTGTAGGTGGAAGACGTTGTGAAATCATTAACCTCAGACAGGTAAAACTCCACTACTTTTTCAGATTTGTTCCATATGATTGTTGGTTCATCAATATTTACTGAACTTAAGCCATGGTCTGCAAAAGAACCTCTTCTACTGATCTTCATATCATTTTCCCTCTAATGCGAACAAGTCATTATAAAGTTTCTGTATAACACCACTATTGTAATGATATCCAGAAAAGTTAGATTACTACTCTAAGGAGGAGCATTTGCTAAGCTTTTAATCATTACTATTCCTTTTAGAAGTTTATAGAACATGCCATGTCAACAATAAAGAATTGGCCCTCCTCTCGTCTAAATCAAAAACAAACTCCTACTGACAAGAAATATTGGTCATTGTACCAGATATGTAAGTCGTAATTGGTGGAGTATTATTACTTATATTGTGGCCAGAAAATGTACCGTTTAGTGTGTTTATATTTATGACTGTACTTATAAAATCTTAAAATGGCAGAACTTTAACTTTCTTTTTCATGTTCGCTTTTCATCTCTACTTGAAGTTCTGCTGTACGTTGTTGTATTAACTTCGCTTGCTGTAATGCATCTTCTCCAAACTTTTCACCGGAAATCACTTTTGCAGACTCAGTAACTATCTTAGAATCTAGTCGCAGTTGAAGCCACCACACTTTACCAAATTTCATCGCATTAAATTCTTCAAGCTCCTTCTTCCCTAACACGTCTTCCATAAGTTGCAAAATACCTGAATCTTTATACCACTCAATTTTAGCGACGTCATCCTTCCCAGAATATAATAAGAACAATATCCGGAGCATGATGGCTTGATATAAAAGGAAAATTGCCCATAAGTACTCCCCGACATACGGGCGAACATTCTCAATTGGAGGATCTCCCTTGATAATCATTCCAAGAATTTTATTTAGGGATAGCTGACCAGACAATTCCTGAAAGGTGGGATTTCTATTAATGTCTTTAAGCTCATCTACAGTTAGCACGTTGATAAAGAATAAAACAGGGGGGAGATTGCTACGAAAGTGTATCACTTGCTCCCAAAGTCTATCCACCGCACTCAGCTTCCTCTCCATAGCCGCCTTTTGGCCTTCAGAGAATGAAGCATGTGCGACAGCGTGTAGGGTGGCTTCTCGTTCGATCGTAGATCTTAATTCAAGTAAAGCCACATCGTTCTCAGCTTTTAACTGTGCTTTGTGTGCTACAAGTTTCTGATCATACTCATGTTTTATGCTTCCCTTAATACGAGCACTCATCCATTCCCGTGACAAATAGATGAGTATTCCAACTAAGGCACCGCTAACAACAACGGAGGAGAGAATGCTTATTATGTAATCTTGAAATAACAATATCTTATCCTTACCAAGAGCCTAACAAGTCATTATATAGTTTCTGTATAACATCACTATCGTTATGGAAAGCATATCCATCATCTGATGAAATATATTTCTGCGTGGTATGAAATCTTGTAGAATGTTGAACTTTAGTGTTTATGATACTCAGGTGTCTATCAAAATCAAGAGGAAATTTAAACATCAGGATACACAGGGATATAACAGTAACCAAGTTTGACGTGCCTTAAGTGAACTAAAGTGCCTAAAGTTAAAAAAAAAAATCACAACTACAACTCACTTCAAACTTTACCTTGATGAAGATATGACCTAATCGCTTTTTTTGGCTACAAGATTACAAATAAAAAAACAATAAATCAGCGAATGCTGCCTGTCGGAGGATAGGAAGTATGTTGATTTATCTAACATAGATTGGATTTGTAAATACCCATGGCCTGTCTTCTATGTATGCCTCTACCCTGTAGACGCCCTTTTCAGCACTTGAGGAGTCTAAAGAGGTACCTTCGCTTTCACTATATATTTTCCCATTTCTCAAGAGTTTAATTGTGGCGTGATGTGGAGATTTGATACTAAAATGAATCTTTTCCTCAAAGTTAAAAACCTCCTCACCCATATAATATGTCCTGTCTCCAGAATCAGCAATGAAGTTAAAGCCCGTAGCTTCTGCCAGTAAATCAAAGGACACATAACATCTGCCCTCTTTATGCGCATCACAAACAGATTGAATAGCCTCATCAGTTTTAGCTAATTCACTCTTAAGAAGGACATGGGTACGAATTGTTTTAAAGAGTTCTTCATAGGTAAAAAACGGTCTTCTCGTAAACGGGATTTCCCTGTAATGAGCATCAAGACCAGAGATACCAGCTACTCTCCTCTTCTGCCCCAATCGGTCCCATATAGACAACAATTCCGGGTCAGGACCTTTTATCTGCGAATTTGGATTTCTATAGAAGTGCCAGAGATTTGACAGCTTGAGATCATCAATCCAGTCATGCATGTAAGACCATATCTCAATACCTGCAAATCCATTATGTTCCCAGTCATGCCACTCCTCAAGGATTATGCTAAAGGATATTTTCCTCTTACCAAGAGGATGAACGATAAACACTGTTCCCCCGTTACTGACAACATCATCAAGGCAATCTTTAGACGTCATATACTTGTACTTCTCTGGATTAACATACCTGTTAGCTGTTAACGGTTGTGTATCAAGCGTGAGAAAATGGCCATCATGTCGGGGTGAAACCTCCATGCCGACAATCACTAACAGGTCGTCATGCCAGCCTTCCCAGCCGTCATGCCTCGGCAAAAAGGTATTGTGGTCAGACAATATCACAAAGTCAAGGCCAGCGTCCTGAGCGCTTTTAATTACATCAGAAACAGGAATACTTCCATCGGAATACTCTGTATGTATATGGCAGGCACCTTTGTAGTCTTTTAACATCTGATATTCTTAAGCATTTCTACAAATGCTTCTAACCTCGTCCTCATAGAACCACTTAATCTCCCGGGGCGATCACAATCAAGCGTTAATATAGGAATATCAATATGCTTGCGAATAAGTCTGTCATATATATGTCTGTGACAGAAATTTTGAACATAGTGAATAATTCCATCAATCTTCCTCTCAGCAATCTGCTTCTTTATATCATCGATGTGATATCGCATTTCATACGGGTATGTGTAACAAATATATTGGTCTACTAATGTATCTGTTTTGTATGGCATACTGAACTGCCTCTGTACTTCGTTGAAAACAACATGTACATTCAGTTCACCCAGGAAAGAATACAGGTCACAGCAAATTGGGGGTACGCCTACGTATCCCAATCTTACTTCAGGATCCAGCGCCGGGCGTTTTCTGGCCTCATCAAGAAACTCTGTAGCTTTTTTTTCAAAAAGTTCATAGTCTCCCATTAGATCGCTTGTTGAGACATTCCAGATATGATTTTCATCACCCGTAACCCTGTTTTCTTCCCACGTAAGGCGATCAATCTCATGCACAATCTTTCTTACGTTATCCAATACAAGTTTCATCTGATGCGCCTTTTCCATATTTGTTCCCAAAGCATTCGACAGAAATTCTAATTGTTCATAAAGTGAATCCCTGTTTCTACCGTGAGGGTATGAGAATGGGATTGCCTCAATATCTTCAGCCTGTAGAACCTCGATTAAGGCTTGATTGTTACTGCAATCTCCCTGGATAACACCAATAATTTTTTTTATCCCTGTTTTTTTAGTTGCTGAATATATACCCTTTATCCATGCACACGTATTTCTGGGTAACCCTTTAATTTCAGCATATTCAACAAGTGCATCAGGCTCATCATTGCAAATGAAGATATTATTCAAATCAATAGGTACGTAACCCGCAGCGTACACAATTTCAATTGGCACCGTTGTAGTAATCCCGATTGCTTTATCAACCGATATACGGTAAGACATCGGAAACGACATGCCGACATTAACTAAATTTGTAGAATCCATATCAACTTAATTATAGAAATTATTTAGCCACACACTCACGACCTAAGATATTCACACATTGGTACTTAACGGCATTGATCACACTTGATATTTTCACAGGTAATTACGCAATTCTCGATTTATCATAACTTATTGATTAGTGAGTATCAAATCATTTATCAGGATCGTACCACTCCTTATATCTTAATATTGACATAAATTTTATGCTCTGTTATAAATAGCGACTTTCATGGCTGGATCGTTAAGATGGAAAGCAGTCGCTAATTTAAAACTTTTGGAGATTACACAATGGAATATAAAGACATTATATATAAGACTCCCGTTAAACATGGATTAATAAATTACGAAAACACATATAAAGATTTTAATTGGAAGGATATAAACAGATGCTTTGATCACTTCTCGGATGATGGAGTAAATATTGCACATGAGGCAATTGATAGACATGCCAATAACGGCTATAAGAATAAGATTGCCCTGCATTGGGAAGACGAAGACAATACCAAAAAGCAGTATACGTTTTCAGACATAAAGAGACAATCCGACAAACTGGCAAATGCATTGA
>JACZYU010000240.1 GCA_022570935.1 Planctomycetota bacterium | reverse complement strand
CTGTACCTGGTGAAGAAGTAGCCATTAGAATAGACCATACATTTACACAAGACGCGACAGGAACTATGGTTTATCTCGAGTTTGAAAAAATGGGAATTGACAGGGTGAAGACGGAATTATCTGCAAGTTAATGGTTAAATGTTTATTACTTTCCAACCATTATCATCGTTTAGATTCAATACAGTTATGACCCACCAATAGGCCGACTTAGTAATTTTTCATATTAAAATACTCTCTTTCAAAAGTATTATACCGGTGTTCTCATTTTAATCCTTCTGTGTAGAAGGTGTTCCGGACATTGCCATCTTAAGGGCTGGTGCAGTAATCAAGGTAGTAATGATTACCATCATTATTAAGGCCGAGAAGATAGTGTCGTTGATCACGCCGATGCTTTTGCCAATACCGGCAAAAATCAATGTGACCTCCCCTCTCGGAATCATGGCAACTCCGATAGCGATTCGATTCAGGCCTTTTTCCAGGACACACAAACCACAAACCTGCTTACCAATAATGGCTGCAAGGGTTATTGCCAGAGACACCTTCAGGACATGCCAATCGTAAAAGAGTTCCAGCTTTATCTGCATACCTATTAAGAGAAAAAATATCGGCACGAAAATAAAAGACGCCGGGCGTAAAATCTCCTGCATACCGTGTTCTCCTCCTTTTAAATCCCTGAAACGTACCTCTCTTAAAATAAGTCCGGCCGCAAAGGCTCCTACTATGGTTGCCAGGCCAACAAGATTGGCTATATAAGAGAGAAGGAGACAGAAAACAATAGCCATAGCCAGCTTCCTACCCTCAACCTTCATGTGTGTTGTATAATAGCCAAGAAGCGGCGCCAGTTTCAAACCCATGAATATAGCGCCTGAAAGGAAAAGGATGGAAAATATTGATGTCCGGGCAATATGAAATGGATCTACACTTCCCATTACTACGATATCAATAACTATAGCCAATATAAAGAGCACTATAATATCATCAATGACCGCCGCACCAAGTATTACCTTTGCCTCGGTAGTCTGAAGTTTTCCCAGATCCTTGAGCACACGCGCCTTAATACCAATACTTGTAGCACAGAGTGTTGCTCCCACAAAAAAGTGGACACCTGTTCCTGCATCCGGAAAGAAGTAATGACTTGTGAAATATCCCAATATAAAGGGTGCTATAATACCGCCCAAAGCTACCAGAAATGATGAAAGACCCACCTTTACAATATCCCGTATCTCTGTCTCTAACCCAATCTCAAAAAGAAGGATTATTACACCAAACCTTGCCAGGAGGTCTACAAAGGTATGATTTCTCAATGGGGCAAAGAATTCCCAACCTGTAAAATAAGCCAGATTTCCTATAATAATACCGAGAACCAGTTCTCCCAGTACTGCCGGTTGGCCTATTTTCTCAAATATCTCACTGCCAATCTTTGCCGCTGCAAGTATGATTACTATACCGAGCAGGATAGGAGCAATAGGATCTTCATAACCATGAACTTCCTTATACGGTTCCTCAGTAGTTAATAAATGTTTTTGTGTATGCTCTGTAGACTTGGCAGCAGGGAGTGTTTGTTCCTGTACTGTTACAGTAGGGCCCATATAACCAAGGTTTGTCCTTTGCATCTCCTCCGTAGTAAATAAACGTTTTTGTGTCTGTGTTGCAAAACTGACTTGCGACGGTACCTGCTCATGGACTGTTGATGCGGTGTTGTGGGATTCTTCTTCGGGCAAGGAATATATGTGAGGTATGTAAATAACCAGAGGAACTGCTAAAAGAATAATAAAAATACATCTAGATAATACCTTTGTCATTTTTCTTTATACCATGGAATTACACGAACTAAAAGATTTTTTGCACCGCAAAGGCGCATCTGGATTTATGGCATGGAAAAACTTAATTTCTCAGGCTTAACTATTATAATATCACAGTGTACGGTGCGAACAACTTCTTCAGCAGTACTGCCAATCAGTATATGTTTGATACCTGATCTTCCATGAGTGCCCATGACTATTAAGTTTGCCTGTTGCTCCATAGCCGTCTCTACTATATCAGTCTTAGGAATTCCCTTTTTCAGCAATTTTTCATATTCAACTCCACTGAGATCGACAGTTTTCAGAAATTCATCATATTTGGTTTCATTCACCAGCTCTATCTCTTTCATTATTTCATCTGCCTCCTCCTCAGAATTTGCTGCATTTACATAGGGTTCAACGTATGACCCCTCATAAACGTGCAAAATAGTTAATTTACTTTTGTGTGCCCTTGCTGTGGCAACAGCATATTCCAGGGCTATCCTGGAACAATCAGAAAGATCAACAGGAACTATAATCCGTTTGAAACCAACATACTTTCTACCCCTGATAACCATAACAGGACAGCGAGCCTTTCTCACGATCCGTTCTGCAACACTGCCCAATATAATCCTGTCCATCCCTGCCCTTCCGTGTGTACCTATTGCCAAAAGGTCTACTTTCTTCTCTTTTGCGACTTGTATTATTTCCAGAAAAGGCTTGCCAAATTTTACAATGGGTATTACATCCCCGCACTCCAGTAACTCCACAGGTATCATTGCCTTAATCCTTCTCATCGCCTTCTCTTCAAGTTTCTGTTTCA
>JACZYU010000081.1 GCA_022570935.1 Planctomycetota bacterium | reverse complement strand
TTCAATCAAACCCTTTTCGCAAGCCGAGATAAATAATCAAGAATCCTACTCCCGCAATAAACAGGAGTATGCCCCCTACTATAAGATCGCCGAAGATTAATTTTCCTATTCCGAATGTCATTCCGTAGATGAGTGCAACGCCGGCAAGCCAGTTTGCGAGAAAGTTCCAGCCGAGTATGGTCTTCTTGTCCGTATTTATCAAATGCTTGATCGGTTTCCAGAAACCGCCCGGAGAGACCAGATTATAAAATCTGACGAGGCTTTCCTCAGGTACCGGCTTTGTTAGAAATGTTACAACCACCCATATAAATATAGATGACGGGACGATTATTAAAATCCTGTGTTGTATTGGCAGATCAAAGGGTTGTAATATCAGGTTGATGACGACCGATGCCGTTAAACCGGAGATTTCAGACCATGCATTAATGCGCCACCAGAACCATCTCAGGATCAGAACAAGTCCGATACCCATGCCCATAGGGATTAAGAATTCCCATGCCTTGCTGATAGAGTGCATGAATGACGCTACTACGCCGGCGACTAACATCAGGACTACCACACATATTTTGGACACTATAACGTAGTGCCTCTCATCTGCATCCTTAACCATAAATCTCCTATACAAATCATTTATAAAATAAGACGATCCCCAGTTAAGATGTGTGTCAATGGTTGACATAAATGCCGCCAGAAACGAAGCTATAAGCAGGCCCTTAAGCCCTGCAGGCAGGAACTCATTAATGGCCATTGGATAGGCATCCTTACTCTCAGTAAGGTTAGGGAATACTACAATTGTTACAAGGCCCACAATCACCCACGGCCACACCCTCAAGGCGTATTGTGCAATGTTAAACCAGAGGGTAGCAAAAAGAGCGTGTTTTTCATCCTTTGCCGATAACATCCTCTGTATAATGTAACCACCGCCATCTGCATTATGGGTCGACCACCACATGATACTTATGAATACCAGAAACATAAAGAACGGCGATGACCAGAACTCTGCCGTTAGAGGTGATACGCTGGAATCGACAGGCGGGAAGAAACAGAGAACCGACTCACTTACATTACTCATTGATGCCAGTTGTAGTTTCAACTCTGACATCCCTCCAACCGCATTAACCGAATATATCGCCAGTGTAATGGCCCCTCCCATTGCGAGGACGAATTGTATCAAGTCGGTTGCAACGACTCCCCAGAACCCTGAGAGTACGGAATAGACCAGCGCTATAACCACGCATATACCTATTGATATCCACTGTTTCTCTTGCGGTATTCCTAATGTTACGCGGAACACGGTTGACATTGCCTGTATCACCCATCCCATTACGATAAAATTGTATATGGTTGAGAAGTATACCGCCTTGAAGCCACGCAAGACAGCCGCCGGCTTGCCGGAGTATCTGATTTCTATAAGTTCGTTGTCTGTTAATACGCCCGTCCTTCGCCAGAGTCGTGAGAAGAGGAATACGCCGAGGAGTCCGCCAAGGGATGCGTTCCACCAGAACCAGTTACGCCAGATTCCGTCACTGCGTACGTATTCGGTAATGGCAAGCGGGGTATCTGCTGCAAATGTCGTGGCGACCATGGATGTCCCCACCAGCCACCAGGGCAGGGTGCTTCCTGAAAGGAAGTATTCTCTGGTGTTCTTGCTTGCCCTTTTAGAGAAATAAATCCCCACTCCCAGGGCAAAGACGCAGTATCCACAAATAATAATCCAGTCTATTAAGGCGAGATGCATGTTTTGATTCCCGATTTAAGAATTTAGGGATTCAGGAATTTCTGAATTTCTAAATTGTTTTTAAAATAAATTGGACGCAGATAAACTCAGATGATAAAAACAAGCGACTAATGACTAATGACATATTCAGCTAAATGACGGTAAAACCAAATGACCGTTTTCTTGTGTTTATTATATTCCGTGTACCCGCCTGACCAGTCAGTTCGGGCAGGTTTCCGTGGTAAATGAATAAGTCTTTACAGAATTGAATGCAAGACTCTTGAAACTATTATTGAGATTATGATAATAACGAATGTATATATTACCAGTGTATAAACTCTCTTGTCTTTCAACCAGCTTTGTTTTTCCGGGTATTTATTCAGTATACCTTTCAATGTCCAGTCTTCTGAGATACGTGAAGCAGTTGGGGCTATTTTTGAATATATGAGTGAAACACTTAATGTGGTGCAGAATCCGATTGGCCCCCACCAGAGCCAGGAGATAGACGGTACGCATTGACCCAGGAAGAAATTTAATGCAGTGCCGACTATTATGCCGGTAACCACGCCGGAACCCGTTATCGATCGGAATAAAATACCACCCAGAAAGGTAGCAAGAATAGGTCCGGAAAATGCCGAGCCTATCATGTTCACTAACTCAATTACGGTGGAAGAAGATTTCGCCACAAAGTAAGCCCCTCCGGCAGTGAGTATGCCCCACAACAGCGTTATGAGTTTAGAGAGTCGAAGCATCATAAGGGGATTCTGTGCAATCTTTGGCTTAAATTTCAGGACAAAATCTGTAACGGTTACGGCAGATAGTGAATTATAGGCAGAATCAAGACTGGACATGGAGGCGGCAAAGAGTCCCGCCATCACCAGGCCTACCACACCAACGGGCAGGTAGTGGATCATAAATGTAGGTACCAGATAATCCGGGTTTTTACCTTTGAGTAGAGCAGCAAAATCAGGATGAGTCTGGATAAACAGTGCCAGGACAACTCCAAATATAATATATGTTAAAACTATGGGAAACCGGATTAGTCCATTAATCATCAGGGCATTCTGAGCCTGACGAGTATCGGGTGTGGCAAGCAGACGTTGAGCCTGACTTTGATCGCATCCGTAATAGCCCATATAAAGAAACAGACAGCCAATGATCATAGGCCAGAATGCAAAAGTCTGACCGTCCCCAAAACCGTGATGGGAAAAATCTATCGAGTTCAGTCGTTCCGGGTCAATTGACAGAGAAGAGAGATCCCCACCTAACATATTTATAGACACAATCAGCGCAACAAGTACACCGCCATATAGAATGATAAGCTGAATGATGTCGCTGTATACGTCTGCCATTATCCCACCAATGGTTGTATACGCAATGGCAACTACTGCCATAATAACCATAGTAATATAAATAGGCAGGCCCAGTACCACAGAGAGAACCAGTGCGGACGTGTACAAAATCACGCTTGTTGAGAGTCCACGTGAAAACATAAAGAGTGCCGACAGTGTAAGCCGTGTCCCCACACCGAATCGTCGTTCGGCATATTCGTAGACCGAGGCGCCTGAAAGCTGACGGAAAACCGGTACCAGTAGAAACATTATGGCAATCATTGCAATTGGTACCGCAAACTCAAACTGTAACCATTTGATACCACCTCCGACTTTAAGCGCTACAAATGCAGGGGCGCTGATCAGACTTATGGCGCTCACCTGGTTGGCAGCAAGAGATACGGCAATAACAGTGGACCCCATCCTTCTCCCGCCAAGAAAATAGTCATCGGTAGATTTTTGACGCTTTGCCAGCCAGATACCCAGCCCTATAATTCCAAGAAGATAAGTTATTAATATTGCCCAGTCTATAAAAGCCATAAGTTGTGTTTATTGAGCCCTTAACTGTTGAATACCCCCCCCCCCGAACGTACCGTTCGTTACCCGCTAGAATGCGTGTCGGACTGGCGGGCTGGCAGACATCTACTCGTCATGGGGATCAGTTCCAATGTAAACGTTTTTTGGAATAATAAGGTTGCGTACATTTAAAATCAAGGTGAAAAAATGTTGGTTGTATATATATAAGAAACAATTATTTATTTCTTAAGTTTTTGTTGAAACTTCCGATACTATGAACATAAGCGTATATAAGTTATTTATAAGACAATAACTATAGAAATTAGTTTACAGAAAGGGAGGTAAAAGGTGGGGGTTAACAGGATCTTTCTAGGAGCTTTTAACGCCAAGGTCTTTGGCGAGGAAATTATAGAAAAAAAGAATAAGGCATTTGACGAAATATTACAAGAAGAACACGCAAAACTCATGCAACTAGTCTCCAAGATGGAAAAAAAGTGGACTATAGAGCAGCTTTACCGAAAATATAACCTGATGACCAAATACCATTTACCTTCCGGTGAATAGCATTTGGTTAGTATTCAATTTTCAATATTTTAAACCTCAATACACCTGCCGGGGCATTTACCTCTACTTCATCGCCTACCTTGTGTTCTAATAATGCCTGTGCGAAAGGTGATGAGACCAGTATTTTGTCGTTTATCGGATCATCGTCTCCGGCGCCTACCAATTCGTAGTTTTCAATATCTCCTGTATCCAGGTCCTTGACTTCTACTTTTGCACCGAAATGTATAGCGTCAGTTGGAATATTGGAGGAATCTACAATCTCAGTCCTTGCAAGTTTGTCATCAAGCTGGCGAATCTTTGCCTCAAGCAGGCCCTGCGCTTCCCTTGCTGCATGATATTCAGCATTTTCTTTGAGATCGCCATGTGCTCTTGCTGTTGCGATTTCTTCTTGAATCTCGGCCCTCTTTACATTTTTCATTTCATCTAACTCTTTTCTTAATTTTTCATAACCATCTTTTGACATATATACCTTTTCCATATTATTCTCCTGAATTAATTAGCAGCAATACGCACTATTCACTATAATCTGGTTTTAATCTTTTGGTAAAGAAATACGGTACTATTTTCCATTTACCGGAAATCACTGTGAAGCATAGCCGTGACTAAATTAAAAACAATTTAGAAATTCAGGGATTTGGGAATTCCTTAATCCCTAAATTCATGCATATGAATTTCAATATTCATCACACTTCGACTCTGCTCAGTGTGACGTCTTTCTCCGCCAAGGCGGACGGGCGAGCGGAGTCGAGGAATCATAGTTGCCGAATGCCTAATTTAAGATAATTTTAAACATAATGTCAATAATATTATACTTGGAGGTAAACCTTGAAGGAGATTATAAACAGGCTTCAGTCTGTAAGCTGGCTCTTTCCCGTTTTTAGTGGATTTATTGTTATATCTTGTGTAGTGTATTGCCTTATATGGTGGAAGCCACACACTATGACAATCTTTGACGTAGACTGTAGTATTGTGTGCTGGAATTTTTGCCGTACAATGAGTAATTTCTGGGCGGCAGTTGCAATTATAGTGGCAGGTTTTTCTGTCTTTTCAGGAATACTCTTTAAGTCGAAAAGTAAGTATGCAATTGTCGTAGCTGCTTTTACAGGCATTTTGACACTTCCGGTTGGAGTCTTGCCTCTATTTACAATATGGCTGCATCGAAATAGCTTAACACATAATAAAACAACATAGCATATAGCCGCAACTAAGTTTGAAGTGTCTTGAGTGAACTCCTGCCTGCCGGTAGGCAAGGAAAGTGCCCAAATTTTACCACAACTTTAGCTCACTTCAAACTTCCTGCCCGAACTGATTGGCAGGCGGGTATAGGCAATTTAAACTTTTAACGAACGCATGTCTGCAGATAGGCAGGAAGTGAGCTAATTTATGAAAACAGAACAAGTTTTAAAGATTACATTTTTACTGATTTTTGCCATAACCGCTTTTTCTCCAGTAGCACTTTCAAGGCAGGGAACATTGACAGGACAGGTGATAGATGGTTTTGATAATGCCGTTAAAGATGTTGAGGTTAAGATTAAAAAAACTGGTTTTACTACCAGGACTGATGAAAATGGTCAATACAGGATTAACTTTGAACCCGGTAAAATAGTAGTAACGTTTAGAAAAAAAGGTTATACAAAACAGACATTTCCTTTAAATATGCGCGAAGCATCAGTACTCAATTTACCAAAGTTAACTTTCTGGAAATTCCCTGAGAGTGGCGGTGTTTTTCTGGTAAGAGTGAATGACTATAAGAAGTTTGAGTATGTTAGTCTTTATTCAGAACGCGATGATAATAGCATAAGCTTCTATGTAAAAGGAGAGCCAACAAAGATTGAGTGTCCGGAAGATGCTTTCGACAATGGTAGTATCGAGATTATGATGCTTGACTACTCCAAGGAGGAGCCGGTCGTAGTGGGTAAGAATCTTTACAGTGTAACGGATAACAATCTTGTAGGTAATATAGTATTTAAAACAAAGATTTGGGGTGTAGAGAAGATTTACGATGAGTATTCAGAGGTATCAAGCAGAGTGGGCTTACGTTATGTTACGCTTGAACCCGGTAAGTATTTTTATTGTATCGGGCAACTTACATTAAAATCAAAGCTTGGTTTCGGGTATTATTTTGAGATTGTCGCTCCGGGATCATCAGAGAAAGGTGGAACATAATTGTAACTTACAAGGAGGGCTGTACGGTAAGGATTCTGATTATAGATGATGCAAAATTTACACGTACAATGTTAAAAAGGATGAATATCGAATTCGGACATGAAACTATTGAAGCTGAGAACGGGAAAGAAGGTCTGGAAAAAATATGTAGTGAAGCACCTGACGTTGTACTCACCGATATCCTCATGCCGGAAATGGAGGGAACCGAATTACTGGCACTTTTACGTGAAACAAAGATGGACGTAAAGGTAATCGTAATTTCTGCAAATATTCAGGAAACTGTCAGAGATCAGTGTATGAACCTTGGTGTTTCCGAGTTTTTCAGCAAGCCGCCTGACAAGGAAAAATTGAAGGAGGCTATAGAAAAACTTCTGAATTCAAGGAGAACAGGATTAGTGATAGCACCAACTGATGATCAATTAGATATCTTGAGAGAAATAGTAAATATCGGGATAGGAAAAGGCGGCCAGTATACTTAATGGAATGCTGGAATCCCATATTGAATTAGAAGTGCCATCGATTATCATGTTCGATCCGGAAAATCCCGGAGAAGAACTGACAGATGTTAGTCACAATGATATTGCCAGCGTTCAACTCAACTTCCACGGGCCATTTTCAGGAAGCGCAGTACTTGTTTTTCCCTCGGAAAGTGTAGAAAAACTGGTGACAGCCCTTACAGGTGAAAAGCCAGACTCGGAGGGTTTCGCTAAAGCGACATCAGAGACGCTGTGCGAAGTCGGTAATATTCTTATAAATGCCGTTATGGGATCAATTGCTAATTTACTGGCCACGCAGATAGATTTCTCAACACCGAATTATAAAGAAGGAAAATTTACTGACTTGATAAAATCAAAAGGTTCAAAAAAAGCTATGACGTTCTTGCTGATACGTACCAACTTCAAGGTCCAGGATCCTCAGATAAGCGGAAATGTCTTTCTGATATTTGAGCTTGGTTCTATCGGGGATCTTTTAACCGCTATTGACAAGCTTTGAAACCCAATATTCACAGCCGTATCCACTGCCTGGCACAAAAATTAAAATAAAAGCCTTAAACTAATTCACCTATCACATCTCTGCAAAACAGATGTTTTCTTGATTTGAAGGAAACACGGTCTTTTGCCTCTTTAGAAATAAAACCTATGAGGCTTCAGAGGCGAGTTCCTCAAAATCTTTCAGGGCATGCGGATTTAACAAGACTGATATATTTAAGACTTTTTCGCCGTGAAAAATCTGTGTTACAGCCTTTTCAACTTTCTTTCCGTTGATTGTACGAGGTATCTCTGAGACCTGGTATATGGCTGTCGGCACATGGCGCGGGGTGGCATCCTGACGAATTATGACTTTTATTTTTTCGCGTAAATTGTCATCCAGTTTAAGGCCTTCCTTTAAGACAACAAATAATATAACATTTATATCTTCCTTAGATTTTTTACCAATGACTATGCTGTCCAATATTTCCGGTAATTTTTCTACAGGCCTGTATATTTCTGCTGTTCCAATACGCACACCACCCGGATTAAGGGTGGTGTCGCTTCTGCCATAGATTACGGCTCCTCCTTCCGGAGTTATTTCAATGAAGTCGCCATGTACCCAAACACCCGGAATCTTACCGAAATAAGCTTTCCTGTATTTTTCTCCATCCTTATCGTTCCAAAAATAGATCGGCATTGAAGGAAATGGTGTCGTACAAACCAGCTCACCCTTTTTTCCAACTACGGAATTTCCCTGTTCATCAAAGGCATGCACATCCATTCCCAAACCTTTAGCTTGAATTTCACCGGCATATACCGGCAGGTTCGGACAGCCCAGCACAAAACAACTGACAATGTCTGTCCCTCCGGAAATTGAAGCTAATTGGACATCAGTCTTGATATTTTGGTAAACCCATTTAAACAATTCTACGGACAAGGGTGAACCCGTGGACAAGATTACTCTTAAGGCATTGAATGAATGTTTATGTTTGGGAAGATAGTCTGCTTTTCTTACAGTGTCCAGAAATTTTGGGCTTGTGCCAAAGTGGGTAATTTTCTGCTTCTCGATAATCTTCCACAGATGGCCGATATCCGGGAAGCCCGGTGAGCCGTCATAAAGCACGATAGTGGCTCCGGATGCCAGTCCGCTTATTAGCCAGTTCCACATCATCCAACCACAGGTGGTAAAATAGAATAGCCGATCGCCGTGTCTTAAGTCGCAATGATAACGATGTTCTTTTAGATGTTGGATTAAGGTTCCTCCCGCTCCTTGTACTATTGATTTTGGAATACCTGTTGTTCCTGAAGTATAAAGGATAGATAGAGGGTGATCGAATGGAAGCTGTTCAAAAAACAATTCAGCCCCTTTGTGATCCATAAATTCTTCCCATGTCTGACCCTTGGGAAATGAAGTATATGGCGCATCAGTGAATTGGATTATGGCGACCGTCTTAATGGATGCAATTTTCCCCAATACTCCTTTTATCTTTTCCAGACAGTCAAACTCCTTGCCATTATAATAATATGCGTTTGCAGTAATTAATACTTTCGGGGAGATTTGTCCTAACCTGTCATAGATGCCGCTTAGACCGAAATCAGGCGAGCAGGAAGACCAGATAGCCCCGATACTGCCGGCAGCCAGGGCAGCTATTACGGCTTCAGGACAGTTAGGGATTACGGCGGCTACTCTATCTCCCACACCAACTCCATGCTTGCGCAATCCCTCAGCACAGCGAGCAACTTGTTCAGCAAGTTCCTTAAAGGATAGGCATACGCTCCTTTGGCGTTCGTCTACAAATATGATTGCTTCTTGTTCCTGAGCGCGGTATCTAAGTAGATTTTCCGCATAGTTGAGCCTTGCGCCGTCAAACCATGTTGTACCCGGCATTTGACGTTTTCCCATAACCGATGTATATGATGCGGAAGCAATGATGTCACAATCCTGCCAGACTTCTTCCCAGAATTCAGCCGGGTTGGAAACCGACCATTGGTGAAGTGTGGAAAAGTTAGTATCACCTATTCCATATTTTTTCTGAATCTTTTTGATGAAATGAGTTAGTTGAGTTGACTTAATTCTTTCTGCCGATGGTTGCCATAATATTTCAGCCATAGTTTGTTTATAAAAGTTAATGTGTTCAAAAATATTCATGCATAATATACAATTGTTGACTGTTTTTCACATACATTTTTTGCATCACTAATCATTTTAACAATACACCATTTTATAGATTCGTTAGAAGTTGCATTGGATTTTTGGCTGATGAATAGGTATACTTGCGGTATCGTGATATATCTAAAATTGCGTGAATGAAGTAATTATGCCTCTTACCCTTCATATTAAATTTGCTGTCGATGACTAAAGACTATTTATCATTAATGCACTAAAATGGATTTACTGGTAAAAAAGAATTTATACTGGATTCTCGGATTTGTGGTATTAATCTGGGTAATCGAATTGATTAACTTTTCAATAGGCCACCGCCTTTCCGATTGGGGCATACTTCCACGAACATTAAAAGGACTTAAGGGAATACCACTAAGTCCTTTTTTACACGCAAGCTTAATCCATATTATGATGAATACCATTCCGTTAGCAGTTCTCGGGGGATTTGTTATACTGCATGGCAGACAAATATTTTTCGAAATATCCATTATAATTATTCTTGTAAGTGGTACCGCTCTATGGCTATTTGGCCGCTCCTCTTACCATGTGGGAGCCAGTGGTCTGATTTTTGGATACTTCGGTTATCTGGTTTTACGTGCCTGGTATGATCGCAGTTTGAAATCGTTTATTATAGCCTTCGTTACCGTCTTTCTTTACGGAGGCATTATATGGGGCCTGTTGCCAACATTTTCACGCATTTCGTGGGAAGGCCATCTCTTTGGACTGCTTGCTGGAATTCTTGCCGCTCGCCTGGAGAAAACGAGAAAATAGAGATATGAATAAATCTATCGGAAAGCACATCCATATATGA
>JACZYU010000080.1 GCA_022570935.1 Planctomycetota bacterium | reverse complement strand
GCTTCGCCCTTGACTTCGGCTAATGGTTGGCGTATAATGCCGCCATATCGTGATTCTCCCATAAGGGACTTTCACCCTATTAGTTCACATACATGCTGGGCGTACACAACTGCATCAACCGGACGCCTTCGGCGCGCGGTTATGCAAAACGTTATGTGTAAGATTGGAGAAATAAATGGAAGCAGGAAAAAGAACAATCAATGATATTTTTAATGGAAATAGGATTTTAGAAATCCCTTTCTTTCAACGATCATATGTTTGGGGTGAAGAACAATGGGAACGACTATTGGAAGACATGGAACTGGTTGCTCAAAACAACAAACCATATTTTTTGGGCTCTGTTATTTTAAAACAACAAATTACGGATACAGAAAGAACTGTCGGAGATATACGAACGATTGTTGATGGTCAACAAAGATTAACAACATTAAATATTTTTTTTAAAGTTCTTTGTCTCAGAAACAAGATAAACTCCTCTTTTGATAGAGTTTTTAGGCTTATCAACAATGATATAGCCCTTGAACACAACCATAATGATATTGGAGATTTCAATCAAATTGTGTCTTTGGATGAGGAGATAGATATAGATGGGGAAAGCAATATAATAAAAGCATACGATTATTTTAGAGATAATATTACTTTAGAAAAACTTGATTTCCCGAAAATATTATCAAAGATAATGTTTGTTGTTATTGATTTAGGAGTAGAAGAAGATGAACAGCAGATATTCGATACTATTAATTCACTCGGTGTAAGATTAACAACAGCTGAATTATTAAAAAACTATTTCTTCGGAAGAAACGATATCAAATCTTACGAAATCAATTGGAAAGAAATATTTGAAAAAGACACTGAAACAAAAAGTTTTTGGGATAGAGAAATTACAGCAGGAAGAATGAAACGAAACAATATTGATTTATTTTTCTATTCATTTTTACAAATAAAATTGCAAGATCATAATTTAAAAGTTAAAGCAGAAGATAAAAAGAATTTGAGCAAAGTCGAAGGTCTATTTGATAGTTACAAGGAGTTTATTAATAAATATTCAATTTCAAAAAATGATCTCATTCAAGAAATAAAGAAATATGCAATTTTGTATAAAGAAAATATTGATTTCGATGTTATCGACAGAGAATTAACAGATGAATATGGAATTGAAAGAATAAATGCAATTATATTTGGATTAGACAATACAACAGTGATTCCTTATGTTCTTTATGTACTACAGAATGTAAATCAAAATGAGCAAAAAGACATTTTTATGTATTTGGAGTCATATATAATGAGAAGAATTGTAATGCACGCATCAAGCAAAAATTATAACAGGCTGTTTTCAGAAGAATTAATTTCTAATGAAAGCCTAACTAAAACTAAATTAAAAGAATTAATTGAAGAAAAATCTGACAAAGTCAATTATATGCCTTCAGATACCGAATTAGAAACAGGATTTAATGAATCTAAATTAACAAATAAACATTCATCCGGCGTTCTATATTTAATTGAATCAAGTATTAGAAATAGAAATGTTCATTCAACAGCATTGCTTGGCTTAAATAGATATAGCTTAGAACACATAATGCCTAAAAAATGGGAAAATCATTGGGATGCAGTTAATACAGAAGCAGAACGATTAAATAGAAATAGAAAATTATTAACACTTGGTAATCTAACAATTATTACGTCTTCCCTAAATACTTCAATTAGAGATGCTAATTGGGATACAAAAAAAGAAGGAAAAAAAGACAAAAAAGGGTTAAACCAATATGCGGCTGGAATAGATACATTTAGTGAATTTCTTGCAAGAAGCGAATGGAATGAAGAAGTCATTACAGAAAGGGCAGAATTTCTATTTGATAAAGCAAAAAGTGTATGGAAAGTATAATCTCAATTGTTAAGACATAGCTGGACAAATAGAAAAACACATAACAAATCGTTGCACCTGACATTTTTACGCTACGCTCCATAGCGGCAGGTGAGCTTTTTCGTCATGTGGCTAAAAATATATTAGAAGCAAAACGTAAATGAATAGCTCAATTAAAAAAAAAGAATTTATTCAAAAACTTGCATCGAAAATGAATGCAGATGAACAAACAGCTACTTCCTGGTTGGATGGAGTAACAGACACATTTTATGATACATTTCGGAATGGGAAAGCTGGTATAAAAATATTTTTTATACCGTCAATGATCGTACACTAAAAATCTCATTTTCAGTTAATGGTTCAATAGCCGACTCGGAAACTGTAAACACAGCTATTGTTTCTCCTAGTGCATTAAATGCTTCTAATGAATATCCATCTTCACCATCAGCAACAGGATGATGTTCAACTATGGTAGCCACATCACCTTTTTTCAGCCCTTTTTCAGTAATATCTTCTAATAAAACAACTTCTTCAAATAAACGATAGGTCATTTCTTGACTCCTTTATCCGGATACATATTAACACATGCAACCAGTGTGGTGGAAACCTGAAGGTTTCCGCTACGGTCGTGATGTGTAGCATAATCACAATATACGCGCCACTTGAGTATCGCTTCTTTCAGCAGCTAATTTATTTCAATAATCTCGGCTCTTTTTGGTTTTTTGAATTGAAATATTTCAGGTTTGAGGGGTTCGTTTACAACAATATTGTTCAGGTTTAAGGTTAAGGTAGTTTTTGTATCCGGCCAATGAATCTGAATTGTTTTAGGAATAGACTGGCCGTTTATTTCTACATAATCATGGAACGATGCCTGTACACGGACAAAACTATCAGGTTTAAACATCGTAAGCTCAGTGACAGTGTTATCAATCCTATCCACACTTAACCTGCCATATGGCACGACCTCTTCTCCCCTGCGATCTAATATGTGAACTAACCAGAAAGACGGCCATGTCTCCATATAGGCGTGTCTGCCTTCAAAGAGTCTGTCATATTCTAAGAGGGCGGCTATATCATCGGGGAATATATATGCATTAGTATTTGTCTTTCTCATTACATTGCATTTTCCTTTATAAACTACTTTCTCTTTCGGCAGGTAGAACCAGTAGTTCTCTCCATCTGAAAGCATATCAAATACAGTCCTTGCGAGCTTGGAACCGATTACCCTTATCTTTCCGGGTTTTTGAAATCTTAAAACGCCCTTACATCTGAACTCCCCATTGATCTCAGGGCTTGTTATTGTTATGCCTGCTTTTGCCTTCAAGCTGGTAAAACCTAAGCCTTCTGAAACTATAATTTCTTTTACTTGTGGAAATGTAAGAGTCTGAACCTTGCTGAGATCAATGCCTGGTTTGTCTAATAGTTTATCACCGATGTAAGGTCTGGCTTTTTGTGTAGCACAACCTACAGGGATGAGAAGAACAATAAGAATTGTTTTTAATATGAATGATTTAAATTGCATTTGAGAAAGTAGTTCACCGCCGACCTGCCCGAACTGACTGGTCAGGCGGGGACGCAGAGAACGCAAAGAAGGAAAATAATAATAAACCCAACCTGGTGTACTAAAGACTATTTTCGTCAGGCAGGTTATCAGACATGCCGTCTATCCATTTCAAGTCTGATTTCTCAGATTCCACAATGCTTGTATCGTCAAAGAAAAGGGAAATCTCTCTCTCGGCAGACTCAACTGAGTCTGATCCATGTATGAGGTTGAAACGGCCGCATATTGCATAGTCACCCCTTATTGTGCCTGGATCGGCCTCATGCCCGGACGTGGAGCCCATCATCCTTCGAGTAACTTCTATTGCATTCTTTCCTCTTAAAACCAATATCACTACAGGCCCGGAAGTCATGAATTTTACAAGCTTTTCAAAATAGTCTTTACCCTCATGAACAGAATAGTTCTTTTTTGCGAGACCTTCGGAGATAACGGTCATCTTTAATCCTATTATTTCCAATCCTTTTTCTTCAAACCTGCTGATTATTTTACCAATTAAACGGCGCTGTACAGCGTCAGGCTTAATTATTGCTAATGTCCTTTGCATACAAAGTCCTTACCTTTAAAAAAAAGTTTTTATATTCCTCTGTTTGAAAATCAGGATACGTCCAGGGCAAATTCTTGAAAACTTCATGCTGATAAAATAAGGTGACTTCCGCATAAATACCATTTTGGAGATGAATCCTATGGTAATAATCCTTTGTAGAGGCAAGTATTAGATTGCAATGAGTTATATATCCTGGATCCAGGTTGATTGGCCTGGCAACGTCAAACCTACCATTGTGTTTGACCTTGTCCTCTAATTCATTTGTCCAGATCTTAATAGCAGAAAGTTCTTCCGGGTTTATAAGTTCCTTGAAACTTAGAAATTGCCTTGTGATATTAGGGCCCATATCCTTTTTGTAGTAATCAGTAAAATCGAACGGGAAAATTTCACTTCTAATATCAACTTTGCCAAAACGGCTTACCAGTAAATTTTCTACTTCCTCTAAAAGTGAATTATCACTGGAAAGAATACCTACGAATAGTTTTACTGGTTTGGGGCGTTTAATATCAGCCATGACCTTGACATTTAAAACACAAAGATAAAGCGAATCTCGAATGCAGAACAATGAATATCGAATTACGAAGTTTATCTGTCCAAATACTCATTGAAAACTTCTGCGCTCTCAGCGGTGAACTATTTTGTTTTTATCTCAGCAAATCTATGAGATCATTAATTGTTTTAACTATGTTTTCAGGCTTTGCAAAATATACTTCATCTTTAGAACGTAACTTGATCTCAAGTTCGCCGGTTTCCTTAAAACGCTTGCCGACTGTTATTCTTATTGGTATTCCTATGAGATCAGCATCCTTAAATTTAAAGCCCGGTCTCTGGTCTCTATCATCAAGCAGCACTTCAATCCCTTCTTCGCATAGTTCGTCATATATCTTTGTGGCAGTAGTCATAATAATTCCATCTTTAATGTTTATAGACACTATCAGTACTGCATAAGGCGCTAACGGTAATGGCCAGATTATGCCGTTTGAATCATGAGATTTTTCAATAGTTGCTGCTATAATCCTGTTAACACCAATACCATAAGACCCCATTATTATAGATTGTTCTTTTCCATTCTTGTCAAGAAACTTTGCACCCAGTGAGTCACTGTATCTTGTCCCCAGCTTAAAGACATGTCCCAACTCAATTCCATGAGAAATATCGAGCGCATCATTACATTTAGGACATCTATCGCCTTCTGTAACATATCGAATATCAGTAACCTTATCAATCTTGAAATCCCGCTCCTGATTTGCATTAATTATGTGGGTATCTGCCTTGTTACCTCCCACAACACAATTCTTCATCATCGAGACTGCCTGATCTGCAATGACTTGCGTCTTTAATCCAATAGGGCCTGCAAAACCCACTGGAGAATTTGTCAGCTTAACAACCGTATCTTCATCAGCCAGAGTTATTTCCCCGCCAGATATCACCTTTGCCAATTTAGATTCATTTACATCATGATCTCCACGTACGAGAACGGCTACATTCTTATCGTCATATGTGTAAATCAGGGTTTTAACCATTTTATCTGGTTCAATACCGAGAAAGTTACTTACCTCTTTTATTGTAGTCATCCCAGGCGTAGAGACCTCTTTCAGTTCTTCAAGCGTAATTTCGTCTTTGGATTCAAGGGGAGATGGCTCGGCCTTCTCAATATTTGCGCTATAATCACAATTCCTGCATTTGACTATTACATCCTCTCCGTTCTCATTAGGAATCATAAATTCGTGTGAAACGTCACCTCCCATAGCGCCGGAGTCGGCTTCTACAGCTAAATAATCTAATTTACATCGCTCGAAAATTCGGCAATAAGTATCATACATTTTCTGATAACTCTTATTCAGGCCATCAATATCTATGTCAAAGCTATAAGCATCTTTCATTAAAAATTCTTTACTTCTCAAAACACCAAATCTTGGCCTCGCTTCGTCTCTGAATTTCGTCTGTATCTGATAAAGAATTAATGGCAGTTGTTTATAGGAACTAATTTCATTTTTTACTAAATCGGTAATAACTTCCTCGTGAGTAGGGCTTAAGGCTAGATCTCTTTTGTGGCGGTCTTTCATGCGGAATAAGTCATCACCAAAAGCATCGAGTCTTCCGCTGAGTTCTAAGAGAGTCAATGGTTGTAATGCCGGAAGGAATAGTTCAATTGCACCTGATTTATCCATTTCATCTCTAATAATATTGATTACTTTGTTTAATATTCTCGTTCCGAGTGGTAAGTATGAATAGACTCCGGCAGACAATTTCCTGATCATACCGGATCGTATCATCAGTTTATGACTCTCTACTTCAGCGTCACTTGGGTTCTCTTTTAAGGTTGGTATAAATGTCTTGGACCACTTCATATTAAATTAATGCTTATTTTAAAGAAAGGTTAAGGGATTATATTGTTGAGTGAAAATATTTGCAAGAAATTTATAGATTTGGCTATTTTGCTTCAATATATCGGTTGAATTTAGCCATACTTTTGCTATAATCCTTGAGTATTTTTGTGTTTGCACTTGTAAGATGTTTAATTGCTATATCTTATATTTTAATTGTATTAACTAAAGGAATCGGCATGTTTTCTGCTGCTATTTCTTTTATTGCTTTTTTAATAAGAAAGAGGATTTTACTATGTACAAGTTTTTAGTTGTTTTATGCATTTTTTCTATCATCAGTTTCCAATATAAAATCAACGTTGAAGCTTCGGATATCTATATACCGGCAGAGCAGTTAGAAAGCGTTGATGAACTTATGGGTGAAGAACCGCCAGAAAAGGAAAAGAGTGAGCTGGCATTAATGATGCAGGATATTGACGAAAGTTACAAAGCGGTAGAGGAAATGTCTGGTTATTATAAATACAAGAAGAAACAATGGAGGATAATCCTTGAAGCGGGAGAAAATATTGCGAAAATCACAAAGAAAGTAAGAATTAAATTCGCAAAGCCGGATGACTGGACATATGAAGAACAGATGAAAATTATGCAGGAAGAAGCGAAAAAGATGGTTGAAATAGCTGAAAATAAGGATAAAGACGGGGCTCTTGAGGATCAACAATGGCAGGTGAGACGTTTAAGGCAAACTTGCGCTAAATGCCACAAGCATTTAGATATCCACATATATCCAAATTTGTACAAGAAAAAGCATACAGAGAAGCCTCCTGCACCATAAATCTATGAAATATCTGTTAAGTATTTAGTGGGAGTTTTTACTTGACTCTATTCCTGCACGATGATATATTTAGCCCGTTTTGAAGAATTTAGTTTAATAAAGTTTCACACCATTATGTAATCTCAAAAGGAAGGGGGGTGGAGTTTTATATTTTAGAATAGTTTTAATGTTGAACTTAACTAAGGTTTGTTATAGATGAAGACAGACCAAGGCTTTACTCTTTGGCTAACCAGTGAAAGGAGCTTATTTTTTTTAATTTAAGGAGGCATAAGTAAAATGAAGGGAAAAAAATTCTTTGTAGCAGGCTTAATAGTAGTAGCAATGTTTATGGCAGGCACAACCGTCGTATATGCGTCAGATCAGGATATTTGCAAGAAGCAGATAGACTTTTATATAAAGATTAAGATGAATGACGGTCTGCTTCCTGGCGACGAATTTAATCCTTATGATTTTAAAGGTGTTGCAGAGGCTGCAGCTGCAATGCTTGAGAATGAAGGACAGCGTACTCATAGTGATAAAAATCACGCAGCAATTACTAAACTGGTATCCGGACATCTTGCAGACATACAAAAAGCCGCCAGTAGTGCTGTAGAAGGCTCTGTCGAGTCAGTAGGACATTCTATAAGGTTTCTGTATCTTTCATGTAAGGCATGCCACAAAGTATACCGTACAGAGATGCGTTTGAGACCGTAAGTAATTTTTTTTCTTACGGGTTTATTTTGTCACTCAAGAATTTAGATAAAATTTGGAAACGTTATGATTTTAGGGGGTATTTATAAATGAAGAAAATGAATTTTTTGTGTATTTTAGCAATTGTTGCTGTATCATGCTTCGCTTTAAGTTTTTCCAGTCAGGCAGACGAGTTGGATGACTTGATTGGAAATCCGGAAAAGAGCTATTACTTTGTTTATGCGACCGGTGCTATTCAGGGCTCATTCGGCACAATGGAGACTTGTGTATATTGTCACGGTAATGGTGGTAAGGGAACATCAGAAGGTAGAAAAAGAGGAGTTCCAGATTTCTCAGACCCAAAATGGCAGGCTTCTGTTACAGACGAACAGTTGATCAAATTTCTCGAATCTAATGATAAAGGTTGCACACAGTGCAGAGGAAGAGTTTCAGAAGATGCTATCCAGAAGCTTATAAATGTTGTTAGAGCTTTTGTTCCTACTAAATAAGCTGATTAAGTAAAATGATAAACCAAAGGCTCTTTAAGGCGTCTGTAAAGATGTTTTAAAGGGCCTTTTCTATTTGTGGAAATATGATTTGAAATGGAGTTTTTACATTCCATTCAGCTAATTGAATATTTTTAATTTACCCGGTTATAAAGAGTATCCCTTTCAACAGGTTCACGTCCTGTTTCTTCTATCAGTGATTTAATTTCATCTACCGTCAATGCCTCCGGTGTTTCAGCTCCGGCAGAATGTGTAATCTTTTCTTCAGCCACCGTCCCATCTATGTCATCAACTCCAAAACTAAGTGATATTTGTGCCAGCTTAATACCGATCATTATCCAGAATGCTTTAATATGATCAAAATTGTCCAGCATTAATCTCCCTATGGCCAGCATCTTTAAGTCCAGAATTCCGGCGGTATTAGAGAAATCTTTCAGATCAGTATTTTTCGGATGAAAGGCCAGAGGGATGAATGACATGAAGCCGCCTGTCTCATCCTGAAGCTCACGCAGCTTTAATAAATGGTTTACTCTATCTTCATTTTTTTCTATGTGACCGTATAACATGGTGGCGTTGCTCCTCATGCCCAAATTGTGAGTAGTTCTCATAGTGTTAATCCACTCATCACCGCTAAGTTTTTCCGGACAAAGTTCATTTCTGATATCTGTTGAAAAGACCTCAGCCCCGCCACCGGGAAGAGATCCAAGACCGGCATCTTTTAATTTCTTTAATGTCTCATATGTCGACGTACCTGAGATTTCAGCAAAATGGGCAATTTCAACAGCCGTAAATGCCTGAATGTGCACGTCAGGAAATCTTTCATGAATCGAGCCTATCATGTCAACATAGTAATCAAGTCCCAGTTCAGGATGAAGTCCTCCCACAATATGTAGTTCAGTAGAATTGTCGTGAATGATTTGCGAGGCTTTATCCAGTATCTCCTTAATACTCATCTGGTAAGCGCCTTCTTCATCTTCATTACGGCTGAACGCACAAAACTTGCACCTGTTTTTACATATATTTGTATAATTTATGTGTCTGTTTATAATATAGTAAGCTATATTCTTGTTAATTCTTTCCCTGACTACATTTGCAATATTGCCTATCGCAAGAATATCAGAAGACTCAAATAATCTGATACCGTCTTCGTAATCAAGGCGGTGACCATCTATAATTTTTTCACGTATGTCGCCCAAGTCTGTATTTAGTTTATTTTTTAATAATGGCATGCTGTATTCCTTATTTTGCTTGAAAATATCAGAATAACTCTTTAAATTCAAGAATATAACTGTATATGTATTATAAAAATGAATACAGTATTTATTTTATGCTATAAAACGAATCAGGAGGAATAATGTGCAGAAAGAAATCATTTCAACTAAAGATGCCCCACAGGCAATAGGACCATATTCACAGGCAGTACGATTTGACAACCTTATTTTCGTTTCAGGCCAAATACCAATAGATCCTGAAACCGGTAAAATCTTGAAAGGTAATATTAGAGAGCAGACAAAGCAGATACTTGAGAACCTGAGTAATATTTTGGCAGCAGGTGGTTCTTCTCTTAATAATGTACTGCGAACAACTATTTTTCTGACTAACCTGGAAAACTATTCTGTAGTAAATGAGACATATGCACAATATTTTAATGATTTGCCGCCTGCCAGGTCTACCGTTCAGGTAGCAAAATTACCCATGGATGCTCAAATAGAGATTGATGTAATAGCCTGCATAAACACAGAAGATAATTTACTTGACGCATAGACACGATGCCTTATAATTAATCACCTAAGTATTTAGTATGAAAGGAATTCGTTGTATCATTTGTATTATAAAACAAAGGTCCACAATTTAAATTATGTTAGAAATAGCAAAAACACCGGAAAATCAGGAAAATCAGGAAAATATACAACAGGTTATTAATCTCCTGCAGGAGGTGAAAAAGTTCTTTTATAGAATAGGGGACGTTGAAACAGAGAAAAAAGTCTCTGAAATGGTCGCTCAAATAAATGAACCTTTGTACCTGATTGTTGCAGGAGAATACAATTCCGGAAAATCCAGTTTTATCAATGCACTCTGTGGAAAAAGAATTCTCAAAGACGGTCCTACACCATCAACAGGTAAAATTA
>JACZYU010000239.1 GCA_022570935.1 Planctomycetota bacterium | reverse complement strand
CTTTGCCCAGATATGACAGAACGATTGGCCTTGGCTTGCCGTTTACACGTCTGGACTCGACTATATACCAATATTTATGACCATTGGTGCGTTTTGCCTGAATAGTAGCGATAGATGGCCTCCTCTTCGTGTATACATATTGATTTATACGCCACTTATCATACTATATACACCGTAATAAGTCAATAATATAATATCATAATTCGTGTATACAATAATTATTGGCACAAAAAAACTGTAACCAATTATATTGCAACCGGTTACAGCTTATACTCTCTCTAAAAATATCACTTACGTAGTAAACTCACGCTAGCTGTTTAGTTTGTGAATAATGCAGAATAATGCAGGTTAAATTGCAAGATGGAATGTTTTGGCAAGTTTACTATTGAATTATAGTCTATGTCTGTCGTAATATAGTGTCAAGTACGTTTTAACCACGAAATATCACGAAAGGATTTTTTTCGTGTGTTTCGTGGGCCTTTTTGAATTTTTTTTACTTAAACCTGTTATAAGTCATGAAAACCTGCGTATTTATTACTCTTGGATGTAAAGTAAACCAATATGAAACCCAGGCATTAAGGGAGGCCATTATGTCAAATGGATATGAAGAGGCTTCCTTGAGTTCTCCTGCTGATTTATGCGTCATAAACACGTGTACGGTTACCTCCACAAGTGATGAAAAGTCACGTCAACAGATCAGGAAGGTTATACGGAATAATCCGGACGCAACCGTGATCGTTACAGGATGCTATGCCGAATCAGATGCAGAGGCAATTAAGAAAATTGATGGCGTCGGCTATGTTTTTGAAAAGGGCAAAGAGAGCAGGATAATTGATTTTGTAAAAAACGGTTTTCTTTCCGATAATAATTCCGTACCGGTTTCAAGCAGCATTAGAGAACCACACACAAAGAAACTGCGCCGTAATGAATCTGCATTCAACTTGAAGATCAGTAAGTTTGACGGCCATACCAGGGCATTCCTGAAGATTGAAGACGGATGTGATATCTTCTGTTCTTACTGTATAATTCCTTATGTCAGAGGGAAAGTCATAAGCAAGAAGATAGATGATATTCTTTTTGAAGCAGAGCAACTGGTAAGCAATGGCTATAAGGAAATCGTACTTACGGGTATACATCTTGGCGCATACGGCAAGGAGATGGGATATCAGGTTAATATTATAGATGTATTAGAAAAACTGCAAACTCTGCCGGGATTAGAGAGGATCAGATTAAGCTCCATAGAGGTAAATGAGATTACGGATAATCTGATTGACTTGATTGCGAATTCGGAAAAGGTCTGCCCTCACTTCCATCTGCCGCTGCAAAGCGGAGATGATTACATCCTGAAGAGGATGAACAGAAAGTATAACTCTGCTCAATATCTCAATACATTGGAAAAGATTAAAGAAAGACTGGAGCTGCCGTCAATATCGACAGACGTAATGGTTGGCTTTCCCGGGGAGGAGAGGGAACATTTTGAAAATACACTGAGGCTTTGTGAGCAGGCCGGATTCAGCAGAACACACATCTTCCCCTATAGTCCACGAGAAGATACTCCTGCCGCTAAAATGCCTGATCATTGCAAGCCTTCCGAGATTAAGGCACGAAAGAAAGACCTTGAATCTCTGACAGCAGAAACATCTTTAAGCTACAAGAAAACGTTTATCGGGAGACACATAAGCATCCTGGTAGAAGGAACTAGAGACAAGAAAACAGGAAAACTGTGTGGTTATTCAGACAGGTATATAAAGGTTTTGTTTGACGGTACGGATGATTTAATGAATGAAATTGTAGATATTTATGTCGAAAGTGCCTTGCCTCAGTTTGTTATGGGTAAGTGCCGTTCCCACGCAGCTTGCCCGACTTGAAGTGTGGCGGGGGCATGGGAGTGAGTAAATAGGACCTTTACAAAAGTATTTTGACCAATTATGGCAAAGAATTTAAGAATTGGGGAATTCAGGAATTCAGGAATTCCTTAATCCCTCAATTCCTCAATATTATAATTTTGACTCGTTCGGGTTGGGACACAGATTTTCACAGATGCCTGCCCGACAGTTTGTTAGGCGGGTGCACAGATTATGAAGATTTTAAACGTAGGTTTTTAATAATATAACAAAGCTTAGCAAATTTATTCATGAAGTAGAGTGGGCAGTGCCCACCCTACTTTTAAAGACACGTTTTAAGGCAATATTTTGAAATCCCGATACAACAAAATATCCACCATCTTAGTATACATAATCTTCATTAGCATTTCAGGCTTATTGTGCGAGATAAAGCCTGTTTATTCTCTACCGGCAGATGACGTAATCCCTCTCGTTGATACAGAATATTATCCGGCAGTCCATAAGGCATTGGCCAATGCCAAAAAGTCTATATTATGTGTTATGTACATGGCAAAACTGAATCCAAAGTACACGAGAGGCGATGAGTATCAACTGGTTCTTGACCTCATAAATGCACATAAGAGAGGCGTGAAGGTTCAGGTAATTTTTGACCAGAATGTTAAATTCTGGGAAAAAGGCAAAAAACACAATGTAATAGAAAAAAAGAGTGAATACGCATATGAACTGCTTTCAAAAAATGGTGTTCCTGTCTTTTATGATAACGAAAACAAAGTAACTCATAACAAGGTACTGATTATTGATAAGTACATAACA
>JACZYU010000079.1 GCA_022570935.1 Planctomycetota bacterium | reverse complement strand
GCTTCTTGTATAGGCGTCATATATCCTTAGCTTTCAGAACAATACCCATCAGGGAAACCATTCCGACTAATTCACCGTCTTCCATAACCGGCGCCCAGGATACATTGAAGTTTGTAAGAAAGCGTGCGGCGTATGTAATCGGCATGTTTGCATCAACCGTTAATACGGGTTTAGCCATTATCTCGTAAGCATGGACTTCATCCAATCGTTTCCCTGCGGCAATAACCTTTCGTGCAATGTCTCTAAGTGTAATCAGTCCATACACATCCTCATCATTCCTTGGCCTGACCAGTATAGTCTGGATGTTCTCCTCCTTCATGATATTCAAGGCATCAGATATCTTGGTAATCCCATGAATATTTACAACATATGCATACATTACGTCCTTGACTCGTTGTACCATTTTTTTCTCCTTGACTTAAAATATCAGAAATTTTATAGAGCTTAGCTCAGCAATTTATTGAAATATTTCCTAATAAAAGTGATTCATTGTATTACAAGGGTAGTTTTCAGTTATCAGTGTAATTCTCATTTTGCGCAGCAAAGCCAAGAATTCAGCAACCTGCCCGACTTCATCGTTCAGGCGGGCTGAAAGGGGCTAAATTCTAATGTATTAAATATATTTTTCCTGAGCTGCTTTTTCAAGCGCTTCCATCTGGCTTTCTGTACCTATGACCCTGTCAACTGTCCATGAAAATGCCATACCGCGCCCTTTTTTAAAATTACCTGCTTTGTAAATAGCGTCCAGGATAGAGTTGGCATGGAAATCTTCTACGATGAACAGAAGAACATCCCGTTGCTGTTCCATTTGTAAACCAAAAAAGCTTTTTTGCTCGCGTATGCCCTCACCTCTGGCATTAAGGATTGTGACACCTGTAGCGCCGGCATCTTTCGCCGAAGAGATAACATCATCCTGATGTTCCTGCTCCACCATTGCTATTATTACTTTAAAACGCATAAACTTTTCCTCCAAAAAAAATTAAAGAAATAAGCAATTTGATAATTCCATAGTGCGGCAAAGCCGCCCGCCTGCCCGTCAACGCCGTTCGGACGGGTACCTATTCGGGCAGGCAACCAGGTTTGAAGTGCCTAAAGTTGGAAAGAAAATAACGGTTCAAACTGCGTTTGTTCCATAACTTTAGTCACTTTACACTTTAGTTCACTTTAGACACTTCTTCTCCTCCTGCCTCTATTTGCAATCCATTCCGCTATTATTGCATAACTAAGTACCGTTATAATCGGGAACAGAGAGGCAAAAGCTATAAGTCCAAAGGCATCTACGATAACAGAACGTCCCGGGACATTAGATGCCAGCCCTATTCCAAGTGCTGCAACCAGCGGAACAGTAACGGTGGATGTAGTAACTCCTCCCGAATCATAAGCCAGCGGAATAATCATCTTGGGCGCAAAATATGTCTGGCAAATGACAATTATGTATCCTGCAATAATATACCAGTGAAGGGGCGTTCCGGTAACTATCCTGTGGCAACCGAGAGAGACACCGATAGCTACCCCAAGAGCCACTGTAAGACGGAGTCCCCAGGATGAAATAGCCCCTGTTGAGACTTCTTCTGCCTTAAGGGCTACCGCTATTAATGCCGGCTCCGCAATAGTAGTAGCGAAACCGATAGAGAATCCAAATATATATGTCCAGAAATAGAGTGAAGGATAAACAGTTCCTGTCTTTTCAATCTCTTCAAGTAGAGAAGCGTCTCCTTTTGCCAGAAAATGAAAGTCTGTCAGTTGCCTGGACATTGCTTCTCCGAGAGGGAAAAGACCCTCTTTCAATCCGATCATAAATATGGATAAACCGATAACTACCAGGAAAGACCCATACACAAGCCTGCCAGGGTTATCAATCTTTTTTCTGATAACTACCAGTTGAAAGAAGAGAATCACCCCTATAATTGGGAGTACATCCTTGAATGTGCCAAGTAGCACATTTAATGAGTGATAAATTAAATCCATTTTAAGTCCTTGTGAGTAGGGGCGAACGGCCGTTCGCCCTTACAATGCTAATTTAATAAATAATTATTCCGTACAGCATGACAAAAAACATAGGCGTCAAGCTTGCAAAGGCAATCAGTCCAAAACCATCTACCATTGGACTTCTCCCCCTTATACATGTAGCCAGGCCCACCCCAAGGGCTGTTACTAAAGGTACGGTGATAGTTGACGTCGTAACGCCCCCGGAATCATAGGCTATTCCAATAATCTCTTTTGGTGCAAACGCAGTAAGGATGACAATGAACATATATCCTATAATAATAAACCAATGGATTGGCCAGCCTTTGACTATACGTAAAACTCCTACAGAAATGGCTGATCCTACTGAAAGAGCGACAGTTACACGAAGCCAGAATGCATAGCTTGCAATCGATTCGTTAGTATGAGGAATGGCATTCGCCTCAGCCGCAATTTCACCGGCTTTTTGAGCGATGGCAATCAATGCCGGTTCTGCTATCGTAGTGGAGAACCCGATTGCAAATCCAAAAATAAGCAACCACCAGATGTTTCCCTTGGCGGAGAATTGAAAGGCCATTTTCTCGCCAAGCGGAAACAAACCAATTTTCAGACCTTGAATAAAGAGGAACAAGCCCACTAACACAAAAATCAATCCTGAAATAGTGGCGGCAAGGTCAGGGAAAGGCTGCTTAATTACAAATAGCTGAAAGGAAGTAACAACAACCAGAAGTGGTAAGATGTCTAAAAATACGCTAAACAGATTCTTGACTAAATTTAATAGAAATGACATCATGGTAATATGTAGTGGTAAGTTAAATAGGACACGCCTGCCTGCCGGTAGGCAGGGCTGTGCGATAATATATAATGCTTTGAGTTTTAAACAGGTTTCATACGACTTCCGGCCTGTTATTATAGAAATATTTGATTACATAGTGTACAAAGCAAATCAAGACTTACTACTACATGAGATCATCAGAATTTTGCTCATTAGTTCCCTTAGTAATCCGATCAATGATCTCTTTTGTCCATAATATTTCGGGCACTAATGCCACATTAGCTCCCAGATTCAATAATTCCTGTGTCTGTTTTTCATCACGTGCACGCACTACTATAAAGATTTCAGGATTGTATACCCTTGCGTATCTTATTGCTATTTTCTTGGTTTTTTCATCTGGGATTGCTAACACAAGGATTTTTGCTCTGGCAATGTTAGCCTTGATCAAAACATGGTGGTTGATTGCATCACCAAATAAGTAGTTTAAACCTGCCTCTTTTATCTTATGAATCATTCTAGGGTCGTGTTCTATTATGGTAATATAGTATTTGTCCTTTAAGTCCATTACTAGATGGGATCCAGACCGCCCATATCCACAAAGTATCAAATGGTTTGTACGTTGTGGACTTTCCTCTCTTTCCGTATACAAGTTTAGTCTGGGTATAAGGTTGAACACTTTTTGTATTAATCTTTTCTTAGAAAAAAATTGATATAATCCGTCAGACAAGCCCATAGAAAGGGGCGTTAGCATGATTGTGACCAAGGCGGAGGCAATAATTGATGATGTCAGAGCAGGCTGAAGGTAACCATATTTTTGGCCAATGGTCAGCATGACAAAAGAAAATTCTCCAACCTGCATCATACTCATTCCTACCTTAAGCGATGTCTTTCCATCATATCCAAAAAACAACGTTGGCAAGGAACACAGGGCAAGCTTTCCAACTAAAAGTAGCAATATAATACAACCAACAAGATAAATGTTATCGTGAAGGGTCATTGGATTAATAAACATACCTATCGATACGAAAAATATAACGGTGAATAAATCTCTAAGTGGTCTTACCATCACAGATATTTCGAGGTTATACTCAGCTTCAGAGAGTAAAAAACCCACGATGAAGGCGCCAAGGGCAATTGAAAGCCCCAATAAGTGGGTCGAAATTGCCCCGCCTATTGCTACGGCAAAGATAGAAAGTAAAAACATTTCTTTACTTCCGGTGCGGACAACCAAATGCATTACCTTGGGTAATAACTTTCTACCAATCAGTATGATACCTGTTACTGTTCCCATGCCTATCGCCAGTACCTTTACAATATCCAGGATGTTCCCTCTTGATATTTCTTCAAAGTTCGAGATGAAAAAAATCATCATAATAACTGCCAGGTCCTGTACGATAAGCATACCTATCATTATCTTGCTTGAAATATGCTCAAGTTCGCCTCTCTCTCCCAAAAGCTTCGCCACAACCATAGTGCTACTTATAGAAACAATCATACCCAGGATAACTGAATCAAAAATAGGCCAGCCAAATGCTCGCGAAAGTAAATAGCCCAGAATAACCATGGTTATTATTTGAATCAAACCGCCTATAACTGATACCTTCCAGACTTCATTTAGCGTAGAAAATTTGAATTCCAGCCCGATTATAAACATAAGAAGAGCAACACCTATTTCCGCAAGGGACGTAACCTCTTCGATATTGTTTATTAAGCCAAATCCGTAAGGGCCTATAAGTATTCCTACAAGTATATAAGCCAGAATTACTGATTGTCTTAATTTATGTGCAAGGACACCAAATAATAGTGAGGCTGCTATTATGATTACGATATCTACTATAAGTGTAAGTGAATGAGAGTCTTCCATTTTATTAAAGTCTCGTAGGGTGGATTAAAGTCCTCGGCGTTTTTTGTCCGGGGAAGCGACAGCGAATCCACCTTTATTCATTTTCCATTATTGGTGAATTTTCCGGATTTTAACTGTTAAAATTACAAGAACTTATGCTATCGGTACCAATATGTTTATCATTTTGGTACTTTAAGAGCGCGAACTAATGCCATATCCCTGGTATTGGATGTTTGCAGTTACCGCATTTGTTACCATTCAGTGAATACTGAAGAATTGTGTATCCTACTCTTTTTACGACCACTTCCTTGCAGTTCGGACAGTAGGTGCTCTCACCGGGATGGCCGGGTACATTACCGGTATACGCAAAGTTCAGGCCTGATTCTATTGCTATGTTTCTTGCCTTTTCCAGTGTCTTTGTCGGAGTAGGCGGCAGGTTCTTAATTTTGTATGTAGGGTGAAAACGTGAGAAGTGAATGGGTACATCAGGTCCAAGATTTTCGTATATCCATGAGCACATGTCCTTAAGCTCTTTGTCACTGTCATTAAGTGTTGGTATTACAAGCATAACAATTTCGAACCATATACCTATTTCTTTCAACGTGACAAGGGTTTCAAGGACAGGCTTTAACTCACCACTACATGTTTCTTTGTAAAACTTTTCCGTAAATGCTTTAAAATCTATCTTGACCGCACTCAATTCGCTGCATAGTTTAACCAGAGGCTCTTTCTTAATGTATCCGTTAGAAATCATAACGCTTCCAATGCCTTCACGTTTTCCAACCTTGGCCGTATCGTACATATATTCATAAAAAACCACAGGCTCTGAATATGTATAAGCGATAGTGTCACAGCTTTTCTCTTTTGCAAATCTTATTACTTCTTCAGGTGTGAGTTTGATGTTGTTTATCTGTTCGGGTCTGAATTGAGAAATCTGCCAGTTCTGGCAAAATTTACATTCTATATTGCATCCTGCTGTTGCTATCGAATACGCCCTTGTACCCGGTAGATAGTGAAATAAGGGTTTTTTCTCGATAGGGTCTGCATTTACTGAACATACGCGGGAATGAACAAGTGTATAGTATTTGCCATTGCGATTTTCTCTTACACCGCAATATCCTCTCTCCAGGCCTGCCACCTTACATCCTCTAGGGCACAGCTCGCATTCTACACGAAGGTCCGGAAGCTCCTTATAATACCATGCCTCAGTTACAGGAAATTCTTCTTCATCCATTCCTGAAGCATTAACTGCTGTTACAAAAGGTGTATAACCGGTGCAAAGCGCACAAGTCCCGGCAATACCAGTCCTTAAAAATCCTCTTCTTGAAATCATTTTATTCGCCTGTTCAAAAAGATTTAATCATGACACACCTGCCGAACAATCCTTCGCTCACCTGGTCAGGCAGATTCGCCAGCCAGATCCGTCCGAATGGCGTAGCCGGGCGGGCAAGCATTCCCGCCAAAAGACTTGTCGGACAAGCTGGCGGGGACGGTGACAGGTATCTGCTTCTAACTAAATAATAAATTTTATTTCATTTGTAGTATATTGTCAAGCTGCATGTAGAGTTGAGGATTTGTGTGATATGGTCAGCACAAACTCTGACATCATATGTTGACAGTATATTAGCAAAGTGATACACTTTCTTTAAATTTACTGTAGTTTATAAAGTTAAAAAGATTTTCTTGTATTCTCATCAGTAAATCATTTTTGAAAGGAGGGAAGGATGAAGACGAAATTAAGTTACCTTTGTTTCTTGATTGTGTTGATTATGTGCGTTTCTTTCACAAATGTTTCTCGCGGTATTGAGTTAAACCCCGTGAAAGAACAGATAGAAGACACGATTAAACTTGGCGAATCTAATCCGGGAAAAAAAATCTTCGAAACAGGATTCATTAAGCAGGCAATATTCGGAAACTGGCCGAAATATGGAGGAGGTATGGTAAAGACCAAGCTGGTTGATGTTGCTGTAATGTCAGCCATGATGAGAAAGGCAAGGAAGAGTTTAAAAAAAGAAGATGCATTTTCAATGATGGCCTCAGATGTGTTGACTATAAGCTATAGAGGAGGTGATGATGTTTTCAGGATCAAATTGAGGCAGGGTGGGGTATTGATAGAACCGGAAAAAATGAGGAGACCTGAAAGGGGAGGTAGGGATCCAAAGGAGCATGCCTCCTTCTTCATAGCAACTTTTTCGTATTCAAAACTAGACCTGAATGCAAGGACTACGATTGTAATTATAAAGGATTTTGGAGAAGAGAAATATCAAGTTGATTTCTCAAGGATTAAGTAAACTTTGTTTTTAGAGCAGGAAATATCTTTTTTTAATTACAAGGGGATAAGTGAATTTCCAAAAATATATAATAATATTACTTACGCTTGTATTGTTGCCTATTGGTTGTACAAGTACCAACTTTGCAAAGATATCTATAAATGAACATCTGCCAAAGAGTGAAAGTGCTGTGTTGCCAGTATTTTCCGGAGATTCTGATCTGATTTATGAGCGGATTGGAGTGGTTTTTGTTTATGGAGGAGATACACTGACAAAAGAACAGATAAATGGCAGCTTGAGAGATCAGGCTGGAAAGGTGGGTGCTGATGCCATAATTTTTGCCAAGTATAAAGATATTGAGCCTTCCAGGTATTTTGAATCTTTTGGAAGCGCTTTTGTGGATTTTGATTGGGCAAAGAAACACGGAACCGGTAGTTGGTTGATGAAAGGAAAACCGGTTGGGGCCGGTCTTGCAATAAGTTACAAAGATTCAAAAAAACAACATTAAGCATTTGAACATCAAAAAGGAGGCAGATTAGATGCCAATCGTAAAACAATTAACAATTCTTCTCGAAAATAATCCCGGGTCACTGTCAAATGTATGTTCTGACCTGGCCAGTAAAGATATAAATATCCTGGCGATGTCAGTTCTGGACACAATAGATTCAGGACTCATCCGCATGGTAGTTGACAATCATGAACATGCAGTAAAAACTCTTAAAGAGGCAGGGCTTAATGTTATTGAGTCAGATGTATTGTCGCTGGAAATGACACACAAACCTGGCACCCTGGCAGAGATAACCAAACAACTCTCTAAAGCAAGGATAAATATTGAGTACGCTTATGTCAGTGTTCCCCCTGGTGATGGAGAGTCCATAGGGATATTCTGGGTGTCAAACCTGAAAAAGGCATCAGAGATACTGGAGGGATGATAGTACTTGGTTTCTAGGACGTGAAGATTGTGACTGAATGAACAGATGGCAGTTTTGCCGTGATGCTTCTTATTCTTCAAGGTGTGTAGTACTTCGTATAATGTTGTGATATGCTTACTTATAAAAGCGTCTTGATCTTGTCTATTTACTCCCGCAACATTTCTTATACTTTTTGCCGCTCCCACAAGGGCATGGATTGTTTCTTCCGATTTTTGGTTCTGAATTAATCGTTTTTTCCTGCAGAAAAGCAGGAGAATCATAATCATTTAACTCATCGTCTATCTGTTCTTCCTCCTCCGCTTCATTATAACCCGCCCATGTGGTTAAAATATGCGTATATCTATCATAAATATTAAACAATTTGCGTTTATTGAAGTCTCTCTCCGGTCTGTTAATAGTGGCGTCCTCAACATCCTTAAAATCACCGCAAATACCGGTACTAACCAGCTCATTATCAAAAAGGGTTTTAATTAAAGGCAGCAGTTCTGTGGCCTTCAGTTGTATGATGTCGCAAACTGTGAAGGCGATAAAATCGCTGTCTATAAGATCGTCATTTTCTTTGTTGTTCGACAGAAATTTCAGTACATCCTTTATCCACTTAACTACTTCGGGTTTCCGTTCCGGTTCGTGAAAAGCGATCTGAACAATAGCTGCACAGACCTCATATCTGGCACAATAATATATATTTGGCTCAAGCACAAAATCTTTAAGCTTTTTCAATTCATTATTGCCAAGCTGATATATTGTTCTCCATATTTCTTCCGTCAAATAATCTCCAAGCCAGAATCCTAGAAGCTCTTCGTCCTGCCTTAGTAATTGTAAAACCTTATCAAGGCTTTCAGTTGCATTCAGTTCGGTTAAAAGGAAGAGTGCATGAATCGGAAATGTTTGTTCTACTTCAACCCTTCCGTCTTTTTCAACCTTGTTTTTAAAATATTCATAACGCCTGACTACATCATCAAGAATGGTTTCAAGGTCATTGATCAGGGTTGAGCGTGGTAGGAACAGTATTTCTTTTATATCCAGACGATCAATACGCATCCCGTCTTTATACAACTGCCGGATTTCAGGATGATTAAATTCCGGCATTTCAGTTGTCTGAATCGACTTATCATAAGCCTTGGCTTTTACTATCCTTTTTGTCTTTTCTTCTTCGTCTCTTTTAATATTTGCCTTTATCCTCTCAGGCGTTAAGTATTTCAGCGCCTTGTAAGTATCAGGATGTTCTTCCTGTATCAGTTTATTGCACTCATAGGCTTTCTTCTTGTATCGCAATTCAGAGTCTTGATCTAAACTATTATTCCACTCAATGGAATCAAATGTTTTTTACCTCAACTTATATTGCCTTTTGCAAGCAAAACTAATTTACAGGCATGTTAGGGTTTTATTCGAAGCATGTTTTCGTTAAAAACCTCTAAATGCGCTAATAGCTTTATTCTAAGGCGTTCTCCAATAAATTCAGGACTTGTGCATACTGAAACCATATCTGGCTTGGGCCATTTCTTTGGAATGTCATGCCCTATGCTAAATCTTTTGGAAACAACGCTCCAAGCATCTTCACTTAGCCACATTTCCGGTGAATCTATTGGTTGATCAACTACCCAATGAACACGACATTTGGGCCATTTAGTCATGGCATGAAAAATAAAATTAGCAATATTGGGTGTTTTCTTCTCATCCATCATGTCATGATGCTCATCGATATGCAGAATATGCGAAGGAATGGAAATAAATCCTCTTTTGATAAATTTATTCCAATTCCTTAAATTGTGATGATGTTCTTCAACTAAAAATTTGATGGATTTATTTCCCCATTTTAAATATTGATCAAATTTATTGATTGGATCAGAATGTATTGCAAAATAATCTAAATCAATATCAAGAAGCGAAGACAATTTATTCCTCTTGGATTTTACCATAACGCTTGTGTGAGTGATGCAGAACCAGAAGTACACGCAAATGCATAAAAGTCAATTTGCAAACTATAAAATATTATGTTTTTTTGCATCATAAATTGGCGGTGTATTTATGTCAATTAGAAATTTGTGTTGATAAAATTATTCAATTAAGTATTTCTTTCACCTTGCCTGCTAAAAAGAAAGAACCCGTTATGCAGATCAGGTCATTTTTGTTTGCAATCTTTTTGGCCTCTTTCAATGCGTCATCAATATCTTCAATAACAATTGGTTCCTTATGGTAAAAGTGTTTTGCTGTAATAGCCATTTGCCTCGGCTCTGCCTCGCGGGGGTTGCCTGTTCTTGTAAGAATTAGATAGTCGGCAGCACAGGCTATTTCCCTGAGAACGCCTGCAATATCCTTGTCTTCGGACAAACCTATTACCACTATTAATTTCTTAAAAGAAAGATTCTCTTTTACTGATTCCCTCAATACCTTCATTGAGGAGACCGTGTGTGCCGTATCCAGCACAACTAACGGGTTTTCTGATACCGCTTCAATCCTGGCCGGGCACTTAACCTTTGCCAGTGCATTTATTACCATTTCATTGTCAGCCTTTATTACACCGGTTTCAGATAAAATCTCTAATGTTCCTATAGCTGTAGCACAGTTTTCAACCTGATGTCGTCCAATCAGTGGCAAGAATATATTCTTATATTTGTTTCTCCATGTCCTTATTTCGCA
>JACZYU010000078.1 GCA_022570935.1 Planctomycetota bacterium | reverse complement strand
GAAGATAGCATAATGTGGCCGCCATAGTCAATAAATTTTTGAGTGATTGCATCAGCGAAATTCTGTATGCCACCAACAGGGAAATAGGCCCCATCTTTCAGATAATTTACCAGCATTTGACACATACCAATAGCCGAGACTTCATGAGGGGGAGAACCTATGTATCCCCACTGTGCAGATAGTGTCATTTTAAGCTGCTCATCTGTGAAAAAATTATCCAGCATTTCCTTGTAAGTAAGGTCCTGGTATTTGATAAGCATCTTATGTTTTTTTGTGCTGAACGTAGCCCTGTATAATCTAATAAACTCCTTAAAAAACAGTGATATTTTTTCGCTTTCTGAAGGGAAATGTTTTTTCAGCAGATCCACATAATCGTCGATGTCAGCAGGTATTTCTATTGAAAATGAAGGGAAATGTATGCTATCCATAGGATCAAGCTGGAGGAATTTAATGTTTATGTCAAGCTCCTTAAGACATCTGCCAACTACACTCCATTTTCCACACCCACCAATATGATGAACCGCCGCATCGAAGATAAAACCTTTTCTCTTAAAAGAAGTGCAATAACCTCCGGGAATACTATGTTGTTCGATAATCAGCACTTTCTTTCCCTGTTTTGCCAGAAAAGTTCCGCAGATTAGACCGGCAATCCCGGCTCCCAAAATGATTACATCATACTTGGATTTTATTTCAGATTTGTTCAGGGCGAAATTACTCATGAGAACTGCCGCTATGAAGTTATGAATATTTTGAGATGATTATGGACGAAATGTTGCCTGTATCAGAAAAGGAGTTGATCAGTACATTTTTTACTTCTGATTCTCTACTATTGTTAGGCACACAATCCAGATCGCATTCTTCATCTTTTTCCTGGTAGTTTATTGTTGGAGGGATAATACCATTATTAATTGCCAATATACCCGCAATACACTGTAGTGATCCTGATGCGTCAAGGCATTCTCCTGTCATTGACTTTATTGCACTCACAGGGATCTTGTCCGCATTATCACCAAAATAGTCTTTAATGATTTTAGCTTCCATTATGTCACCGGTTACACTGGAATTTGCACATGCAGATATATAAGAAACTTCGTCAGTATTAATCCCGGCATCTTTCATTGCTATAGAGATGCATCTTACGCCTTGTGTGGTGTCAATGTCGTCACGAGAAACCTTGTCCGGATTAAACGTACATCCGTAGCCTTTTATCTCAGCATAGATTGTCGCGTTTCTTTCCAACGCGTCTTCAAGTCTTTCTATCACCAGTAACGCAGCAGCTTCACCAATTATGAAGCCATTACGTCTTTTATCAAATGGCGCTGAAATTTCGATATCACCATTACTGCTTCCTGACAATATTCCCGATCTGTAAGCGCCCCAGAATATGTCAGCAGTCAATCCATGAACCCCGCCTGCGAACACTGCCTTTACTCTGCCTAGCCGCAGGAAATCAGAAGCGTAAATGATAGCGTCTAATCCACTGGCAGTTCCTGTAGATATTGTAGAATTTAAGCCTGTCGCGTTACAGAAAATAGAGACCCTGCTTGCCGGCGCATTCAGGACAGTGTTTGGAAAATCCATGGGATTGACGAAAGTTGGTCCTTCCTGTAATCCTTCCAGGTCGAATGAGCTGATACTGTCAATACTTCCATACGTTGACCCGATTACTATTCCCAGTTCTTCGGCACTGTAAATTTCGTGAGTGATCTTAGCGTCATCCATGGCAAGCTTTGCCGCAGAGGATACTAATAATGATGTCCTATCTATGTGGCGAATACCCTTTTTGCCTAAATACTCCCTTGCATCAAAACCTGATATTTCACCCGCTTTTTTGCTTTTGTATTTGGAGACATCAAATAGCGTGATGTCTTTTATCCCGGAAACACCATTCGTCAAATTAGTCCAGAACTCATCCTTGTTCACGCCGATTGACGACAAGACACTTATTCCTGTAATAACCAGGCGACTATTCATATAAATTATCAACCTCTATTATAAAATTATTTTCAAGACTGAAAAATGTTAATGGTATTATCAGTCGGTATACGATTAACACTAACTTAATTTTAGACTCTTAACCGGTAAACTTTTTTAGTATGAGACTACTATTGTTACCGCCAAAAGCATATGCGTTATTCATGGCAATATCAACCTGCATTTCACGTTTAACATTTGGAACAAAATCCAGATCGCACTCAGGGTCTTTTGTTTCGTAGTTTATGGTTGGTGGAACAACACTTTCTTTAATGGCTAAAGCACATGCGATTGCCTCTATAGCGCTGGCAGCTCCCATCGTATGGCCAAGCATTGATTTTATAGAGCTTATGGCCAGGTTTTTTGCATGTTCACCAAAGACCTTCTTTATAGATATTGTTTCAGCCTTGTCGTTGGCGACCGTTCCCGTACCATGTGCGCTCATATACTGAACATCTTCAGGTTTAATTTTGGCACTTTTCAAGGCTTTTTCCATCGCCGAAGTAACACCATTCCCTTCCGGGTGCGGAATCGTTATGTGATAACCGTCACAACTCAGGCCGTAACCCAGGATTTCTGCATATATATTTGCGTTTCTAGCCAGTGCATCTTCCATGGATTCTAATACCAGCATTCCTGCACCTTCACCAACTAACAGGCCTTTTCTGTTCTTATCAAAAGGTTGGCAAATGTCTGGTGCGATGGCATTTAATCTGCTAAAACCAACAAAAGCTACTTTAGAAAACGGATCTGACCCACCGGCAAGCATTATGTCTGCTCTTCCTAATTTTATCAGGTCACATGCATAACCGATAGCATAGTTTCCCGCTGCACATGCAGTAGGTATTATTGTGCTTGGTCCCTTAAAACCAAATTCAATAGATATGTTAGATGGCATATTGACGCAAGGATGCTTAAGGAACAGGCCAGGATCTACACTCTCTTCTCCCTTTTCATGTCTTATATAGTTTATCTTTTCCAGAATCTGAATTTCACCTGCAGTTGTTCCAATTGAAACACCTGCTCTTTCAGGATCAATATTATTCAAATCAACATTAGAGTCTTCGATAGCCAGTTTTGCTGCTGCTATAGCAAATTGTGAACCTTTGCCAATCTCCCGACTTGAACCATTACTTGTATAATCATCATAATTGAAATTTTTAACGGTACAGCCTTTATGTACTTTAAAAGGAGAGGTGTCAAATGATGTAATCTCAGACACACCAGATGTGCCAGAAATTAATGCGTTCCAGAACAGATCTTTTTGGTTCCCTATAGGAGAAATTACACCAACACCGGTAATTACTATTCTTTTATCCATTTTATGTAAAGTTTTCTTTTTGCAAAAGTAAAATGCTATGAATTAGTGAAAGAAGTGATCTGATTTTATGTCTAGGAATTTCAAAGTTTTTGGTTGGAGCCAACTCCCGTTGGCGACAGACGCTTGCATACCATTTTGGTATGCTACTCGCCGTCGGGAGATGGTTCATACCTTTTAAAAATATTAAAGCAAGGCCATGCCCGTCGCCTGAGGACGACCCTGTGGGCAGCTTCAAGATCTACCCCTGGCGGGAGGCAGACTCGCTGTGGCGAACTTAACTTGTTAAAGATTTTTTATCAGCAATGCCAAAACTCAAGGTAGCTTTAGTGACAATCTTCTCCCCCACTTTAGCTATTCCCTTAACTATTGCCGCACTGGAAATAATTTTCTCGGTATTAATTTCCAAGATAAGTTGGTCTCCAGGAAAAACAGGTTTTGAGAAACGGGCGTTCACTGAAGCCAGCAAAAAAACCTTGTCCTTATCATTCTCAGTATCAAAGCTCTTTTTAAAAAGTATGATCGAGGCTTGTGCCAGAGCTTCTATAATTAAAACCCCGGGCATTATGGCAAAATCAGGGAAGTGTCCAGCGAAGAAAGACTCATTACCAGAAATGTTTTTTAAACAAACAATTCTACTTTCTTTTTGAAACTCAACAACTTTGTCAATAAATAAGAAGGGATATTTTTGAGGAACCAACTCTCTTACTTCCTCAAAGCTCAACATTTATAATAGCCTTTCGTTTTAATTGTTTTAGCCTGGCCACTCCATGATTTGTGGGACAGGCAAGGATGAAGAAGTATTACACACTATTCTTTTTCATTTTCTTCGAGGGTAGATCTTGTCATTTCAATTGTAGCATTCAGTGACGTAATATCTACGAGTTTTTCTTCCGGTATCTGAATCTTAAATTTCTTCTCTATAAGAGCCAGGATTTCCAGTGCCAATAAGGAATCTATCTCCAAATCCTTAAAAAAATCTGCATCTCTTTTCTCCCATATTTCATTCTCTTCCAGCTCAGTTACTTCAGCCACAATTGCAGTAATATCTTTTTCCAAGTTCGCTACAGACAATATCTTACCTCCTTAATAAGCAACCAGAAATCTAACCTACACAAAAATGCTAAAAACAATATTAATAAAAGGGTATTAAGAAGTTGTTTTCTACTAAAAATTGCTGATTTACAACAATATGTATGAAATTTGATTATGATTAATGATTATGATTAAGAAATTTATTAAAATTTGGAAAATAACAAACTTATATCAATATGTCAATAATAATCTTAGGGCTAATATTACAATTTTAAGGCAGTTTATTTTTAGTGTATATGTACATTAAAGACTTCTCTCAATTATTAAAATATATACCCGTTCCAAATTGGGAACAATTCAAACTATTTTAGAGGCGATACCAAATAAGTCTTTTCCTTTCAAATACAGACGTACGAAAAAGGCGATAACCAGACCAGCAACTAGTTTTAGTAATTCCCGCTAAAGATTATTGTTTTCCGTATTACGTTTATCAAACTTCTGCAATATCTACCAGAATTTCTATCCGTAAGTAATAAAATCATGTAAAAGTATTCATAAAGTATAAGTTTGTAAAAATTACAAAACATCCCCTTTAACTATAAATAGTAAGAATTTTTACATAAATATGCTTGACAACTACATTTTGTATGTTAGTATTCAAGCTGTTATATATCTGTCATATCTAAATACATTTCATAAAGGACAGAATGCGTAGTATTGCGTTCATAAATCAAAAGGGTGGAGTAGGAAAAACAACCTCAACTGCGAACGTCGGGGCGTGCCTGGCTACGCTTGGCAAAAAGGTGCTGTTGATTGATCTCGATCCTCAAGCCAACATGAGTATGCACCTTGGTATCAACGTCAATGGAAAAGATTTATCTATTTATCAACTAATATGCGGCAAGAAGAAGGTTACTGAAATATTAACAAAGACAGCAATAAGTGGTCTGGATATGATCCCTTCTGATATCGATCTTGCAAGTGCAGAGATAGAACTTGTTAACACAGTAGGGCGTGAAACTATCGTCAAATTTTATCTCGATGAGTTGTTAGATAAATATGATTACGTTTTAATTGATTGCCCGCCCTCTTTAGGGCTTCTCACACTGAATGCACTCACTATAGTCAACGAAATATTCATTCCTGTACAAACCGAGTTTTTCGCCTTACAGGGTGTAAGCAAATTATTACAAACATTCGATGTTATAAAGAAGAGGCTGAATAGCTCATTAGAAATTACGGGAATAATACCCTGTATGTACGATAGTAGAACAAAATTAGGAACTGCAGTGCTTGACAAGATCAAAGAATATTTTGAAGACAAGGTATTTGCCACCACAATCAGAAAGAATGTTAAACTTTCAGAAGCGCCAAGTCATGGCATGCCAATTATAACATATGCTCCGGATTCTAATGGAACACAAGATTATATGGCTTTAACTAAGGAAATAATTGCTCAAGAGAAAAACACGATTAAAGGGGTAAAAGTAAAGCAGAAAGCAGAGATTAGAGAGCATGCTTTTAATTAATGCAACTCAAGATTCTTAATCAAACTGAGCCTAATCTTATTTGTCACTTTTTAGATTATAAAATTTCGGAGACCTACACTCTTCAAAGGGAGGTTTTATGCAAAAGAAAAATGCACTTGGGATGGATCCCCTCAGCTGGCTGAAAGGAAAAAATAAACAAGAAAATCAGATAAAGAATCCATCAGAGCCAAATGAAGATAGTGAATCAAATATAGAAAGTGAAATACAAAAAGAAATCGTTTATGAACCGGACAGCGTAACAGAGGCGCATCAAGGCGATGAGTTAAATTTAAAGAGTGAAACACTAGAAGATAAAACCTATGAACCCAGTGACGTAACAGAGGCGTATAGAAAGTCTATTCTGGGAGAGAAGACATATGGTTTTCATGTTAAGAAGCCACGCGAAACAACACAAAAAGATAGTCCTGCAACTGCATTTGTAATTGTCTACACTATTTTATTACTGATCCTGGGCTTCATAGTCTATAAAGACCTGACAAAACAGATTGATACGCTGCAAACAAAACTGGCAAGCATAGAAAAACAAGTTGACTCTGGTTTTATAAACTATGAGGAGACAAATGATGTATGGTAATTTTTAAACAATCAGTTACAGACATGTTTATTGCGCATCCTGATCTCCTATAGGGCGCTTTCAACATTAAATATTTTCTTCAGTCCACTATGTAATAGTAGCTCCCCACTATTAGAAATATCACCGAAGAGCTTTCCTGAATATTCTTTTTGTACACAAATTCTTTCTTATTTTGCCACTGAATAGGCAATCTGGTTTCCTGCATTTCATGGGATAAATCTTGCTGAGGCATTGGGGGTTCCATCTAGTAAACAACACTCATTTATGAGGCTCAATAATCACTTTTATAGATTCTTTGGCATCAGTAACGAGCTTAAAGCCACGTTCAGTCTCTGCCAACCCTAAACGATGAGTAATCATATCTTGTACTGGTACACGATTAGAACTAATCAGTTTCATCGCCACATCTATATCAATAGGGCTGGCGCCATATGTGGGCATTAAGGTTATACAATCACGCCAGAAATCATTGAACGGAACATGAAGTTCAACATCCGGACCGCCGGGAGCAAAGAATAAGACCGTACCTCCGCGGCCTACGGATTTCAGCGCTGTTTCTAAGGCAGGAACGGCTCCGGCAGTAGCAATCACACGATCAGCAAGCCTGTTACCATTTAACTTGAGCAGGTGTGAAGGAAGATCATCATGAGCAGATATAACAGAATCGGCACCAAACTTTCCTGCCATGTCCATACGATATTCACTTATGTCCGTCGCAATTATCTTTCCCGCTCCTGATGCTCGAGCAAGTAATATGTGGAGAAGGCCCGAAATACCACTGCCAATAACAACTACGGTCTGACCGGGCTCTATACGTGCTAATCTCTGCCCGCGAACCACACAGGCCAGTGGTTCGATTAATGTTCCATCTTCCAGCGACATATTATCAGGAAGTACAAATACCCCCCTGTCTACATTGATCTCCGGCACCCGTACATATTCAGCAAAGCCGCCGGGATCAAAATTCGTGCTACGCAATGTATCACAAACAGTATGGTTGCCATTTAAGCAATAATGACAGGTGTTACAAGGCACATGATGAGATACGAATACTCTGTCCCCTTTTTTGAATCGGTTGACACCCTCGCCTGTTTCAACGATTTCGCCTGTAGCCTCATGGCCCAGTACCAGCGGAGCCTTGTGAATACGATACCACTCCATTACATCACTGCCGCAGATACCGCATGCCAGTGATTTTAATAATATTTCACCCGGACCAACCTGTGGAGTCGGCATCTCCTCCAACCTTACATCCTTATTGTTGTAATACATTGCTACGCGCATGATGGTTATTACCTCTCTGGATTAGCCCGCCGTAAAGATTACACCAGCCTACTTAATGGGATGCAGTATAAGTGAGTCAAAAATTACAAATCTCAAATCTCAAATTCCAAACAAAGTTCAAATTACAATGTTCAAATTACCAAGCTAAGCTTGCTTCTATCAAGCTTAGCTCTATGACAAAAAAAGTTTGCCCGCCCTGTTAAATATATATTCTGGCATTTAAATTTGCCTTTATGAAAAATGCAACTATTGAAAGTCGTTGTAATGATAACATTTTAAATGATTTAACAGGGTAAAGAATTTTGTGTTTGTTTATTGGGATTTGTTTGTTATTTTGAATTTGTTATTTGGAAATTAAAGTCGTAATTCTCCGTAGAGCTAAGATCAATTATTTCAGAAACGGTCAAAACATTCCTACTAATGTGTGCTACCGGATGTTATCCATTCTTAGTCTCGTTGAATATGTCGTTAGCTTCAGTAGCAGTTGCATTTTTGTGAATAATGGCATGCAGGGCCTTGGCCATGGCAACAGGATGCTCATGCTGCCAGATGTTTCTTCCCAGGTTAACGCCAATAGCTCCCTTTTGCATACCATCTTGAACGAATTCAAAAACCTCGAGCGCTGTGTCTACCTTTGGTCCACCTGCCATAACGACTGGAACAGGACAACCTTCCGTAACTTTTTCAAAATCTTCACACCAATAGGTTTTTACCACCTTGGCTCCCAGTTCTGCAGCGATGCGGCAGCACAATGATAAATACCTCGCGTCCCGCTTTTGCAGTTCCTTACCAACAGCCGTAACCGCCATTACAGGAATGCCGTATTCTTCACATTCGTCCACAAGCTTTCCAAGACTGAGCAGTGTCTGCCTCTCATAATCACTGCCTATAAAGACTGACAGTCCCACTGCTGCAACATTGAGCCTGAGAGCGTCTTTTATGGAAGTGGTGATCCCTTCGTTTGCAAGGTCTCCTCCAATCACGCTGGTACCGCCTGATACCCGAAGAATAATGGGTTTACTATCATCAGGATTTATGGCAGCGCGCAATACACCCCTTGTGACAAAAAGTGCATCACAATACTCAATAATCGGTTTAATAGTCTCACCAGGTTTTTCCAGCTTGCTCGTGGCTCCTAAAAAATATCCATGGTCTATCGGCATAAACATGCATTTGCCATCAGGCCCCATCAGCGATGACAGCCGGTTTTTCATTCCCCAATCCATTTCTTACACCTCCTCATTTTAACTTTTATATCGTTTAATTCTTCAGCTCAGCCCAAAATTCTATCACGTTTCAGGCAGGTTCGTCAGGTCTGATCACTAAATAACCTTTATTTATCAACCAGTGATGAAATTCATAAGTTGTATGTATGCATTCATTCTTACATATTGCCCTTATTCTTTCGTATTCTTCTGAACCCTCCTCCTGAGCATCAAGATCAAGCTGCACCGAACACTTAATATCCTTACAATATTCTCTGCGTTTATAATCAATATGACCATCGATTGACATCAGCTTTTCCTCATTTACCAGATAATGAAATATAATAAAAATGTTGTATTGAGTAGGATTTACGTCAACTAGAATTTCACAGCAAATATCCACTATCTCATTACAATTGGAGGAATCATAGAAGATTCAATTTATTATGTCAACGGAAAAGGTCAATGGAATAAAATGATTAAAGTTTTCATGTTTCCGTTGTGTTATTTACAAAACTACCGTTTTTTTCAAATTTACTACTTCAGGGTATAAATTTTGCATCATTCAAAATCATATTTAGTGATTTTACCCAAATTTATTCTCTTATAATAAAATTATATGGATTATGGCTACTCTTATTTCTTTTGTAAACACAACATAACATCATAATGTAGCTAAGCTTAACTCAATTATGGAGGTTTAAAATGTATTGCTTATTAATAAAAAGAACATTTTTCTTGTTTTTGTTAATCATTTCAATGGTGCTTGTTTTTACAACAATTGACCAGAAAAATGTTCTGGCTGGGAAAAATGTACATTCATTTTATCTGCCCAGCATTCTCAAGCAAGGTACTGATGTACAGCCAAGGGAAATTTTATTCACCGCAAAATATCCGGGTGATATTAAGGTTGACGCTTCATGGGAACCCGGTGAAAGAGAACTAACCATAACAATATATGATCAGGAGGGAAAATCCCTTGTGAGCAAAAAAGACGTGAGCCCTGTCCACCTTGTTTACACATATACTCAAGAGCATTTTAAAAAAGCTAGATTCCTTGGTAATTCCTTCAGGGTTGGAATTTCACAATCTCCTTTTAAGACTATAAACGGAAGTGTCAAAATCATTACTCCCGGCAAAAAAGCAATACAAGAGGATGATTCAATTAACACTCGCGGCCCGTACGGAACCTTCATCGAAGAAGAAAAAGAAGAAGATTCTGAGAACTAAAACTTCTAATAACCCGCCAGTCTCTCCTCGTTCCCAAGCTTCACCCTCTCCTCGTTCCCAAGCTCCAGCTTGGGAACGTTAATTATACTTAGCGCTTGGTAAAATAATTTTCTCCTGGCTGACTGAACGAAAAAATCTGTTCCGTTCTTTTCTTCCTTCCGGCGGCAGGCCTTGAGGGGTCTGACACTGTCTTAAAGGTTCGTCACATTGACCGCACACCGAAAAAGGCATAGAGTCTTTTAAGACCTTCCTTTTCCTTTCGGCTATAATAGAGACATCATCATTTACCAGACTCCCGATTCGTGTAG
>JACZYU010000238.1 GCA_022570935.1 Planctomycetota bacterium | reverse complement strand
TAGTATGGATGGCCGTGGCCGGTATCTTGATAATATTTTTGTAGAACGTTTATGGCGTACCGTCAAAGTGGAAGAGGTTTACTTACGGGATTACGATACTGTGACTGAGGCGGTGTATTATCTTGGCCGCTATTTCAAATTTTATAATTATGAAAGGTTACATGAATCACTGGGGTACCAGACCCCGTCCGAGGTGTACTTTGGGGCTTTGGCCCCTCCAGTCGCCCTACGGGCTCCTTCCGGAGCCAAAGCCCCAAAGTCGGTGATAAGTCCATCTAAAAAAGTTAATATTTTTGTCTAGACAATGGGGAGGGGTTCATAGCGTCTGTCAAGAATTTTGTTTGTTTGTCAAGGCAAATAGAAAATGTCAGGTTTTTAGCAAATTAAAAATGTCAGTAAATTAGTCAAGTTGTAAATGTAAGATAAGTTAGTAAAGAGATAAGGTAAAAGCAATATGATGTTGTGTAACGGAAGGAGGCCGTAGGCCGACTGGAGTTACACAACATCAACCGTCAACATGTTGCCGCTACGAGCAGTAATGCCTTTAGTTTATTCTTGTGTACTTGTTTGTGTCTTAGTTCCTGTTCTTTGAACAATATATGTATTGAACTGTCTAAGTGTTCATGCACCATGACTTTTGCTTTAACAAAACTGATCCGGTAACTGCTGGGCAATATCTGATATGTCTTTGCCTTGTAGCTTATAGTATTGTCAGATGCGACGGTTCTTTCTTCTTTGATACAGAAGATATTGCTTAAATCTAAATCCTTAGGCAATGCTCTATACGCTGAACCTTTTTCCTTGGGCAAGCGGGCAAATTTACTATTATACTTGGGGATAAAGGTTTTTGTGAGATAGCGATTGGCTGCCTGTAGCGTAGAAATCTTATGAAGCCTTAACTCAGAGCAAAGCCTGTCTTGAAACGTACCCCAGGCCCTTTCTACTCTGCCTTTAGCCTGTGGAGAATTTGCATAGATAATCTCTACTCCCAATTCGCTTAAAGCCCTTGCGATTTGAGTCTGATCATAGTCTCCTTTTAGTTGATAATGAAGCCCTTCATGCCTGGTAGTCTTAAACTTAGAATCTCTATCACAATAAAAGCTTAAGGGAATACCCTTTGTCTCTACTATCTGCTTTAAAACACCCATATTCTCATTGCATGAATCAGACAAAGCAAATCTCGCTCCTGGACAAGCAGATGTCGCATCATCTATACCGCCTATTAAATACAATCTGGGACCTCTGCCCTCAAGCCAGTCATGATCTGACGTGTCAAACTGCATCATCTGGCCTTCTCTGGCTCGTGGCTCCCTCCAATGCAGATGTTTAGGATGCCTTTTGCTCTTAGTATGAAAACCTCTCTTTAGAAGGATCTCTCTAAGTGATTCTCTTGATATCTTTATCTTTTCTTCTGTATTTAAATATTCAGTCACATGAGTAATGTTAAACCCTTTGTATTTAGTATTATAAAGATGAACCGCTTTATCTTGAACGTCTTGAGTCAACCATCTGGCTCTTTTTGCGCCTCTTGATTTATGCAGTATACCCTTGATACCTTCTCGTTCTACCCTGCTTTTTATGCGATATATCTGACGTTCGGATAGCTTTAGAATTTCACCTGCTTCTTTAACTTTTAAATATCCTTCTATTACTTCTGTGACTGTCTTGTACTTGTTAAGATCTTTCATTGTCAGGTAATACATCTCTCATCTCCTTTCTGGAGATGAGTATACCTGACATTTTCTATTTGCCTTATACTGACATTATCAATTTGTCACGACAGAATTTTGTTTGTTTCGCAGTTTTCTTTTGTGGCAAATCTCTCTTATTCATTTGTCATCAAATAATTTAGAAATTTAAGAATTTTTAATTCCTCAATTCTTCCCTGCCCGCCAGTTTGTTAGGCGTGGACTGTTAGGCGGGAATCCCTCAATTGTAATTCTTTTTCTAACATATCGCCTCATACTCACACCACTTACATTTAAGACCACTCGACTTTTTAAAGTATCCATCCTTATGTGCCCTGAAGAAATTGTCTAGAGTTGAGTCTAATTCTTTACAGGCATCCGCAGTTGTATCAACTACTACCGGCTTATCTGGTACAAGGAAGTAGAGTATGATTTCATCCACCTTCCTACCATAAATCGTTTCCAGTGCCCTGGCATAGAGCTGCATCTGCAGTTGATAGTACTGGATCTTCTCTGGTATTTCGTCAATGGTAATATCATTTGCCTTGTAGTCAATAATTTTTAACAGACCTTCATTGTTAGAATAGAAAAGATCTATCTGCCCCCTTATAAGATTGTGACTGTAGTTAAATATAAATGATGTTTCCCTTTTTTGCTGTTTACTTGAAACAACTTCCTTGCCAATATCGCTATTGTAGAAAGAGTTTACCCAGTTTGCAACAAGGTCAACGCTATTCTGGTTTGTGTCCAATCCATAGATGCTTAGCTCTTTTTTAATACATTCTTTGAGTTTATCTTCAGCAAAATGGTAGTTCTTAAAGACCCGGTGTACGATATTTCCCAGCTCGTGTCCGGGCAGCTCATCGTCTTTCAGATTGCCCTCATCTTCGGCTTCGTCATGATCCGATCTAGTTTGGCATCTTTCATTTATACCCTGTAAACCCAGAATAGAATTAAAATAATATAACTGTGGGCAAAAGTGAAAC
>JACZYU010000077.1 GCA_022570935.1 Planctomycetota bacterium | reverse complement strand
TGGGTTGCTCCCTGGTTAGCTTATTTCAGTATCTACATCAGAGATTCTGAAATAAGCCTCGCAAAGTAGGCATGACAGGATTCAGGATGACACATTAAGTTTTTCTTCATTGCTACACAGTCTGTTCGTCGGGCTGGCAAACGGCACCAATATCATTGAATTAAGACGTAGTGCCTACGTTATCCATTGACTTTTGGAAGGTTTATTGATAATATAAATATCCTTATTAATATATACATCACCCTCTCTGAACGATTACGCGGCCTCTCAGTTATCTTACGAGACAGTAAGGAAATATTTTAACCTGGAGGCAATAATAATGATCAAATGCAAATGGCCCTGTTTGAAGTTCCTTCTACTGATAGCACCGCTCTTATATGGCTGCAGCAGTACGCACGTATCAACGCTGCCACCGATTTATAAACCGGAAAGACCAAAACCTGAAATAGTAATTCCAGGCTCTATCATGAGTGAATTGAATAAATTCAAGATCAGGCCATGGAAATATATTGTCATACATCACAGTGCTTCTGATTCAGGAAATGCCGCTTCGATTGGCAAGTATCACAAAAATGAGAAGGGATGGGTAAACGGCCTGGGTTATCATTTCTTAATAGGAAACGGAAACGGTTCAAGAGACGGCCAGATAGAGGTCGGAAACAGATGGGATGACCAGATAGATGGTGCTCATGCCGGCAATGGTGAATATAACAAACATGGCGTGGGAATCTGCTTAATTGGTAATTTCGAAAATGACTATCCGACAAGCTCACAGATTTCGTCTCTAACGTATTTAATAAATTATCTTCAGAAACGCTGCAACATACCCAGAAATCAAGTCATAATGCATAGAACCTTTCGTAAAACGGTATGTCCGGGCAGGCATTTCCCTTACAACAAGGTAATGGCTCGTTTGAAATAGTTCATTTTTAGAAGTTTTAAGACTTGATCTCCACAAGTCAATCTTCTTTACACTTTGCGAAGCAAAACGCCATAAATTAGCGATCGAAGGGAGCTAATTTATTATGATACCCATAAGAGACAAGAATCCATCAGGTACATTCCCATATATAACCATAGGAATTATAGTTGTAAACGTTCTCATATTTCTATATGAACTTTCCTTAGGCTCTGGATTAGGTGTATTTGTCCTGAAATTCGGAGTAGTACCACTTAAAGTCAGCCACTATTCTCAGGTTCCTGATTTAACATTTATAAGTACATTTCTTCCGTTCATATCATCAATGTTTTTGCACGGAGGATTTGTTCACCTTATCGGCAACATGTGGTTTCTCTGGATATTCGGTGATAATATTGAAGACAAACTGGGGCACTTTAAATACCTTGGTTTTTACATTCTCTGCGGAATCATTGCCTCATCCGTTCACGTCTTCTTCAACAGCCAATCAAACGTTCCATGTATCGGCGCAAGCGGGGCAATTGCTGCAGTACTTGGGGCATATATGGTAACATTTCCCCGCGCAAGGGTTGTCACCATAGTGCCTCTGTTTATTTTCATACAGATAATAGAACTTCCGGCAGTGGTCGTCCTCGGTTTCTGGTTTGTTATTCAATTTTTTAATGGTGCAATATCTATCACGGCATCAGCTTCAGGTGGTGGTGTGGCGTGGTGGGCACATATAGGAGGATTTGTGTCAGGAATAATAATATTTTACAGCATACGCATATTCTTGGTGAGAAAACCCGTGAGACGAAGATAGCGGTAACAGAAAGAATGGAAGAAACTGAGTATCGGAGAAGAAATAGTTCATCGCAAAGAGCGCAAAGTTTTAAACCCGCCTGACACAGGTCGGGCAGGCCTGCCTGTCGGCAGACAGGGATTATTGACTATTCTCTTAATCCCATCTTTTAAAACTGGAACATTAAAATTAATCAAAATTCCTAATTTTAAATCTGCAAGCTTTAAATATGTCAAAAGCTGTGCGTCGTGAATTGGTTCAAACTTGTTAACAGACTTTAATTCCAAGATTACTTTGCCTTCAACTACTACATCCAGTTTATATCCACAGTCTAATGCTATCCCTTTATAAGCCACAGGAAGTGGTTTTTGCCTCTCAAACGCAATATCTCTAATTTCCAATTCCTTACAAAGGCACTCTTCGTAGGCTAATTCTAACAAACCTGGCCCAAGGTGACGATGCACTTCAATTGCAGCACCTATGATTTCTTTTGACAACCCCTGGCCCAGACCGCAGGGCGGATCGCACTAGGGCAGGCTATCTTCTTCCTTTACCACTTTAAGTTTCCTTTGCGTTCTTGGCGTCTTTGCGGTGAGTAATAACTCAACTTATTGTTTCTATCATTACATCTACTCCGGTACTTTCTCATCATAATGAGATATCTCTCCGAAACTCACCCCCTCTCTCCAGAGAAACAGGAGTCCGACTATTGTAACAGGTATGACACTCAGCGCCCACAGTATTATTGCAAAACTCTGTGCAGACGATAACCCGACACCAAATATAACTAAGGTCTTTTGAGTAGCAATGTGAAAAACCCCAATAAAACCCGGCGCCTGTGGCAACGCTACTGCCAGTGCCAGACAGACCATCACAAAACATGCTCCTGCAAACGATAATTTGATATCAAACGCATAGCACAATACGTATATAGGCGTGGCATTCAAAAACCATATAATGAGAGAAAGGACTCCTATCCATATTAACTGTTTTTTATTATTAAAGACCTGAAGGCCTGAAATGAATGAATGAAGCAGGTTGACCAGTTTATCCCTTTGATGATGCGGGAAGAAGAAAAGCAGTTTCTCAAAGACTGCACCCGCCTTCTTGGGGTATAATGATAATAAGAAAAGTGACGTTATTGCAAGTATCCCAAAGAATGCCATTACAATTGACCATTTTTTCAATTGTTTTATTATATTTGAGGCCCCTGCCTCACTCTCCTCATTAACAACAGACAAAGGTACTCCCGGCTTTTCATCAACATGTTTTGCCTTTAAAACTTCTGTTGATGCCTCGGCATGGTTAATCATACTAACACTCTTGTTCTGTAATGTCTCTGCAGGCAGGAAGAAGAAAAGCAGTGATGCAATTACTATAATGCTTAACACATCAAAGATCCTCTCCATCACAACCGTAGCAAATGATGCGGTTACCTTGATCTTCTCCTTCTTTGCGACCATAACAGGCCTTATAATCTCTCCTATTCTTGCCGGTAACACACAATTCGCCATAAAACCAATCATTGTTGCAGAGAACAGATTTAACACAGAGACTCTCTTTATGGGCGCAATTAATGCAGACCATCTAACCGCCCTGAAATAGTGACTCACAAAAATGAGTATTATTGTAGGTATAATGTATACATATTTTGCCTCCTTAAGTGCCACACTCAACTGAGACCACTCAATCTTTCTCGCAAAAAGCCACGAGCAGATAATGCTTATCAGTATCCCTGCAATAAATAAGATCTTCTTCTTGTCCAGTTTCATGTTCAGTTTATATCCACAATCTAATGCTATTTTACCGCTGGTTAAGGCTTGCAGCCTGAACCAAAACATTTAGGTTCCCCCGCCAAGGTCGGATCTTGAAGCTGCCCATAGGGTCGTCCTCAGGCGACAATCAACATGATTGAACCAGCAAGAAGCTCCGCTTTGCCAAAATTGGTCAAAATATTTTTATAAAGGTACTAAACCGCAAAAAGATGTTCTGTGCTTACATCTATAAAATAAAAAAGCCGGGTATATCCCGACTTTTTCATTATTAGTTATTCCAAAATTCCGGTAAACAGTTGGGTAAGACTAAAACACCTTACTCCTTTACCTCATAATCTGCATCAATGACATCTCCACCTTCTTTGCCTTTCTTAGATTCCTTTCCTTCAGATGCACTTCCTTTCGTTGCCGCACCAGCATCTGCACCCGCTGCTGCCTGCTCCTTCTGTGCTGATGCCTCATACATAGCCTGTGCCAGTTTATGGGAAGCTGTCTGTAGCTCCTCTGTTGCCTTTTTGATTTCGTCTACATTGGTTCCCTCTTTCGCCTTCTTAAGTTTTTCCAGCGCCTTGTCTATGTTGGCCTTCTCTGCCTCATCAACCTTATCACCATGTTCTTTTAAGGTGTTCTCAGTCGAGTAGATTGCCTGATCAGCCTGATTCAACACATCTACTAATTCCCTCTTCTTTTTGTCTTCCTCGGCATGTGATTCAGCTTCACTCTGCATTCTCTTGACTTCTTCTTCAGATAATCCTGAAGACGATTTTATCTGAATAGATTGTTCTTTACCCGTTCCAAGATCTTTAGCTGAAACATGAAGGATACCATTTGCATCAATATCAAAAGAGACCTCAACCTGCGGAACACCTCTGGGAGCCGAAGGGATTCCGGCTAATTGGAAACGCCCAAGTGTCCGGTTATCGGCAGTCATTGGACGTTCGCCCTGCAAAACGTGTATGTCTACAGCAGTTTGATTATCTGCCGCAGTTGAAAATGTTTCTTTTTTATTTGTCGGTATTGTGGTATTTCGTGGAATCAGGACTGTACAAACACTCCCAAGGGTTTCAATTCCCAATGAAAGCGGTGTAACATCCAATAACAAGACATCATGAACTTCACCTGCAAGAACGGCGCCTTGAATTGCAGCACCCAGTGCAACAACTTCATCAGGGTTTACACTCTTATTCAGTTCTTTCTTAAAAACCTCTTTTACCAGTTTCTGTACAATAGGCGTCCTTGTCGTCCCGCCCACAAGTATTATCTCGTCTATATCCCCAGGGCTGACCTTTGCATCTTCCATTGCAAGCTCACATGGTTTGCGACACTTCTCGACAAGATCATTTATCAATTGTTCAAATTTCGCCCTTGTCAAACTCATAGTCAGATGTTTTGGTCCTGCCTGGTCTGCTGTTATAAAAGGCAGATTAATCTCCGCAGTTGTCGAAGTTGAAAGTTCGCATTTAGCCTTTTCTGCAGCCTCCCTAAGACGTTGCAAAGCCATGTGATCCTGCCTGAGCTCAATGCCCTGCTCCTTCTTAAACTCGTCAGCAATATAGTTCAGTAGTACCTGATCAATGTCATCTCCGCCAAGATGTGTGTTACCATTCGTAGAGAGAACCTCAAAAACCCCTTCGCCTACTTCCAGTATTGAAATATCAAACGTTCCACCGCCGAGGTCAAAAACGGCTATTTTTTCATTTTTCTTCTTATCTATACCATATGCTAAAGATGCTGCGGTCGGCTCATTAACGATACGAACCACATCTAAACCGGCTATCGTTCCGGCATCCTTCGTTGCCTGTCTCTGACTGTCATTAAAATAAGCAGGAACAGTAATTACGGCCTTTTTTACTTCTGTACCCAGATAATCTTCAGCCGTTTTCTTAAGGTCTTGAAGTATCATTGCAGAGACTTCTGGAGGGGTAAAACTCTTTCCCCTTGCTTCTACCTTTACTAATTCATCTGGATTGCCAACGATTGCATATGGTACCAGTTTTTCTTCCTGTGTAACTTCGTTATGTCTCCTGCCCATAAAACGTTTAATGGAAAATACTGTATTTTCCGGATTAATAACAGCCTGTCGTTTGGCAAGTTGTCCAACCAAACGTTCATCTTTATCAGTAAAAGCCACTACAGAAGGAGTAATCCTGTTTCCTTCAGCATTTGTTATAACTTTGGGCTGATCACCCTCCATTACAGCCACTACCGAGTTAGTAGTTCCCAAATCGATACCTATGATTTTTTCCATCAAATTCTCCTTAAATAATAAATTCAGCGCTGCCGCATTCTCTGGTTGCTAATTCCGTTATACACTTAATATAAAAATAGAAATAGGCATTATCAGACAATGCAAGACAGAAATGATAAATTTCACCTAATCACGAAAACTCTGTTTTTAAAATAAGCAAACTATATACCATATAATCCTAAAATATCATATGTATATATAAATGTATGACTTATGGTAATCTGATTGCCTCTGGCTTTGCGGTTTATGCCGTTTTTACAAGCATGTTATGCCATTATGACATACGCATATTTTCAGCATTTATCTCTCAAGGCATCTTCCATGCTATAGAAACCCGGTGGTTTTCCAGACAAGAATTTTGCTGCACGAATGGCACCAATAGCAAAAGAATCCCTCGTTTGTGCTTTATGAACCAGTTCGAGCCGTTCGCCGCCACTGCAGAAAGTTATGGTATGTTCCCCTACGATATCTCCGGATCGTATGGAATGTATACAGATTTGATCTTTTGGTCTTTCACCGGTAAGGCCTTTACGCCCATAGATTACAACATCATCCATTTTCCGATTTGTTGCAGAGCATATTTTCTCTGCAATCTTTAAAGCTGTCCCACTCGGCGCATCTTTCTTAAGGCGATGATGCGATTCAATTATTTCAATATCAGACTCATCTCCAAGTATCTTTGACACTGTCTCAACAAGGTTAAAGAGCAAATTTACGCCAATACTCATGTTGGGAGAAAAAAGGCATGGTATCTTTTCAGATGCTTTATTTATCTCCCCTTTTTGTTCACTGTCCAGGCCGGTAGTACCTATCACTGCTGCAACTCCATTATCAACACAATACTTCAGCCTGGCCATGGTAGAAGCAGGAGTGGTAAAATCTATCAAAACATCCGGTGAGCCACTAAACTCATATGATATTTTGACACCATCATGCCCCTGGCCGATAACGGAGCTTAAATCCTTTCCCATGTCAGGATGGCCTTCCATTTCAAGCGCTGTCACTAATTTCAGGCTTTCGTCTTCTGCAACAAGCCCGGCAATCCTCAATCCCATACGGCCACAGACACCATTTATTCCTATATTGATCATGTAATTATTAACCTTCTATTTCTAAGAAATTTAATATTTGAATAAAGATATATACCGTATCCCCTTTGGCAGAAACTCTTATAATCAAAAACTCTTAATAAGAAATACACATTTAATCGTGGGCATAGATATACTATTTACCACTCATTTTCCTATACCTTTTGCTTGCATTCTTAAGATAACTTCTCTCCCTCCTCGTCAAACTCTTCATACCCGTACGGTTAACCTTATCCAGCAAAGCATCAACTCCGTTTTTAACTTCTTCCTCTCTTTTATATTCATTCGCCTTTTGTTGATTCTGCCACGATATGAGAAAGTTACTAAATCTGGGCTCGTAACGAATAAACAGGAAACCATAAAGAAGTCCTCCGAGATGAGCGAAATGTGCAACATTACCACTGCTTGGCATAAGGCAGTTAACCACCGTTATGCCGATAAATATCATTATAAGATATTTTGCCTTTATTGGAAAAACAAAGAAGATTATAGTAGAATTTGGATAAAACATGGCGAATGCAATCTCGACGGCAAAGATTGCGCCGGAAGCGCCAAGGATCGGGTTGTTAGGCGTAAACAGGCAGCCAAATATGCCGGCAAAAATACCTGCCGTAAAGTACATGGTCAAGAATTTCCTTGTACCCATAGCCCTTTCAACTTCACTACCGAACATCCATAAAACAAGCATATTGAATATTATGTGCCATGGATCGGAAATACTATGCAGAAACATGTATGTTACGAACTGCCATAGCCAGAGTTTTCCTATAGCAAGTGGTTGGTAGAGCCAGAAAAGAGTTGTAAATCGGTCAGACCCCAACCTTACATGATGAACAGCCCCACCGGTTTCCGGAGATATGCCCATGGTCGGCACCCCCCACTGAGAACTAATAGTGGAAAACAGAAGCTGGATTATAAAAACAATGACATTTACAATTATCAGTATCATTATAACCCTGGTCCATTTACTTCCTATTGTCACATCAAACCCGGGCTTGTAGTAACTATCATTATAGTTTGCCATTTCTATTCAGGATTACAATCTTAGAAATTCATAACTTGCTAATTTCAATACCTTTAGTGTGGAGAAAAGTTGAACTTTCAATATAACTAATTCAATGAAAAAGTCAAGGTTGTTATCAGTTCCAATTCCTATAGAAGCAGCCTATCATCTTCTGCTGAGTAGAAGTACCTTTAAATAAACATGACCATCCATTTGACATGAGAAGCACATTATATTTATCTGTCATCTCTGAAAGCGAAGGGTCCCCACCATGTATTTATATAAGGATTACATAGATGTGAGATTCTGCGTAGTTTCCATAATTAAGGACTAAGTGTTGCGGCATTACAGATATTATTCTTTAAGTATTTTTCTAAATAGGAAAACACCGATAATAATATTAACAACGTTTGCCGCCCAAACGGAAGGAATAATTGGAAAATTCATACTTTCTGCTAAAATTAATCCTGTTGCAACCAAGGGGTAGTAAACGAAAAGTATTAATATAAAACTAATCCCTAAACTAATAAGCATATTATTGCTTTTTGTCATTATACCTAATGGAATACCTATCAATATAAACGTAAGGCTTGCAAGAGAAGGCGAAAGTCTCTTGTGAATGTTTATTGACAGTTCACGACTGAACTTTTGCTTTTCTGCCATTTCAACACGTTCAGCAAGTACCAGGCGTTCTTTTTCCAGATCTTCTTTGCCACGGAGAAATCCTTCTATATCTAACCCTACCTCCTCAATCTTCTTATTTTCATCTTCTATCACTCTTTCAGATCTCGACACCCTCCTCTTTGCTTTCTTGATCCTGCGTTTTTCTTTCTCTATTATCTTTTCAATCAACAAAACATTTTTCGCATATTCCTCCTCACTCTTGTGATTAAACCCCATAATTCTCATGTCTTCTTCAATCTCTCTTTTTTGCGTCAACTTACCGATATTATTCAGCGCCACATTTATATAGTTTTCAAAGATACTGATATCAAACTTTGCACGTTTTATCGCCCCTTCCTGCTTTGGTATGTTCGCTTTTGACTTCTTTATTCCCACTTCAGCTTTTTGCAGTCTCTCCTGAACTCTTTTCTTTTCTTCATTTATAGTTGAAATTTCTCTCATGGTAATCTTGATAGTTTCTTCCGGATCTTTAACCAGTTTCCCTGAACCACTTAATTCATCGTTAATTTCTCCTCTTTGTGCAATAAGACTTGTTAGCGTTGCATATTTAAGCGCTGCATGCCTCACTTTCTGCCTTAATGGAATCTCAAACACGGCTTCCTCAAAACTCCCCGTTGTAGGAGAATCTATACTGTTCTTAATATCAGGCTTAAGAAATTCACCACGCCTTAATGTCAGCAAAATCCTGTTACCAGAATCATCTACTTCTATTTCACCTTCCTCGGCTAACAATATATTAACTATATATTCGTCAGCATACTCAAAGACTGCAATGTTCTTATAAATGCCATCTTCAATACTACTTATGTAAATTTGATATGGATGAAAATCAACCTTCTTTTTAGCTGTTATAAAGTGTGTAGCAAGAACTCGTTTGACTGCTTTCTCCTGAAGTTGTCTCACTTTAAAATACGACCGGGGTAATACTTCGGCATTTAGATATAAGGTTAATATACTGAAGATTACTCCAGTAACGATTATCGGCGTCACTATGTTGTGAAGATGCATGCCAGCTATTCTGATTGCCGTAATTTCATTATCAGCACTCAGCCTTCCATAAGTCATAACCGTAGCGGTAAGTAATGAAGCAGGTAAAGCATGCGGGATGGTATATAAGGCCATGTAAGGGAGAACAGAAAAAAGACTTGGCACATCAAGTCCTTTATGAAGCAGTTGAACTGAGAACCCAAGTAACAATAAGAATTCGAGACAAAATATTGCTGGTATAAATGTCCTTAATAACTCCTTTACTAAGTATTTTTGTAAGATGTTGATATTAATCATATTTGTCAGGTAGTTTTATGTTGTGCAAGATATCAGATTTAAAATCTTAAAATCGATTATATATATCTGGCTTTGAATAGGTCAATAATAAATATCTAATCGGACAACTACCATAGTCCCTTAATGAAAGTTTTTTGACCATCTTTGGCAAAATATTTATTAATAGAGTTTTTCAGGTCGCCTGAGGACGACCCTGTGGGCTGCTCACAGATCCGACTCAGTCGGGATGTCTGATAAGCACCAAATAACAAATTCCAAATAACACACAAATTCCAATGAAGAAATCTAAAATTCCAAAAAAAACTGATTTTGGTCATTCGGACATTGTAATTTGAAATTTGTAATTTAATAACTCCCGTTTGGTTCTGGCTCGTCCAGGTTAGGAAGCACAATCTTTCTATTGACAAAAACCTTTTGTGTGATAACATCATTTTGAAACCCTTACATGTGGATTTATACACATAACAAGTCAAACCTAGAAGTCATATGTCTAGAAACAACAATACGATAAGAGAATGTGCAAGACTGTTTTCATACGCAAAACCACATTGGAAGATGGTTGTGTTAACCCTGATCTGCATGGGACTTTTCACACTGTTCATTGGCGCTCAATTAGCGTTAATCAAACCCGTGATAGATCGTTTGATGAGTGGAGAAACAATCAGTTCTTCGTCAGCGACACACAGCCTGCAAGACAAAAAAGATTCAGGTGACGTATTAAGCAGTTTAAGCCGAAAAACTGTCACTA